>PWHD01000043.1 GCA_003555335.1 Mollicutes bacterium | reverse complement strand
CGCATGCGCTTAGTATCAATACTGTCAGTAAGACAGCAAAAAACGTAAACAGTTTCTTCATTATTCATTACCCCTATTTTATTATTGTGTGTTTCCTCTACACATAGTAGCATAATTCATTGCGTTTTTCGCATCAAACATAATTTTTTTACGGTCTTTTAAAAGTGAGTTGCATTTCAAGTGGAAAAGGAGCGAAAATACATGATCAGCGCTATAAGAATAACACCCCTTGCTTTATAGAATGCAAGAAGGTGCTACTATTAAGTCTTATCTAGTTAATGACCTCATAAGGGGTTCACTTCACGGACGCATCTTTCTACGGAAAGGCGATAAATGTTATAGTGTTTCAATCACCAAACGCCAGAATGCGTGTCTGTTCACGGTCGTTCAAATGGGCGAATGTTGCCGGAATCATCCACCGGCCTTCATAAACCGGAGCGAAGGTAGGAATGTGAATGGGGCCGACGATGTAGTAGCCATCATCACGTGGAAGGACCCGATGGATGCCCACCCCTTCACGGAGTGTCTTCGTGACGGAGGGGCGGATATGGGAATAATCATCAAGGTCGTATTCCATGATGACACCCCGGAATGCTTCGCGGTCGTCGTCCAGCCACTGGTTTCCGCTTATTCGAAGGGTTTCCTCATCGACCGTCACGTGATGGATCTCCATATTGATTATCTGTGAATCGATTCGGAACGTGGGAGCTTTTACAAAATTGAAATCCTCATCATAAACATGCACAGCACTTCTATTGTTATACTCCCGGTGCAGGGTAATGTAGTAGTTCCCGTCCTTTCTTACCATGTCCCGATAGATCTTCCTGCCTTGTATCGGCCCGCCGAACAGGTTTTTTTCATGGATGATGTTTTGGTCATAGTCCATAAAATAGACTCGATTTACGACAATGTTCGACCGTGTAATTCCTAAACGGATTTGGAACGCGAACATGTCGTCATCCTGATAAAACAGATTGATGGATTTGTCATTACTTTCCAGATTCGGTAATACATTGGCAATCACAGTGGTTTTTGAGGTCGGCTCCCCGTGTTTGTCATGGGTGATGGTCAAATCATAGTGAGTCGATTGCTCATAGGCCTCGGAACGATCAAAATCGAACGTGAACCGGGTGTCGTCATGCGTACGAACGTTATCGGTACGATTGTTCTCAAACACATAGTCTAGTTCCTCGCCATCCAATGTGAACGTGGAACGGACATGAAAGGCAAGTTGCGGCAACGAACCGTATTTGGCTCCCGGACTCGGACTCACCGGTTCAATGCCAGTGGCGAGGATCGTGCCTTCTTCAGTCAACGAAAGCGTGTCATAGCGGGTTCTCCAGTCGGGCACGGTGTGTGACCAGAGCTTCTCGCCCGCGTCATCGTATTTGACGATATGGGCATAGCCATGTTGGCGGTTGCCGCTACGACCGGCCACCACAAACCCGTTTTCCGTTTCCAGCATGGTGTACCAGGCGCTGTTGTCCGCTTCATCAAGCGACGGCACATTCGCCGGGCTTCCGCGGAACGCACTGAGCCAGGCGATGGGAAAAATGAGCGCGACAACGATGAGGACTTTCATGGTTTTTGACGTCGAGCGGTAGACACTTTTGATGCCCTTGGGACTGAACTCGGCATAATTAAGAACGAAAAGCAGGCCGACGATTACAAAGGCGATGAAAAAGCTGATGGATAAAATGATGATGCTTGGCATAAATACACCTCTATTCTGTATCGTGTTTCAGATTATTCGGAAAATGCGATGATTTGGTGGCGTCCGTTCGAATCGATTTCAAATACGGCCATGACATCCTGGTGGTTCACTGAAGGCGTGACCATCGAGGAATAATACGTGCCCGTCGCAAGGATTCGGTCGCCTTCAACATGCATGGCGCTGATGCAAAGGCTCTTGCGCATCGGAATGATCTCGGCATGGTCGATGGTGCCGTTTCCCTCGTCCAGATCGTCCAGATCGATTGCCATCACCATCCCCTGGTAAGCATCGGGATCCGCTTCATGGTCGATCGTTGCGAACATGGGATGCGGGACGCTTCCGACGCCGGGTTGACGAATGTGCCAGGTACCGCCCAGATAAAGCGTCGAATCCTCAATCGGCGTGGCGTTGGTCCTGAAGCCCGGCTTGCTGTCTTGCCATGGTGTGATGTAAGCCGTAGGCTCCTCGAAGGTCTCATCAATAACGATAAGCCGGCTGTTTGTATGATACGGTTGTGACCGCATTATGTAGGTTTTTCCTTCATGTCTTACCACCGCTTCATAATCGACATAATCAGAGGGGTTCATTCTGACATTGGACTGATATAGAATCTCCAGATCGTGGTGATCAAGGATGAGTACCTTGTCGAGTGCGCTATAACCGGCGGGTGTCGCGAAGGTCATCCGCACGACGGAAATCTCCTCATCGTAATATATGATATCAAAGGCTTTCCGGAATCGATCGTATGATGTCGTAGCCGTCATGAAATCATGCGTTGCACTGGTGATATTCCACGGTCCCTGGTATTGGTCCAGTTCGAAAGTGACATGATAAGATTTGTTCCTCCAACCCTCTTTTTCGATATAGGGTTCTGTTTCGAATGTGAATCGGTGGCCCTCATGCGTAATGAGGGTATCGCCGTACATTTGTTCGCGTTCGCTTTCGATCTTTTCACCGCTTTGAAGGTCGTAACGGCTTTCGATCCGTTGGTGATATTTAAGCGATGAAAAATTCAAGGTCGCGTCATTGGGCGGCCAGATATAGGTTCCCGTTGCGACGATGTCGCCATAAATGTCTATGCTCAGGGTCTCATAGACAGTATGGGCCGGACTGGTAGCTCGCCACTGGAGGGTGCCTTCAAGGTCGTATTTTTCGATGATTGCTCTTGGATTTGGAAACTGTTCACCCCTGTATCCGGCAACCACAATGCCCCGGTCCGTCACCAACATATCGTTGACGACATAATCACGGGCGTCTTCCACGGACGGTTCGCGGGCCGGACTGTTCGCATAGAGGGTCGTAAACACCATGGGAAACCCCACCATTAGAACCACAATGATTCGAAGCGTCCAGGAGGTTTCCTTGATGAGCGTACGTGGTTTTTTGAGCGTCACCCCGTAATAGATGACAAACATAGCAATCGGGATGATGGCGAAAATGAACATGTAAACAATGGATTGTACGATAATTGCGGACATGATAATCCCCTTTCTGTAGACAAGGTGAAATAAGTGAGTGTGTGGACGTACTGATCAAACGAACGCTTATTATTTAGCGTTGATGCTTTCTTCATTGCTCATTATCATTGGTTTAAAAGCTATAAGGACTCCGTTCATACTTAAGGATGTCACCAGGCTCGCATTCGAGCACCTTGCAGATTTTTTCGAGTGTTGAAAATCGTATGGCACGGGCCTTGCCGGTTTTGAGGATGGATAGATTGACGTTGCTGATGCCGATTTTTTCGGAAAGCTCGGTCACGGTCATCTTCTTTTCTTTCAACACTTTGTCCAAGTGTATGCGGATTGGCAACTCAGATCACCATGTCGTTGTCACGTTGCAGACTCGCCGCTCGGATGAACGTCCGCATGATCGCAATCAGCAACACATAAAGCACAATGTATTCAATGGACAAGGTGATGGAACCGAAAATGATGGTATTGATAATCACATGGGCAAAAATATAGATAATGAACAGATAAAGAATCAGTTTTGACCGCTGGATCAGCGTGTGGGAAAACTTGAAATCCCTGGTGAGCTCGCTTGCGATCTTGTGGCTGATCTCAAGCAAGAGGAAAAAGAGCGTCGTCGCAATCAGTGAGAACGTCATGATCAGGGCTTCATATCCCGCAATCGCATCAAGACCCGCATGCGCGGTCATCCCGACGATGAAGGTATGATTGTAAAGATAATAGATCAGCTCGACCATATGCCAGAAAACATACCCAAGCAAAACAATTTGCAACCCCTTGATGACACGGGGAAGATACGGTCCTACACTGGGCATGCGACCCTCTTTTCGGTATGTGGCATCTTTGGAAATGAAAAACAGAAAGACTGCCAGAAGAAATAGTACAAATACGGTATTGGCTTCCATAAAATATCGCCTCCTATACCTTCTATATTTAACGATTATCATTAAAAAGTCAATGATTTTTAACGAAAAACATTAAATTTTATTGATTTGTGCTTACTTTTATACCGTTTAATCAGACTGAATAACTATTATGCTACACTTCAACGCGCATCGACAAAAAGCCCCCACCGGTCGTTCCGGCGGGGGTTATCAATCCTAGCGAATCTTAATGCAAATGTTACAAGGCGATATGTGGATGATGATATACGGTCATATGACATCAAAGGAATTGTGGGTACCAACCGTATCCAACAACAATTATCGATTCCTCTTCTTTCGATGTATGTTTGCAATCGGTAGACGCTCATTTTCCCAGAATCTTTCCGATGTACATTCTTTACTATGTCCTCATCATATTATTTCGAGCATTGTCTGCTTGGTCTTGGCAAAATCCAACCATTGAATATTTTCTAACCTGGAATAGGACTCCCCATAAAGGCAATGAGGTATCAACAAAAGGAAGTCATAGACGCCAAGTTTATCTGTCAAAGTGAGTATTCGCTCGCGCAATGACTGTAAATCGTAAGGGGAATGGAACGGATTTTCGCTTTTGAATTCAACATAAAGCATCGCATAAAGGCCGAAGAGAATACCAGACTGATAGCCGTTCTCGGTTTGCATGCGAATACTTTGATCAGCATGATCATAGGCTTTTGGTATATCATCATTCTTTGCATACGCATAAGCCAATGCGGCATGCATTTTTCCAAGCTCGACGTATGAATGAATTGATTCAAGAAGAGGGATTCCTTTTTCTCCATAGTCAATAGCCAAATCAGGATTTCTGAGGCAATGTGTCTCACATAAGTTTGTATAGGCATTGCCCATTATTTTCAAGTCCCGATCACTTTCTTTTTCCAAAATGTAGCGATAAAGTTTGTCCGCTGTATCAAAGTCGAGATTGAAGCGATATATGTGACCTTTTACACGCAATAACTCCATCTTGTTTTCCATCTGATCAAGCTCGTTGATGTTGATGGCGTTGGTAGCATTCAAGGCATCATGAAATCGCCCTTTTAAAAACAAAAGGTCCGATTGTTTGATACGGGCAATCGCCAACGTTCGGCTATCATCTTGCAGGCTACCAAGTAGTTGATGTTCTTCAATGAGGTCCTGATATCCTTGGATAGCTAGGTCATAATGGCCGGCAAGGTGCTTTATTAAAACCTTTAACAACGTATATGCATGCTCCATGGAACCAAAAACGGAAACGTCAAACCCTTTTTCCTTATGGCTTTTCAGTATGCTCATGGCTTCATTGATCTTACCTTGGCGACGAAATTTCAGTAACTGGAAATAATCATAGACAGCCTGGAATTCTGCCGAATTTTGTTGTTGTGCATAAGCCATCACCTCATCAAGGTGCATGGCATAGCCTCGATCGACAAGACGACTTATAGAAGCGATTAAGAACTCGACAGACGGTGTAGATAGTGATTCCTTGCTCACAAGCAAAACGTATTCTTTAAAGTAATGAGAGTAATTTGTATGCTCAAAAGGGATTGTGTCTTCAAGATAATCTTTTAGAACTTCTTGTATACCCGAATGTCCTTTGTTCTTTTTACTGTCAAAGATGTGTTTTCGAACGCTTTCGTCAACGGTTTTCATGGTTTCGTTGTCTATGAAGAGTGAACGCTCCAGGAAATGCTTCAGCTCAACATCCGAAATAGCGATATTGACTCTGGACGAAAGGTAACGAACAAAATCATAGTCGAAAGCTTGTAGATAGGACAAATAGAGTACCAGCGACCGTTCCTGATCATTAAAGTGCCTTAGGTAGCGGTCAATCAGACTCTTCAAGGATAGATGCTTAAACAAGTCTTTGTCATCGCTCGTTGAATCCTGATTAAAGTATAGATCGGCACACATGTCCAGAAACAAAGGGATGCCTTCGGCAAGATTAACAATCTGTTCAACAATCTCGTCATCCTTTATTGGTAACGATATGAGAAAATCTCTAGCGTCCTTTTTGGTAAGCTTATCCAGATAGTATTGATGAATCGCATCGTCGAGAAAGGGATAATCGTTCTCCCAGGCAAGCTTTTCGCGAGCCGATATCACAAGGAGAGCAGTCTCAAGCTTCTCAAAAAAATGAATAAGCCAACTTTCATAGTTATCTGGGCCGTTCAGGTCTTTGAGTTTCTTTACCATGCTTTCATAATCATCAAGGTAGAGGATCAATCGCTGGTTGGCATCATTTATGGCCGTGGCCAGCATTTCTGGAAGACGATCGTAAATCTCCGTTGCACTCATTGTGTCGATAAATTGAAACATCTCCTTGAATTTTTTTCTTTGAAAAACCTCACGAAGACTCTTCATCCCGACAATTGAGGAGCGCACAAGATCATAATAGGGTATCATGGATTTTCCGCCACTGGTCATGTTTTTAAATAAGAGCATCATACTGCTGTTGACGCCATGAAACTTGGAAGTTATGTCCGTGGATGTCATACCATTCTTCGAATAGTACTGAACCAATGCATAATCAAACACAATCAAATCGATTTTACTGAGTTGCTTGCGAATGCTCGTCAAAATCTTTACTGGGTTATCAAACTCATAAATGTTGAGGCTCACATGAACAAATTGCACTATTTTTTTCTTTTGTTCATCATCATAACGCATCTCCTCAAGAAAACGAGTTTTGCCGATTCCGCCGATGCCGTAAAAAACGTATATGCGTTTATAGCCCTTACGGTTCTCGACTGATTCGATTTCTTTCGTCAAGATTTCTTTGGGTTCCACCCGGTCAGTAAATACCTTATTCGCCTTTATTATATTCATATGAATCACCCTCCTGTTTTTCAAATACAAGCTTGTGAAGTTCCAACAGCGCTTCGTGATCAGTGGTGTGGTGCTGTAACGTCTTCAAAAAGTTGTGATAATGGGTTTTAAGCCGGTCCTCACTACGTCCATCAAACACTTTGATATTCGATTTGTAGACGCTTTGGTTCGTATGGTCAATCCTCAACACACTGTCTGATTTTTCAACGAGAGTCTCTTTGTGATTTTTGCCTCGATCCCAATGAATTTCGATGACAATCTCCATCTTATCGAATTCGTATATCCGGACATGATGAATATCAAGTGAAGTCTTATCACAGTATCTTGCCGTTGATGATTTCAACCGGAATGCCTTCAAATCAAACCATAAAGATAAGAAACTCAATGCATTGATTCCACTATCAAGCCACGCGCCACCCAATGAAGCTTTACTCGGGATCACAAAGCCGTCTTTGGTGTAGGGATCATCGATTATCATGTGGATTCGCTTTGCATCACTGAACAAGTCTTCTCGATTTTTAAGGAACATCACTTCATTGCCGTAGCGCCAGTGAAGAATCACATCTAAGACAATTCCGCTTTTTATCGATCTGCTTATCAGATTATCAAGACTTTTGAGATCCTGCGTTGCCGGCTTCTCCAAAAACACATGCTTACGCTTCATCAAAAAATAATTTCCCAATTCCCAATGTGTATCAACGGGTGTGAGGACAAACACAACATCTACTCCTTCAAGAGGCATCGCTTCATAATCTTGAAAGTAAGGAATCCCAAGATCACTAAGTCGCTTCGCAAGACTGGTATGCTTTCGGTCACACACCGTGCGGATATGGATCAAAGAGCTTTCAAGCATAACATCAACGTATTTTTGTGCAATAACGCCAAGTCCAACAATCGCTACGTTTTTCATGAACTATCCTCTAATAAAAAAACACATCGAAATGCGCACACCTGATTTGATACACAAAAACGATGCGATAATATAATTATAAATATCGTACAGTGGCCGACACAGCATAATAAGTCCCCTCCATCTCTATTCTCCATTATAAATATAATGTTAAATATAATCAATCCAACTTTTTAAAAGCTCAATGCAACACACGCAACTTTTCCTTCCGAGCTGATGATCAAATTGTTAAGGGAGAATGTTCATTCCATTGGCAATAAAGCAATAGACATTTGTGACAATCAGGGCAACGATAAACACACTTAGCACACTCACCGCACTCGGATAGGCCATGTTGAGTCCAGCAGCGGAAACATGCCGTGAGAGGATGCCCGCAAAGGCCCAGATAAACACAAGGCCGAAGGCGACATCACGGGTCGTGAGCACCGTCACGATGCCGATTGCGGCCGCAATGACAAGCACCATGATCAGCCATGTCTCCTCACGGAGCCCGAGCAGCGGAGCGTCCAATGCCACAAGCATGATCGTCACATTCGCAATCAACGCCACACAGATCCAGGCAAAATACAGACTGAACGGCACACGCAACCAAAAATTGGACGCATCAATCCTTAAAAAGGCAATCATAAGCACAGCGAACAAGGCGATCATCACCACCGTGGAAAGCACGA
This sequence comes from Mollicutes bacterium, assembly GCA_003555335.1. The sequence goes on along the minus strand of PWHD01000043.1, from coordinate 5,768 downwards.
TGCGGTCATGATGCCACATCCAGAGCCAGGCAACGTTCAACAGCGCAGACAGAACAAACAGCCACCCGATTGTCCGTTGAAGCGAAGCATTCAGGCCGTACCAATCCAGAAGATACGCGATCACAAAGACCAAAAGGACCAAATAAATCACACCCCAGATGGAAAAGGTGAACCCTGCGGGCGTGAAAAGACTCGGATACCTGTCGCTGACTTCCCCTGTAGTGCGACCGCCAAGCGGAAGCGTGTTCGCGAGTCCGTTGAAGACAATCATCAGCACATAGGCTGTGATAACCAACCCTTTTAGAACCATGGAATCTCCCCTTTATACCCGACCTTTATTTTATTATAAACCAATTTGAGACAATAAGACAGTGAATGGTTCAAACAAGGATTCTCTGGTTTTTTTCATTCCTCTGCAAAATGTATGGTAAAATGGAAACAGCACATTCAATCATATTCTACATAAAGGGGATAACCATGCATTCACAATCGTATCGAGCAGATTTTCAACTCATTCGTTATCTTACGAACGTCATCTTTTTTTTCGCGCTTTACAATCTCTTCAACACACTCTTTGAATGGATGCCGTATATGGATGGTTTCGCGCCGTCCTTTTGGATCATCATCGCAGGTTTGGCTCTGTTGCTTCGTTTGGTCAACCGACTGCTTTCACCGAAGCTTCGGACGTTCATGCCGGGTCCAGCAAAGAGTGCCGAGACGACCCGGGCTCAATCCAACACGCTGAAAAGGGTTATTATATTCCTATTCAGATTCCCGATTATCTTGTTTTTGGCTTGGACACTCTTGAACATTTGGCATAACATCTTTCCGGTATTTCCAGATTTCTTCTTGCTTTTCCCCGACGAACACATCGCCGTCTGGATATCCTTTTTCGTTTTATCTACACCCTTTTTCATCATCCTCACAATGTTGCAAAGAAAGACCAAAAATCAAGCCGAAATCGAGTCCTTCAGTCAGTCATGGTCGAATAAACAGCCGATTCGCGGCATCAACGTCGCACATGACGAACAAACGTCAACGCGAACCCGAAAAAGAACCAAGCAAAGGAAACCGATCACAGTCAAAAGAATACTAAACAGCTTCACTGAAATGTCCGTGGACACAATCCTTGTTGTGTTAGGCATCATCGCCATCGTTGGTGCTGTCATCGCCGGAATTATCCTTTTCCTAATCTTTCTTCCAACCATTATCGATATATTAGTGAGCCTTCTCTTTTTAGCCCCGGTATTCTTCATTGTTCTTATTTTCAGTCTACTGGCCATATGGATTATGTCCTTGGACACTGGTGAGCAAAAATACAGCCAACCGAACCATACACCAACATCGGCAAACCCAAAAGACAAAGATGGAAACAATGCAGACACTCACCAGGCCGAACCAAGCACGCATGAGCATAATGACAAACAAACCATCCTCAACGATATGCCACACACAAAACCAAAGCACGTAAATGATGCGATTCAAAATCATGGCGAAAAAGAAGATAGCAAACTCGAAGAAGAACATCAAAAAGAATTCGAGGAACAAAAAAATCGTAACGACTCAACTTTCTCCATCTAAAAAAAGCGGCGCTCGTCGAGTGCCGCTTTCTTTCAGGTTATCCCCATGCTTGTAAAAAGAAATATAGGAACACAACAATAAAGATCGCCGTGCCGACATACACAATGCCCGTCATGGTTTTCTCGGTCGAACTGTCGAGCAAATTCACCTGATTGGCACATTCCCTACCCTCCAGATAGTCCTCCTTGGTTCGGAAGCGTCGTATGACGGAATGCACCTTTCGCCCCGCATTGACTTCATATATGGAGGCTTGTCGGTCAAAATGAAACACATTCTTGTGAAACTTTCGCGTGGAAGCACTCGTCGTCGCTCCCGTTTTCACATCACGAAAGGTGAAAGTATAGACAAAGTCCTTGTTCAAAATACCGGGGCCATGATCGGTGGTACGGGTGTTGACCGACTCGATGAAAACAAGTTTATGCCCTTCTTTTTTGGGTTTGGGCAGCCCGGTCGGCGTGGGTTCGGCGCGTTTTGAAGCCGTTGGCTCACTTGAAGGTGTGCGGCTGCTTTTCGGAGGCGATGTAGCGCCTCCTTTAGGCGTGGAACGGCTCGGTGCGCTGGAACGTGGAAGCTCATCCAGTTTCTTGAGTAGTTTGGCCGCATCGTCGTTGCCTTTTTCGGCCGCTCTTTCCAACCAATGCTTCGCTTTGCTTAAATCCACTTCGACGCCATTGCCTTTCGCATACATGACGCCGAGTTGATGCATAGCATCGGCATTCCCTTTGTCAGCCGCTTTGTTGAAAAGGTTTTCGGCAGCTGAAGCATCTACCGGTACGCCGTATCCGGACAGATACATCATGCCTAGGAAGGCTTGGGCATCCGGATTCCCTTGATTCGCAGCGCCACGCATGTGAGTGATGGCAAGTCTGGGTTTTTCCATTTTCAAATACATTTGAGCGACACTGATAAGCGCATCGGTGTCATTGTCTTCAGCCGCTTTTTGAAACCATTCTAACGCTTTTTGATAGTTTTGTTCGACGCCTTCACCGTTGGCATAGATTTTTCCAAGATCGTACTGGGCTCCACGATGGTCTTTTTCCGCCACATTCAGCGTCCACTGGAATCCTTTTTCCATATCCTGTTCCACACCTTCGCCTCGGCGATACATTCTTCCTACCAGATAGGCGGCATCGCGTTCTCCTTGTTTGGCCGCCGCCAACAACCAACGGAATGCTTTTTCCTTGTCTTGGTTGACGCCATTGCCTTTCCTGTACGCTTTGCCCACAAAAAACTGCGCGTCGGGGTTTCCGTTCTCGGCACCTTTTAATGCCCATTCCAAGGCTTTTTCTAAATCCTTTTCAACGCCACGCCCTTTCAAGTAGGCTTGTGAGACTTTAAAATACGCTTTCGGATAGCCATCCTCGGCGGCTTTTAGATAATACTCGAACGCCATGGACGGATCCTTTTCCACCACGATGCCACGGTCGTAGTGATACCCGATCATATAGATGCCGCGTTTGTCACCTTTGTCCGCAGCCGATCTAAACAGCGTGTACGCATGATTCGCGTCCTTTTCCACGCCTTCACCAAGTGCATAGGCATAGCCCAATGACAGCATGCCCTCAACAGACCCTTTCTGGTAAGCCGTTTGAAACAACTTGAATGCTTGGGATAAATCCTTTTTTACTCCATACCCATTCTCATACAAGCGTCCGAGCATGGCACACGCATCGGCATGGCCTTGTTGTGATGCCTTTTCGAGCCATGTGTGCGCTTCCGTATAGTTGCGCTTTACACCGATGCCGGCATAATAGTGAAGGCCGAGCAGATATTGATCTGATGGTTTGCCGCTTTTTGCGGCTTCTTTCGCATTTTCAAACTTCGCTTCCTTTGATAAACGATTGGTTTCCCCCATTGATGTCTCTCCCCTATTCATGTTTTTGATCTACGTTGCGTGTGGTTGTTTCACACTTATCCCCATTATAAACCATTCCCCTTCCTTTCGGTAGGGCAATGCCTTGTGTTTATAAATTATCTAATGAGCTATGTTTGAATAAAGATAAAACAGGCACACCGTTTCAAGCGGTGTGCCTGTTGAATTGCTTTCAATCCGAAGTATTGTATTCCTCCATCCAGAATCTGGCGCTGTCCACAATAGCCGCTTGCGCTTCCTCAGGGGTTATATCGCCGTTCCATATGTCCATGAGGTAGTCCCTGATGCCAATGTCATAATAGATGTCCATCGCATGACGGTTCGGATTTTGCGGCAAGCCTTCCATCGACTCGAAGTGCGACACCGTTAGCGCATTATGAAAATCCTTCCGATATCCATCAAGTGATGGAAGCATGTCCGCATCGCTTCTGAGGTAAGGAAGATAGGTGCTGTTTTCAACCATGACCTCCATGACATCCTTTGAATAAAGCCATTCGAGCACAAAGGCTGCGGATGAAGGATATTCGGTATAGTCGTTGATCACGAATCCTTTGCTTTTGGTCAAGGGCTTTAATCGCTCGTCTTCAAATGTGGGCATCGGTGCAAACTCGAAGACCATGTCATTGCTTTCCATGGCATCCTCGACTTGCATCCATGTCCCGACCAGTCCAAAGGGATGATGGCCTTGCAGATAGTTTTCCCAACGCCAGTCCATCCACGCGCCCGGTCGTGGTTCATTGTCTTCAGTGACGCTCATATCGGTTTGAGAAAATGTTTCGACGAATTCAAGTCCCTTCAAAAATTCATCGGTGTCAAACTCAGGGTCGCTGTAGTCACCACTGCCATAGAGTTGCCACCCTCCGGCAGTCAATGATGAATAGCCGCTCCACGCTTCTCCGATAGAAACAGGGAAAAATTCATAAATGGTCTGGTCTCTGAACACAGGCCTGTCTTCAAGTGAATGGTTCGCATCGACATACTCGAAAATCGCTTCCCACGTCGCAAGCTCACGCGGCAGATTGTCTTCCGTCACATCATCGACATCGATGCCCCATTTTTCAAGCATGGTACGGTTCCAGGAAAATGCCATGCCGTCATAGAAGGCCGGGAGATACACATGTTTGTCATGATTGGCCGCTTCATAAGCTTCCGCCATCGCATTCGCCTCTCCTCGTTCGATGAGCGCATCAGGCAGGCGCAAGAGCGATGACTCTTTGCCGCGGACGGTGCGGTCGAGAACGAGCGCGATATCCGGGGCTTCCCCTTTCATGGTCTCAATGCCTTCGGTGCCGCTCCATTCATTGTTCGCGGATTCATAGTTTGTCGTAAACAGATACCCTGTCAATTCAGGAAAGTCCTTTTCCCATTGGTTCATCAATGCTTCGGCCATGGAGTCGCTGTCAACACCGATGGTGATCGTTGCGCCCTCTTCCCAATAAATGTCCACAGAATCATACATATAGTACTCGGCAACAACGGAAAGGTTCCGGTCGACCGAATGATACGATTCGCTCCATCCTTCGAAGATAATGTCTCTTACTTCTTCCATTTCAGGCGCCTCTGCATCCTGGCCGTCCCGTACCATCACCACATCGATGAGCGTATGATCATGATCTTTGAACACAACCGCATGATAGGTGTGTCCGTCATCAAGGTCAACGGTTGAAACATGCTCGTCTGTATATTCTATAACAAGCATGTTATCCGCATCAACATGGATCGACGCAATGCCACGACCCCGCTCGGATGGCGTGGTGAGCCACGTTTCAAAATCGGTATCGATCGCACCCGCTTCCTCTCCCGCAGCATGCATCGAACGCAAGGTTTCACGCAGACCGAAAACCAGCTCGATGTCAAACGAGGTTCTTAACCCGTCGTACTCTAAATCAATGGTATGCTCGCCTTCTTCCATCGAAATGTCCGAGGCAATCATGGACTCGCTCAGATAAAGCGAAGTCGTTTCACCGTTTCGCACAAGGTTCAGTTCAATGTCACGAACATCGAACGTCTCAATGTCGAATGGTTCCGCAATGGTTGACTCAACCACCTCGATGGATCGTTCATCGGCATCACACCCAATCGCGATGCCAATCAGCAACACAAACAAAACAAACACATAGACTTTTCTCACATATTTCCCCTTGTATAATAAATAACGTGCTATTTATTATACTTCTCCTTTCCTTTTAGTATCAGAGTAGCTCCTTTATAATGAGAACCAACAAACGTTGTGGAGTGTGTCATTTTTCCCCTATACTAAGGGTATGATTAGGAGGGTACACCCACAATCAATATGGCGATTGTGAATGAGCTG
>PWHD01000031.1 GCA_003555335.1 Mollicutes bacterium | reverse complement strand
GGACGGCACCCTCACAGAGGTCGACACCATCGCCATCGGCCTTGAATCGGTGGAGGGCACCTATACCTTCGACCACAGCCATGACGAGACGAAGACTTACCGGGTGGAACTCCGCGGCGATTACGAACTTAATGACACGAATGATTACACCAATGAACTGCTGAGTACAAAAAGCGTTATCACCATCCGGCCATAAATGGATTCAAAAGGGCGCTTGTCGCCCTTTTTTCTTTATCGGTCGAACGGTTATGTGCTAGACTGTACACATAAGAAAGGGTGAGATGTATGAAACATATGATTGAAGCGCAACGAGCCTATTTCAAAACGGAACATACGCTTTCCTATGAATCGAGGAAGCGTGCGCTCGAAACTTTGTATGAAGCGATTGAGGATAATGAAGAAGCCATTCTTGACGCCCTCAAGAAAGACTTGAACAAATCAAGCTTCGAAGCCTATTCGACTGAAGTAGGGTTTGTTTTGAAGTCGATTTCCATCACTTTGAAACACCTTAAGCAATGGATGAAGCGAAAAAAAGTGAAAACCCCGTTTTACCAAGGGTTCTCGAAAAGTTATGTGATGCGTGAACCCAAAGGGACAGTGTTGATCATCGGTCCTTACAACTATCCTTTTCAGCTATCGATCGAACCTTTGATCGGCGCGCTCGCGGCCGGCAATACCGTGGTATTGAAACCGAGCGAGTTTACGAAACATACCGAGCGTGTCATTCATGACATGTTGGATAAGGCGTTCGACCAACAACTTGTGACCGTGGTTCGTGGCGGTCCGGACACCACAAAAGAACTGCTTGACCATCGTTTCGACCACATTTTTTTCACCGGATCCGCCAGAGTTGGAAAAATTGTCTATCAAGCCGCCGCAAAACATCTGACGCCCGTAACGCTTGAATTGGGTGGGAAGTCGCCGGCGATTGTCGACAAGACCGCCAAACTTGACGTTGCGGCCAAACGCATCGCGTTTGGAAAGTTTTTGAACGCCGGACAGACGTGCATCGCCCCCGATTACATCCTCGTCGAAAATTCCGTCAAGGACGCTTTCATGAAAGAACTTACGACGACACTCGAGCGATTCTATGCGTTTGAGAAGGACCATTATCCAACGATAGTGAATGACAAACACTTCGAGCGCATCAAAAATCTGATCGATCCGCAAAAGGTGGCCCATGGCGGGAAGACAGATGAAAAAAGCCGGACCATCGAACCGACCGTGATGGAGCGCGTCACGTTTGACGACAGGGTCATGCAAGAAGAGATTTTCGGCCCCGTCCTTCCGGTTCTTACGTTTGAGAACTTCGAGGCTCTCATTGAGGAACTGAAAAACAAAGACGCCCCGCTCGCACTATACATGTTCAGTGAATCAAAACCGGATATCGACCGTGTTTTCCGAACACTTCGTTTCGGCGGTGGCGCCATCAACGATACCGTGATGCATGTGGCCAATCATCATTTGCCTTTCGGTGGTGTGGGGGAAAGCGGATTCGGCCGCTATCACGGCAAACACAGTTTTGATACGTTCTCGAATCCAAAAGCCTATATGAAAAAATCGACGAAAGTCGACCCGCCGCTAACCTATCCGCCTTATGAGAAACGCGAAAAGCTCGTCCGTAAAATACTCAAATGACCCGCCGAAAAATTATGATATAATAAAAGCAGGGATGAACATGTGAAGTAAGGGAGGGTTTTTTATGGGCAGCAAATTCGGTGGCAGGCATCGTGGCACGATGAAATATGCCGAAGGCAAAAGACCGGGGGAAACCATGGATGAGTTCGGACGTCACATCACTCGCAAGGTGGAACGTCAGCGCAGCCAGTTCTGGCTGGTCAACATTCCGCTTTTCGTGGTATTGGCGACGGTTGTTCTTTTCATCCTGATGGTTCTATTCAGCGGTTGACACGTATTGTTCCATGAAAAAAAGCGGTATGTACCGCTTTTTTTGTGGGATGATCAAGCATGGTGTTTCACGGGTTTTCTTATGGAAAGCGCCATGATCATCGCGAAGATGGTCATGCCCATCATCAGGTAGATGGCGTAATTGAATGTTCCGAAGAAGTCGAAACTGAGTCCGAGGGGGAGCGGACCGATGGCCGTCGATACAACCATGAACACTTGGGCGGCCCCGCGAATGGAACCGATGTATTTCCTACCGAAATAGGTGGGCCAGATGGTGTTGAGCGTGACGACTTGCACGGCGACCGCGGTGCCATAGAACAAAATGAAAGCCAGTGCGGTCAGAAACCCTTGAACGAAGAACGCGAGAAAGACCATGGAGAGGAAAATCATGACCTGTGTGGATAGAAAGATGTACTTGGCAGGGTATCGGTCAATAAGGGCCTTTGCGACAAAAGGCATGAAGAAGGCCGGAAAGGCGAGCATCCCGATGATCAGGGCCGCATTGTCGGCACTCACGCTTCTTTGTCCCATCATCTCGAAGAAATGGAAGGTGACCCCCGTAGAGAACATCGGTACAATGATGCTCATCAGTCCGATGAACCAGAACTCTTTGGTTCGAAGCGCTTCGGAAAGCATGAAACTATCGCGTTCCATCTTTTCAATCGCCGCCTTGGCCGCCTCGGCCCCGTTGTTTTCCCCGTCCATCTGAAGTCCGATGTCCTCGGGGCGATTGATGACGGTAAGAAATACGACGGGGATGAAAATCACGATCAGCGCGATCCCCCAGAAGCGGAACGCCGCCTGCCACCCGAAAGAAGTAATCATCCAATAGTTGATGGTGGGGACACTGAGCGTGGCGATCAGTCCGCCGATGTTTTCAAGACTCATCGCGAAGGCGCGTTTTTTTTCAAACCATTGCGGAACCAATGAGTGTGGCACGAGTGTCATGGATCCCTGACCGAAATATCGAAGCAGGAAGAAACCGAAGAAGATCATGCCGACGCTGGTGACATAACTGTTGTAAAACGCACTGAATGCGAGCATCAACGCCACGACCATCATCATGATGCGCTGGCCGAAGCGGTCGACGAGTTTCCCCATGATCACAAGCAAGGACCCGCTTGCGACGGTCGCAACCAGATAGCCCGCACTCATGAGCGAGGAGGAATAGCCGAATTCGGCTCGCCAGGCGTTAATGAAAACACTGATTGAAAAGGTCTGGCCGGGAGCGGAAAAGAAGAGCCCGAGTCCGCTGACTGCGACCATGACCCATCCGTAGTAGAGTTTTTTGTTGAGCTTCATAGCGATTGTGTGCATGCTGTCATCTCCTTAT
>PWHD01000050.1 GCA_003555335.1 Mollicutes bacterium | reverse complement strand
TGTAAAATGGTTCTATCCGGATGACCACGAACAGAAAATAGAACAGTGAAACAAGCGTTCCTGCCGGCAGCGCCGTCATGATGACACGTTTCATGGAAGGGCTGAGTCGGCCTTTGAATTTTGAGAACACCGTATAGATGGCAAACGCGAGCATGAGGAGAATGATCGCAAATGTGACAAACGGATTCGGTCGCTCGAAGACCAATGTCAGCACATAGCCAACCGCCAGCAGTTGCACGGTCATCCGTATCGTCGCGATGATGACTTCCTTCTCGCGTGAGACGCTCCGCCTTCTGAGTATGTAAAGCAACAAAACCACAAAAACATACCCAAGCAGCACCTGGATATAGGACAGTTGGATGATTCCGTTATCCATTTTCCTCACCCTCCCTGAGCGTGCCTTTATTCATCACGAGGGTTCGGTCCGCATGCTTGTTGGCGATCGCTTTGGAGTGGGATATCATCACCAACGTCTTGGCGTTATCACGAACGTATGCGGTGATGGTGTCGATCAGTATGCGTTCCGTCTCGTCGTCCAAAGCGCTCGAAGGCTCATCCAGAAGATAGACATCGCCCCCAAGCAACAACACACGGCCAAGCGCAAGCCGTTGCGCCTCACCACCTGAAAGCGTGTCTGTCCCACTTTCAAGCGACTTGTCCAAAGCCACCATTTTCAGTATATCCCTGAGCGTCTCATCGGACGGCGACTTTTTTTTATGAAACATGAGACCCTTCAGGAGATTATCCCGGATGGTCCCTTTGAACACGAAAGGGTTCTGGGAGAGGTAAATGACATTTCGACGGTGTTGCACACTGTCGATTTCTTCAAGCGGGGTGCCGTTATACGTAATCCGGCCTTCACTTGGTGATATGGTCTTGTTGAGAAGTTTAAGCAAGGTGCTCTTCCCACCGCCGGTCTGTCCGACAACGACCACAACGTCACCCTCATCAATTTTCAGGGTGTCTATTCTCAATATGTCTTTGTAACGTACAATGTCGAACTTAAACATGGCTGCCTCCATATTGTTTATATGTTGAATCGTTTGAATGCCATAGGATAGAGGAAAAACGCGATAAATGTGACGATGAAGTAACGCAGGAACGACAAGACCGCATAGGCCGTGGTCCCTCTGACAATCCCGAACACATCAAGCAGAAAACCGAGTGAATAAAGGACCGAGAATATCACAAGAAAGCCCAGGCCCGTACGAATGGCCAACGTTTTGATTGAGACACGCACGGTGAAGTTCACGTACTTTTTCTCCAGATAAATCGCCAAGATGGCCCCGGTCAGAATGCCGTAAGCCATGAAGAAGTCCTGCATCTCCATGAAGAAAGCGGAGGGTAGAAAGGCCAGGACCAACACGAGATAATAGATGTTCAAATATCGGTTCTTATGCTTGATGTACGCATATAACGCGGCATGAAAGGAAGCGACCAAAAAGCCCATGATGCCACCGACAATCGTGTCTCTTAGAAAATGCGCACCAAGATAGATTCTCGAAAGCCCCATCAGTGCGACCATGATGATTGCCACGACGAAGAATATGCGTCGTCTTGTATAATACGAAAGTCCGAAAGCCAGGCTCGAAAAACTCTGCACATGACCAGAAGGGAACGAGGTTCCCGTAGCGGTGTATCCTCTCACGTTATCGACTTGATCCGGATAGAGTTGAAATGGCCTCGGTTCAAGAAATATGTTCTTAAGAATGTTGTTGGTCGCCGCGCCGACGCCAAGCGTGATGGCGGCGAACTCTGCCATTCTTTTATTATAACCCCAGTATATGGCCGCGAGCACGATAAAATAGAATGTCGTTTCACCGAGCCAGCTTATGAAATTGAAGAACACGTCAAGCAACGGTGTTCTGAATCCCTGAATGATGATCACCAGGTCTGCGTCTACTTGCTGTAGCATCGTATCCCCCTACTTATTGTTTATCTTGTTTGTTGTTGCCGTTCACGTGCTTTCGTTGGAAAATCCGTCTTTCACGCCACAGATAAATCTTAAGTGCCCATGGCATGAATGTGTGGGCGAACTTGAAAAGCTTGGACGGATGAATGTGTTCCTTATCCTTTTCCAATCCTTTGATAATCGCATTGGATACCGTAGTGACCGTTTGAATCGGCCACGGTTTTCTATCCTGGTTCGCGACATTGAAAAACTCGGTCTCAGTTGCGACCGGATAGACCGTATGAAGTATTTGATCTTTACGGAAAAGCTCATGCCTGTACCCGTCGAAAAACCCTCTCAACGCCGCTTTTGTCGAGCTATAAAGAGCATGACCGGGCATGGACACGAAGCTCGCTCCACTCAATATTGCCACGAACCGGAACGGTTTGTTCTTATAAAGCTCACGCACCTTCACCGCGCTATAGATGACACTTCGTGTATTCAGGTTGAATATGGAATCGATATGATTCGCATTGGCCTCATCAAGGATTTCATAATAGGCGAATCCCGCATTGGCGATAAAAACGTCAATTCGTCCGAAACGCTCAATCGCATCCCTGATAAGCCAATCGACATTGTCGAGCTTTGACACATCAAGATTCTTTTTATAGAGGTTCGTGTGGACGAAGGAGGCTTGTTCAACGCTTCGTGACGTCGCATAAACCTTGGCGCCCTTATCTAGCAGAGCTTCACTCAATGCGTGTCCGATGCCGCTTGAGGCACCGGTCACTACAAAAACCTTATCTTTGATGTCCATTGTAACACCTCAAATCATTGATTGCGCGGTTTATACAATCGCTTGGCTACAACGATGTCATGGTTGCCTATGCCAAAGGCGTCGGGTATGACACCGACAATCTGATAGCCTTGTTTCTGGTAGAACTGGTAAGGATGGGACGTACTGGAAATAGATTCAATCTTTTCAAAGGTGTCTTCATAAATGTTCGTCCCGGTAATCGAGGTCTTGTATCCTTCATCGTCAGTCCCGATGAAAAGCGTGACCACCCTTTTGTCACGAAGACGGTGTTCAACGATATCCAGAAGCTTGGTCCCGATGCCTTCACCCCGTCTGTCGGGTAGGATGACCATGAGATCAAGTTGGAATGCGCTAATGTATCTTCGTGCCTTGGATGTTCCGACAAACCCTATGACGACCTCGTTTTCCACCGCGACATAAAGCATATTGTCACCCTTGAGAAGACGTATGATCTCTTCTTTGGCGACATTTTTGGGATAATGATCCGGAAACGCCTTATGAAGCATGGCCGTACATGCTTTTGCCTCGCTTGCATACACATTGAGTTCCTTGA
>PWHD01000022.1 GCA_003555335.1 Mollicutes bacterium | reverse complement strand
GAATACACCGCACATTCACATATGTGCGGTGTATTTTATGAAAAGGATTCAGTGTTCTTGCGAATGAACTATTTTGGGTTCTCAATGGTGTGAATCATTACTGCATGATTTTGATATGTTGCTGCCATATAGCCGGTCTTGTATCGGGTGATGATGGTATGTTTGTAGAGTGTGTTTTCGGATAATCCGGTTTTGTCGGCGAGGATGTGGATGAGTGTTCTACGGAGCTTTTTATCGGTGATTTTCGGGAAATATAGTTTTGGTTTTGTCTTAAAGCGTTTGAGATAGTGGTGCTTCAGTTCGTCGAGTTGTTCTTGTTTAACGCCTTTCTTTTCGAGAAAACTCTCGATAAACGCATAAAGTTCATGCAACTGGTATCCTCGCAAGGGAAGATGGTTTTCCTGATAGCTATTGTAAAGCTCCAGGAAAAACGAGAAGCTGTCGAATGTGAGCGCATGGATGATCTTCATAAGTGTTTTTCCGAAGTAGTTCTTATTGTGGAAAATCTCAAGCATGTTTTCAACCTTTCGGATGGTGGAAAGGTCTTGTTTGCTTAGGACATAGTTGCTGATGATTTCATACGGCGCTTCATCGTCGAATACATATTCGTATTGGCTTGCCTCATGCCGGATCATGGTTCCTCTGAGCATCTTTAGAAAACCGAGTTGCAGTTCTTTGGCCCCGAGCGCATACACTTCATTGAAGGATTGTCTGAATCTTTCAAGGTTTTCCTCAGGAAGTCCGGCGATAAGGTCGAGGTGAAGATCGATGATGTCGTGGTGCACGATTTTCCGTATGACTCTAAACAGCCGTTCGTTGTTTTGATGTCGCCCGACAAGCCGGTTGGTCAGCGGATGGGTCGACTGAATGCCGATTTCAAACCGGAAAAGTCCCTTGGGTGCGTTTTCATGGATGTAATCGATGATGCTTTCATTCAGTGTGTCCCCTGTCATTTCAAATTGAAAGACATTGTTTGTTCTATGATTTGTGAGGATGAAATCAATGATGTCGAGCGCATCATTGTTCGCGTTGAAGGGCCGGTCAAGAAACTTGAACGTACGCACATCATTGTTGATGAGGTACAGAATAGTGTCCTTGACTTGGTTTATGTCGAAAAAACGCACTGTCTTCTCAAGTGAGGAGATACAATACGAGCATTTGTAAGGGCATCCCCTCGAGCTTTCGACATAGGCGATACGGTTTTTAAGGTGGGGGATATCAAATGCGAATGTATGGGGGGACTTCAATGTTTTCAGGTCTTCGATTTCTTTAATCGGATTGTTGATTTCTTTGGTCTGGATGGACGGCGTGTCTTTTAAAGAGTGACCATATTTGAAGTGGCGGGTAATGTCATCGATGACGTGTTCGCCTTCGCCTTTTACAATGAGGTCGGCTTGGGTCTCGTTTAAGAAGTGAGCGCTGTCGTAGCTGACCTCAGGCCCGCCGAGGATAACGGGTATGTCGGTTTCATGTTTCAAGGTCCTTATCAAGCCTTTTATAATTTCGACGTTCCATATATATGTCGAAAAACCCACAAAAAGCGGGTTCTTTTCAATGATGCGACGGACCATCGTGTTCGGGTCATCCTTGATAGTGAACTCAAAAATGTCGGCATCAAAGGCTGTGTTGGCCTTTAATAGGCGGACCGCATTGTTGGTATGGATATATTTCGCGTCAATGGCGACAAAGAGGGGTTTCATCATGCATCACTTCCATGTGTAATTGTATCATAAATTCCGTCCTTGTGATAAAATATGTTGTGAATGAGAGGTGCGAGACAATGTATAAACTGCATACTAAATACGATCCGAAAGGCGATCAGGTCAAAGCCATAAAAGACATTGCGAACAATGTTCAAAATGGCATTGAGGAACAGGTTCTCCTTGGTGCGACAGGGACTGGGAAGACGTTCACGATGAGCAACGTCATCACCAATATAAACAAGCCCGTGCTTGTGCTCGCTCACAACAAGACCCTGGCCGGTCAACTTTATTCTGAGTTCAAGGAGTTTTTCCCCGAGAACCGCGTGGAATACTTCATTTCCTATTATGATTACTATCAGCCTGAAGCCTACGTGCCATCACGCGACCTCTATATCGAAAAAGACGCCCAGACCAATGATGAGATTGATGAACTCAGGCATTCGGCGACCGCATCGTTGCTTGAACGTGACGATGTGATCGTCGTGGCCTCCGTCAGCTGCATCTACGGGATTGGTGACCCTGAAGACTATAAAGACGCGACCATGACATTGAGGGTTGGCGACATGATTGAACGCGACGAAGTCCTGATCAAACTCGTGGACATGCTTTTTGAAAGAAACGACATGGACTTCAAACGCGGAACTTACCGTGTGAAAGGTGATGTTGTGGAAATTCTTCCGACATACCAGAAATCGACCGGGATCCGGATTGAATTTTTTGACAATGAAATTGAAAGAATCCGAAGTTTTGACGTTGTAAGCGGTGAGATTCTTGAGGATTACAGTGTCGTTACCATCTTTCCTGCGACGCAGTTCGTCACCAACAAGGACAAACTTGAGGAAGGGATCCGTCGCATCGAGGCGGAGTTGGAAGAGCGTCTCGCTTATTTTGAGAAAGAAGGCAAAGTAGTCGAAGCGGAACGCCTCAAACAACGCACCAACTATGATATCGAAATGCTTCGTGAAATCGGTACTTGCAAAGGTGTCGAGAACTATTCCAGGCACCTTTCTTTAAGAGGACCGGGCGAGACGCCTTCGACATTGATGGATTTCTTTGGCGATGATTATTTGCTTATCGTCGATGAATCGCATGTCACATTGCCGCAAGTACGAGGCATGTATAACGGGGACCAGGCGAGAAAGCAGACACTGGTTGATTACGGCTTCCGTCTTCCAAGCGCTATGGACAACCGGCCTCTCGATTTTAACGAGTTTTATGAGAAAATATCCCAGGTGGTCTATGTATCGGCCACGCCAGGGGATTTCGAACTTGGTCGTACAGACCATGTCATTGAACAAATTATCCGACCTACCGGACTTTTGGACCCGAAAGTCGAGGTCCATCCGCGAGAAGGTCAGATTGACGATATAGTCAGCGAAATCCAAAGACGGATTGAAAAGAAAGAACGTACGCTCATCACGACGTTGACCATCAAGATGAGCGAAGACCTTACTTCTTACCTCAAAGAGATGGGCATCAAGGTCGCCTATCTGCATTCGGAAATCGACTCGCTTGAACGGATTGAGATCATCCGTGATTTGAGACTCGGTGTCTATGATGTCCTGGT
>PWHD01000065.1 GCA_003555335.1 Mollicutes bacterium | reverse complement strand
CTATGCTCACGTGACGGAACCGTTCATCGCCTATCTTTATACCAGGCAAAGCGTCCATTTCTTCGGAAAACACATCCACCACATCTTCGTTTTCGGCGCCAAAAGCCCGGAGCAACACCAAACCATGCTGGCCCGCATTTCCTACTTCATTACGGCCCTTCAAGAGGATGACAGCCTCAAAGATGAAGCGGCGATGGTCAAGTGGTTCAAAAAACAAGCCACAGCTTTGGAGTGAAGGTTATGGAAACCATAGACATCAACGATACCGTCAAATCGATCATTGACACGCACCCGTCTTTCAAGCAGGTCATGGTCGATATCGGACTCGATAAAGTCACCAACAAAAACATGCTCAACACCGTCGGACGATTCACACCGCTCAAGCACGGTCTGAAAATGAAACGCATCGATCTTTCCACCTTGCAAAAAGCGGCGAACCGTCACGGTTTCCAGATTGTCGATACGAGACCGAAATAGTTTACAGACTGAAAAACCAGCCGCTTTAGCCCCATAATTATAAAAATTGCCGTTTCTCTGAACATGAAGCGGTTCTTTTTCTATACTATAGATGGAAAAGGAAGTGATTGTATGAGCGAGCTCATAAACAACGAGAGCCAAAGACGTAAAAAGGCCCTCAAAGAACTGATAAAAGAACTCCATAAAGGCGGCGACACCGAAGCGATCAAAAAGCGCTTCAGCCAGGAATTCGGCTCTGTCTCCACCGAGGAGATCTCCCAGATAGAACAGGCGCTTGTCGAAGAGGAAGACATCAGCGTCGAAGAGATCCAAAAACTCTGTGACATCCATGCCGGTGTCATGGGAAGCAGCGTCGAAGCGCTGCATGGCAACGATCCCACACAACGGAAAGGACACCCGCTATGGCTGTTAAAAGAGGAAAACGCCCGTCTGACGGCATTGATCGACAAAGAGATCAAGCCGTATCTGAACCAAGAAGGCAACCACGCCATTTTGATGTTAAGGGTCGGCATCGACCGTCTTTCGGAGATTAAGAAACACTACACACGCAAAGAACAGCTCTTCTTCCCTTATTTGGAAAAAAAGGGCATCACCGCTCCCCCTCAAGTCATGTGGGGTGTCGACGATGAAATCCGAGCGAAAATCAACCATGTCCAAAGCGTGCTGAACACGCCCGGCACCGAAGTGGCGGATGTCCGAAGCGATATCGAATCGCTTGTTCATCAGGCCCAGGAGATGGTCTTCAAAGAAAACAACATCCTGATCCCGCTTTTGAACGATAAACTGAACCTTTACAACTTCATCAAAATCGACGAAGGTTCGGATGAAATCGGCTTCTTTTTGGAAGCGCCCAAACATCGTTTCGACGCAAGTGCCGAAGAAGGCGAAGCTACTTCCGAGGAAGAGGACGTCAAAATTCATTCAGGGAAAGTCGAGTTCGATGCCGGGGCGCTTGACCCCGTTCAGCTCAACGCCATTTTGAACACTCTCCCGCTCGATCTTACCTTCGTGGACGCCGAAGGGCACGTCCGCTACTTCACACAAGGAAAAGAACGCATCTTTGAACGGCCTAAGACCATCATCGGAAGGCACGTCAACATGTGTCATCCGCCATCGAGTGTGGATACGGTTGAAAAAATCGTCCAGTCGTTCAAATCCGGCGAAAAAGACAGTGAAGCGTTTTGGATCCAGATGCGTGGCAAGTTCATTCACATCCGTTACTTCGCGGTCCGGGACAAGGATGGAACCTATCTTGGAACCCTCGAGATGACTCAGGACATTACCGACATCAAGACCCTCGAGGGAGAGAAGCGACTGCTCGACGATGCGTAAAACGCTCTATATCGTGCTAGGGACTTTGACCATGGTGCTTGGCATCATCGGGATCGTCATGCCCTTGCTACCGACCACGCCGATGCTCCTTCTGACCGCGTATTTCTATTCGAAAGGATCCAAACGGTTCCATCAATGGTTCATCGCTACGTGGCTTTACCGGCGCTATCTCATGAATTTCTCGGAAAACCGCGCCATGACCCGGGGCGGGAAGATACGGCTGATGCTTTTGGTGGATGTCATGCTGCTCATCCCCTTCATCACCATCGATATCCTGGCGATTCGCATACTGATCATTGTGCTTGCGGTCACGAAATACCTGTATTTCTACACTCAAGTGAAAACCATTCCGAACGAAAAAACGCCTGTTTAAAGGCGTTTTTATTGTTCCTTATAGTCTTTTAACAATGCGACGTAATGATCCTTGTTATCCCGTATGCCCTGGATCTCTTTTTCACTTAGTTCCTTGATTTCTTTTGCGGGATTGCCAACAACGAGGGTCCGCGCTTTGATACGCTTTCCGGGAGGGACCACGCACCCGGCCGCGACGAGTGCGTTTTTCTCGACGACGGCGCCGTTTAAGATGATGCTGCCCATGCCGATCAGGGCCTCATCTTCAACGGTGGCCGCATGAATGATGGCGTTATGACCGACGGTCACATTCTTGCCGATGGTGGTCGGTTGGCCTTCATCGGTATGCACCACGCTGTTATCCTGGATGTTGGTGTTCTCGCCGACAACGATAGGTGCCATATCGGCACGCAGCGTTGCGTTGAACCATACACCCACATTGTCTTCCAGCGTGACATCGCCGATCAGGTGCGCCCCGTCAAAGACATGGGCGGAATTACTGATTTTAGGCTTTTTTCCTTTATAGGTCACCAAGCTCATTGTTTCACGTCCTTTTTGATCGATTGTAGGGTTTCATCATCCACTTCCAGCAGCTTCCACAAATACGATGCGGCGACGGACTGGTAGGGATGGAAATAATCTTTGAACGAATCAAGGGGTTCATCCTTGTCAAGGTCGTAAAGGCGTCTTAACGCGTTGACGATGCCGATGTCTCGCAAAGAGAGGATGTGGGGGTCCTGACGGCATACGAAATGGAACATCTCGACGCTCCAGTGTCCCACCCCTTTGATGTCAAGCAACTGCTTTTCGACGGTTTCTTTAGGGGCGTCTTTGAGCTCCCACAGGTCGTCCAACTGTGCAAGCCTGAGGATTGTCGAGGCTTTCATGCGTGAAAGACCGACACTGCGAAGGTCGTCAACGCTCAAGGTTCTGAAGCGTTCCTGGGTTATCGGATTGAAGTGTTCGAAGATTCTCTCTACGATGGAATCGGCCGCTTTCTCACTGATCTGTTGCCCCGTGATGATGACGATCATCGCCTTGAAAGGATCATCGATCGCTCGTTCTTCGGGTTCGCCCAATGTATCGATGAGCGCCCGCATGTAAGGGTCCTTGTTTCTAAGAAACGATTTCGCTTCGGTTGAAATTTCAAATGTCATAAAATCACCAAATCCATTATAACATAGTACGGGCTGTGCTATAATT
>PWHD01000047.1 GCA_003555335.1 Mollicutes bacterium | reverse complement strand
GGCGACAACGACAACGACAACGATAACGACAACGACAACGATAACGACAACGACAACGATAACGACAACGATAACGACAATGATAACGACAATGACGAGCCCATCGATTACAGCGAATGGATCATCGAAGATTTCGAGAACATGGTCTTCACAAGCACTTCGTATTCAAGCGGTTCATTCATCGGTGTGAACGACATCGAATGGATTTATACCAATGTACTTGATGGCCCCGCCATTGAAGGCGCTGTATCCGTCCGCATGGACAGCGACCGAGGATCGGTATTGGAGGCGACCATCGAACATGGTGTTTCCGAGCTTGCGTTCGACTATGCCAAACCCTTCAGCGGAAACGCTGGATTTGAAGTCTATATCAATGACGACCTCGTAGGGAGCGGTCTCCTCACCGAGGCGGATGTCGTTGAAACCTTCCAGGTCGAGGACCTTGAATATTACGGGACTTTTGACATACGGATAGTTCCCACGCATCGGCAGATCACCATCGACAATTTGCGCTGGTTGCCAAACGATCCTTCCGATGCGGTATTCACATTGGATGCTTCAAGCAATCTCGATAGCGCGGAAATCACCGTGAGCCCACAAGCGCCTTATGGATTCAACGATGAAGTGACCATAAGCGTCGAGGATACCGAAATGCGTTTCACATTCCTTCGTTGGGAAGATTCACGCGGCAACACGGTAAGCACGAATGAAACGTTCACAACGACCATGGACAGAAACAGAAGCTTTTTTGCAGTATATGACCTGCAAGGGGCCGATTACCCGAACAACTCAGAGCGTCTGACGCTTGAACTTAGTGAAGACATGCAGTTCTATTACTCCTATGGCGATACGTGGGAAGCGGCTGGTTGCACGGCGTTTGACACCATTTTGGAAGAGGAAGTGCCCTGTCAGGTCAGCGGTTCTGTATATACCGGCGCTCTCGGCGAGTATCGTCTGACGTATTACGCAGAAGATGAAGACGGCAATTATGCCGCCCAACAAGTCATCAAGCGGGTGTTCAGGGACGCTACGCTTCTTGATTATGATTACAGCGACTATTTCGATGGCTATTATGAAGGCATCAGCGGTCTTTACGGTGAAGAGCTCATGCTCGCTCTGCGAACGATTGTGAATGACGGACTTGAACTTCAAACCTATGACGACGCTCGCCAGATTCTGGAAATCGCCGACAGGGACCCCGACAACCACGACAATGTCCTTTTGATCTATAACCGTGCGAGTGTGCCAGGGGAATGGGACGGCAGCACATGGCATCGCGAACATGTCTGGCCGAACTCGCGGCTCGGCATGTCGCAACATGCGGGAAACAATTCAGGAAGCACTTCAATCGGTTCGGACCTTCATAACTTAAGAGCCATCAACCCGAGCGTAAACTCCTCACGCGGCAACAAGTATTTCGATTATGAAACCACTTCGACCACCTACTATCCGGGCGAGGATCGCGGGGATGTGGCACGCATGTATTTCTACATGGTCACCGCCTGGGAACAGCTGACTTTGACCGATGAACTGGCCGATCCCGATACCACTTACACCCTTGAAGGGGCTATGCACGGCTACCTCTCAACCCTCATCGATTTCCATTACGACGACCCTGTGGATGCCTTCGAAACACGCAGAAACGAAGTCATCTATGATTATCAGAGCAACCGCAATCCGTTCATCGATTTTGAACATCTGGTCGAACTGATCTGGTACGACCATCCCAATATACCGCTTGATTAAATCAAACAATTGTTAGGAGTATTTAACATGACACGAAAACTTACAGGATTCATGCTTGCTTTGGGCCTCGCCTTTTTCCTTCTCGGGTGCGAGACAACGTCCGAACAAAACCCGGGTGACAACGGGACCGACAACAACGAACTGAAAGTCATCAATTTCTTTTATCTCAACGACCTTCATGGCGCCTTGTTAGAAGGAACCGGTGAAATGGGCATGGCCAGAATCGGGAATTTCCTGATTGACGAGAAGGAAAACCATCCCGATAGAACCGTCATTCTCGGCGGGGGCGACATGGTTCAAGGCACGCTTTCATCGAATTATTTCTATGGCGAAAACACCACTCGCATCATGGACGAAGTCGGATTTGACGCCACGGTCATCGGCAATCACGAGTTCGACTGGGGTCTTGAAATGGTGAGCCGTTACTATACCGGCGAGCATGAGGGTGTCTATCAGGCACAGCACAAAATGCTTGGGGCCAATGTCTTTTATGAAGGCGGTGAAACCATTCCTGATGGCATCGAGCCTTATATGATACTCGAACGTCAAGGACTCAACATCGGCGTGATCGGCACGATGGGCTACGGACTCGAATCATCGATTCTCGCATCGATGGTCGAAGGGTACTACTTTGCGGACCCGGTCCCGATCATTGAGGAATATTCTCAGTATCTGCGCAGTGAAAAAGATGCCGACATCGTGATCGTCATCTCTCATGACTCGGGAAGCGATCTCAACTATCCGCTTTCACAGTTTGATGAAAATGCACGCATCGACGCCGTATTCAACGGTCACTCACACCGAACGGAAACCGATAAGATCGGTTCCATGCCGACGATCATTTCGGGGGCAAGCGGCTCGCATGTGGGTCAGGTGCAGATTCAATGGCGCAATGGAGAAATCATCAATGCGACTGCACAGAACCTTGATGAAAGCAGCGATGCCCGATTCAATACCCCTCACCCAGGCATTGAAGAAACCATTGCGTTCTACCAAGAAGAAATCGAGCATCTTTATGCCTCGGACCTGAGTGCGGACGGCTATCAGTCACAGGCGGATCTTACCCGCTGGATGAGCCGGTTGATGCTTGAAGCGACCGATTCCGATTTCGCCTTCCATAACACCGGAGGCACAAGAGATACATTCGAATCCGGCGAAGCCGTCAGCATCGCAAGACTCTATGACGTCTTCCCCTTCGACAACACCGTAGTGACGGTCGAAGTGAGCGGCGAGGAGGTCCTTAGCCTCATGGAGGGCAACGGAAACTATGCCCTAAAAGACGGCATCGGCCAAGTCGACCCGGATGCGACCTACAAGATCGCGACCAACAACTATGTTTTCTACCACCCCCGAAACAACACCACGGAGGGTGAAAACATCATCTATAAGCCGCTTGAGATGTTCGACCTTGCGGTTGAGGCCTATTGGCGCATGGTCGAGGCAGGCGATACGTTCAGCACCTCGCACGACATCGGCATGAATTACTACACCGAATGGTTCGAAGAAGCTTCGGCGGACTGACACCGACATGACGCACATCGCGTCATGTCTTTTTTTGTTGTGTTTGGAGGGGGATGGGCGTATAATTGAATTGAAGATGACATTTGCCAAAAAGCGGAGGG
>PWHD01000007.1 GCA_003555335.1 Mollicutes bacterium | reverse complement strand
CGTCCCGATCGCAAAGTTTTTATTGACCTTGGAAATCCTGATTTCCGCAGTCTCGCCTTTCAAAGCGTTCTTGACAAAAACAGGGAATCCCTGTATTTTCGCGACGCCCATGGCATCATGTGTCATATCGACAAATTCAACCTGGTGCACACTGTGTTTGTCTATCACGCTTTCACCTTCTCACTATTTGAGTTGATATTTCTTGGCCAGACCGCCGCAGGATGTCTCACGGTAGTTCGCCGGCATGTCTTTCCCGGTTTCGAACATGGTTTCAACCACAAGGTCGAACGAGATTTTTCTGGAGTCGCTCAGGAAATAGGCCAACCCGCAGGCATCGATGGCACGCAATGCCGCCACGGCGTTTCGTTCAATGCAGGGAATCTGCACATAGCCGCCAATCGGGTCACAGGTGAGCCCAAGGTGATGTTCCAGTGCAATCTCGGCTGCATATTCAATCTGGTCAATGCTTAGATTGAAAAGTTCGGCATGAGCCGCAGCCGCCATGGAGCATGCGCTACCGACTTCCGCCTGACAGCCAGCCTCCGCGCCGCTGATCGACGCATTGTGCTTGATGATGTTTCCCATGATGCCGGCGGTGGCCAGAGCATCGATGATATCATCATCGCTGAACCCATGTCTTTCCTGCATGTAACGAAGCACCGCTGGCATGGTTCCGCTCGCTCCGCATGTTGGCGCCGTAACAATCGTTCCACCGCTTGCGTTCATTTCGTTGATTGCGAACGCATAGGCACTGACCAGACGGTTTTCACGGATTTCCGAAGGCTCGCGCCGGAATTTTTTTTCATAGAGTGTTTTCGCTTTACGCTGAACCTGCAAGTCGCCCGGAAGCGCATCAGACTTCTCCAATCCTTCATCAATCGAACGGTTCATGACTGTCCATATGTTTTTAAGAAAGTCCCTGCTGTCTTTATCTTCAAAACGTTCGACGTATTCGCTGAGGCGAATCTTTTCGGCTTTGCAATACTCGGCAATTTCGCTGAATGACTGATGTGGATACACATCTTCACTCTCCGTATGCGGAACCCCTTCAATCTCAATGGTTCCGCCACCGACACTGTAGACACGCATGTAGCCGATTTCTTCGCCTTGTTCATCGTAGGCGTGAAAATCAAGCGTATTCGGATGTACGTCAATAAACTTCGAAGAAAAGACAACCCGCACATCACCCAGCACATCTTTTATGATCTTGTCAGTAAGATGGCCTTTCCCAGTCAGACTCAATGAACCGAATAAAACGGCTTTATATCGAGCGTCCGGATATCGGCTTCTGAATAATTTGGCAGCACGCTCCGGACCCATTGTATGTGAACTGGAAGGCCCTTTTCCAATCTTGTATAATTCTTTGATGGATTTCATAGCGCCTCCTTAAAACAAACTGCATTATCATTATATCATAAAAAAGAAAAATACGGCGCGCACGACGGACGCACCGTATAAAAGTGTTTAAAATTCCATTTTGACATCGGCGCGCTTCTCCAGCTCTGCTTCAAAGAAGGTCTTTTTGTCCATGCCGATGCGCGCAGCCACAATGCTGATGGGGAAGGTTACAATTTTACGGTTCAGGAACGAAACGTTCGAATTGTAAAGCCTTCTCGCGGCTTGCAGGTGTTCCTCTACATCCGCAATGGTGCGCTGCAGGTTGGTGAACACTTTTTCCGCCTTGAGGTCAGGATAGCGTTCCACCGCGACATTGATGTCCGCTTGGACATCGTTGAGTTTGCGCATGAACTCCTGTTTTTGCTCCATGGTGAGCTCACTGGGCATCCCCTTGCGCCATTTCACTACGTTTTCAAACGTCTTAGCCTCATGTTTCGTGTATCCCTTGACGGTATCGACCATTTTCGACAGGGTGTCAAATCGCTTGGTCAGTGCGACATCGATGCCGGACTCCGCTTCATGGACCTTGACTTCTTTCCTTCTGAGTGAGTTCATGGTCGAGATGAACCAAATCAGTACTAAAAACGCCAACACGCCTAACACAATTAAAACAATTACGACTGGGTTATCCATTATTTATCCTCCTTGAATATCTTGCTATTCAATTTCAGGTCATCCACAAGGTCGTAGACCTTTTCGATGTCTGTTTTGAAACGTTCAATCAGTTTTTCATTAATTTTTCTGAACGGAACAACTTGGAACAGACCCTTTCCGTCGTTGATCGCGAAATGCATGTTCGGACCGTTGAAGGAGAACCCTATTCTACCCGGGTGATTCTGTTCTATTTTCATGAGCGATTCCATGAAGTGCGGAGTCAGAACATAAAAGGCGGTATGCGAATCTGTGGAGTATGTGTTGAACTTCTTGTTGAAAGCGATGCTTTCGAGTTCCACTTTCTTATGCCCGCCGACTTGCGGCCGGAATTGCTCCAGCACTTGCAGAGAGTGATCAATGGTCTTGTTGAAATCGAATCGAAACACTCTTCCTTTGAAAAATGTCACGTACTCCACTTTGCGTTGTGTTTTACCGTTTCTGGTCACGTATCTCACTTGCTTTTCCTGAAGATGGCAATCACTCGACTCAAAACGGACGCCATCAATGATTCCGGAAAGAAAATCTGAGCTTTTAAACCGGTCAGCGCGTTTTAAAAAGCCGCATTGATAGACTTGGGAAGCGCTCAGGCCTTTTTTAGGGTAATAGGTTCCCTCTTCGATAATCGAACCGAAATAGTCTTTAAGGAACTCCGATTTGAAACTGCTAACAGCGGATGAATAGATTATTACCCCTACGATAAAAACAATCGCGCCTGCAGCCAGTGCTGCGAGCCCAACTGTTGACAGGGCGGTATCCGCACCTGCGATGAGGCCGACGATACCGAGTATCAGAATGATGATTCCAAACAGCGCAAGCATTTCGCCACGATGTTTTTTGTGTTGGTAGACAGACAGTTCTGTTGCCATGGTTCAACCCCCCCCTTGTGATGATTAACTCAATTATACCACCAAACCAAAAAACGGGAAAGATTATTTCCCGTTTTTCGTGTTATTTGACGAAGATTTTCACTCGGTCGCCATCCGAGCTTTCGATGTCGACCAGTTCACCGTATTCACCCTTTTCAAGCATAGCCAGGACTTCTTCCAGATCGATGTCACTTTCTTTGATTGGTGTCCCTTTGATGAGTGTACCTTTCCTTAGAAGCAACTTGCCAAGACCCAGTGGGACTTTCATATTGACTTTGTCCCCATCCGAGCTTTCCACTTTGATATGGATGAACTTGTGCAAGGATGGTTTTTCATGGTCATTTTCTTCTTTGAGGACATTTTTTTTCACTTCATCATAGGACGCTTCGCCGCTGGAAAGTTTTTCCAGCCAAGAGAATTTTTCATTCATGTTAACACCTCTTTATATTATTTTTTAGCGATTCACACGTTTGTTTTTGGTATTCAGCTGCTTTTTTTGATCATGGAGCCTCTCTTGCACGAGTACGCATCCATGTAATGTGTTCAGGTTATACATAACAGATCACAATCCTTTCATTTT
>PWHD01000071.1 GCA_003555335.1 Mollicutes bacterium | reverse complement strand
CTCGCACCGCTCGATTTCATGCCGACCGCACTCGGCATCGACCCGGTGAAAGTGATCGAGACCAACATTCTGCCGATCATCAATACCGGCATGGCGCATAAGGACGCCGGCGTCGGTCAAGTCGGAGCGGGACTCGTTCATCCACCCAAACAATGTTTCGAGGCCGCCATTCTGGACCTCGCTGAAAAACTGGAGGGAAAACAATGAAAATCGTTGTAGCGCTCGGGGGTAACGCTCTTGGCGACACCCCCGAAGAACAGAAGGAACTGGTCAAAAACACTGCTCAAAGCGTGAGCGATCTGGTGGAACAAGGCAACAGTGTCACCATCGTGCACGGCAACGGCCCGCAAGTCGGCATGATCCAAAGCGCCTTCGACACCGCCTCGGCGGCGAAAGACAACATCCCAGTCATGCCTTTGCCGGAATGCGGGGCGATGAGTCAGGGCTATATCGGCTTCCATCTTCAAAACGGCATCCAGAACGCCCTTGCCAACCGCAACATCCAAAAAGACGTTGCGACCATCGTCACCCAGACACTCGTTGAAAAAGACGACCCGGCTTTCAAAAACCCGACCAAACCGATCGGTGCCTTTCTCACGAAGGAACAGGCAGAGGCCATGAAGGACAAGATGGGACTGCCCTACATCGAAGACAGCGGACGCGGTTATCGTTTTGTGGTCGCCTCGCCGACGCCTGTGGACATTTTGGAAAAAGCGTCCATCAAGCATCTGCTTGATAACGGCAGCGTCGTCATCGCCTCGGGTGGAGGCGGCATCCCGGTGTACCGCGAGAACGGTGTCGTCAAAGGCACTCCGGCGGTCATCGACAAGGACTCTTCAAGCGCCTTGCTTGCCGAGATCATCGATGCCGATATATTTGTCATCCTGACAGCGGTGGACCGCGTTATGATCAACTTCGGAAAACCCGATCAGCAATCCATTCCGAAAATGAGCGACACCGAAGCGAAAGCGTATATCGATGAAGGACACTTCCCACCCGGAAGCATGCTTCCGAAAGTGGAGGCGGCCATCAAGTTTGTGAACCGTAAACCCGATGCCCAGGCGATCATCGCAAGTCTGGAAAACGCTGCGGATGCCATCAAAGGCAAGAGCGGCACCATCGTATACAAAGCATAGCCATCAAAAAAGCACGATGCGAATCGTGCTTTTTTTTGGCATAGTGGCGGTGTCTAATCATGGCTTGTATCATATTCGCTCAGTAAGGTGTCATTATGAATGTCTTTAAGCAGATCGGGTTGTTCGACATCGTGGATATTTGGAATGTTTTCTCCTTTTTCGATGGCTTCATCCGACAATTTCTCCCATCGTTCGTTCCAAAGGTAGAGTTGTGAGATATAGATGACCTCCACCACAGTGATCAGTGCGCCAAAAAGGATGAAATAGATGAAAACGCCGATGATGGTTTCAATGTTTATGGTCTCAAAGACAAACACTGAAAGCAGTATGATCAGAATCGGAATGATTGCGAACAATGCGGTTGCCATCTTGACAAGCACGATTCCGCTGGTGAAAAGCCAAAGCCGTTCACGGACAATTTTTCGCGCTTTGGAAAAGATTTCTCTGAACGTGATGGCTTCAAACGCCTCGATGCTCAACATGATGAAGATGAACATGCGAAAGCCGCGTTTAAAAAAGGCTTCCTTCTGTCGGATGATTCCGCTTCCGAAAGAGACTTTGTGTGGTTTTCTTCCCCCGCGGAGGATGGCGCCGATCAACGATATGATGAATTTTCCGATGATGCTTACAATCATGATTGGAATAAGATGGTGCAGTTTCATGAGTGTGACGCCCATGGCTCTTAAGAGCCTCGGTTTTCGCTCTTCCATGGTGTCTTTGACCATGACGAGTGTGGCGTAGGCCGCGAATCCGTTCAGCATCGAGATTACAAACAAGATGCCTAGAAATATCGCGATGTCCATTGCTTCGAAATCGGATATGGCCCGATAATGAAACACGAACACTCCCGCGATGAGCAAAGAAAGCAGCGAGGAGAAGAGTTCGGGCATGATGATTTTCGGATGTCTGAAAATGTAGCGAAACACATTCATGGTGATCGCAAAGCCGGCTTTGAACATGAGCATGGAGCCTCCCCTTACAGTATAAATCTAACGTATCAAATAAACGTCGAAATTTCAATAGCGGTTTTTTCGTGCAGCCAAACCCTCCAAAGCGGAAAGAGAATGTAATATAGGGGGTGGTTGCCATTATAAAATGATATAATGAAGGTGAAGAAAAGGGGGATTTCCATGAAACGGTTGTTATATCTTTTGACATTGATCGGCCTGATTCTAGTCGGTTGTGAAACGGACCTGGATGATGGTCCGGATTTCTCCGAGGCTGTCGGCGAATCGCTTGTGATGACGTTGAATCGTGCCTATACCACCGAAGGCGGACAGTTCGGTGAAGCACCGAGCGGGCAAACGTATCTGGTACTGGAACTGACCATTACCAACAACGACGAACGGAGCCGCTCCATCACTTCGCTGCTCATGTTCGAACTGCTTGGCGATGTGGGCGGAACCTATACGTATGACGCCTTCATATTGAGCGAAACGGACCTGCAGGGTATTGATCGGACGTTGTCGCCCGGGGAAAGCCATACCGGGTATTTGCCGTTCATCGTCGATATGGACGATTCAATGTGGGAGCTTTCCTTTACCCCCGATATCTACACCGGTCCATCGTTTACCGTGACGTTTGACGAAGCGGACCTTGAGTAGGAGGTGTACGCATGAAATGGTTGGCCATGGTTCTTATGGTATTTGTCCTGCAGGCGTGCGCGCAGGATGTCGAGATCGCCCATGTGGATGAACCGCCCGTGATCACGGTCGGTCAGTTCGAGACGATTGAAGAAGAACTCCCGCTGGTTCTTTCAGCCGTTTTTTCCGACGGCACGGAACGTCCGGTGGACATCACTTGGGAGGATTCTCTCGATGCGATCGACACCCGTGCGTACGGCACCTACACCATAGAAGGGCATGTTGATGATGCGGTCAGTGGCATCACATCGTTCCTTGTGTCGCAGACAATCGAGGTGACGCCGAAGCCCGCATATGAAGCGCTTGGTTTAATGATTGACCACATGCACTACCATTCATTGTTCCTTGAATCCGACGATGCGTTCAAGGATGCGGGCAGTCATTTCGTTTTCACAGACGACGCTTTCGAAGCGATGCTTGCGTTGCTGGATATGGATAAGGCGGCGTTTATGGCCAGTGACGCCTACCTTCCGTTCATGAAGAGTCACGCCTTGAGGGAAACCTTGCCCGAAGACCGGCTCTTCTCCGATGTCCCGGCCCTTTATGAGACGCTTGCAAACGATATGCTTCTCATCGAGGGTTCACCCGGTGAACCGCGCATCATGGGACGGCATGCGCCTGTTGAGAGCTACCGTGTCGAGAATGGGCACATCCATGTGATTGACGGGGTGATTTTAAGCGATGCGGTGCTTGAAATCCTCGGAAGCGATGCGATCAACGAAGGCGTCACGAGCCGGTT
>PWHD01000020.1 GCA_003555335.1 Mollicutes bacterium | reverse complement strand
GCTTAACAGCAGGTTATGACATAAAATAGTTATTTATATAGACAACCATATTAACAAGTTTTGTTTTCATCCGGTTCATCAAAGGAATTTAGACAAATGAAAATATATTTGTGCACCTTTGCTGAGTGTAGAGAGCGGGGGCAGAAAAATGGTTCGTTATATCATTATCCGATTTCTTTGGATGTGTGTCATCCTGATGATAGTCGGGACCATCGCGTTTTATGGAGCACGCATTGCACATATGGTGATTTGGGGGCAGCGGATGCCGCTTTTTGACCTTCTACCGATTGTAAGGGAACAGTTCCTGGTTTATCTTGAACGGATCGTAACGGAGTGGAATTGGGGGTATGTTGGGAGTCCTGCGAGTCCTGAGTCCATCATTGAAACGATGCGCAACGCTGTACCTTATACACTTAGAATCAATCTCATCGCGATGGGGATCGCGATCGGGCTGGCCTTGTTTTTCGGTGTGACCTCGGCATGGAAAAAGAACACCGTGTATGATTATGCGGTCAATACGTTTTGTCTCGTGTTCAGCTCCATCCCGTCTTATGTATGGATTCTCGGTGCCATGATCGTCTTCGGTATATGGTATAAGTGGCTGCCTGTCATCTTTCCTCTCCATTCCGGCGCACCTTGGCATTTTTACGTGCGTGGATATTTCTTGCCGGTGCTCGCCATGATCGGCATGCCCCTAGCGGTGTTGACCCAGATGATAAGAGGGGAGATTACTGAACAGTATAATGCGGACTTTCTGTTGCTTGCGAAAGTGAAAGGGCTCAGGAAAGACCAGATTGTCATAAGGCATCTGATAAGGAACTCGATCCTTCCGGCGCTTGAGAAAATCCCCGCACTGTTTACCACGGTCATGTTCAACGGATTTATTGTCGAAGCGATTTACAACGTACCTGGGGTCGCCCGTTTCTTCATCCGGAACGTTCACAGCGCAGGGGGTCACGGAAGTCGGGACTATGCGTACTTCGTGATCGATGCGCAAGTGGTTGTCATAGTGACGCTTTTTTATGCCGTCCTGGCATTGATGATGACGCTTGTTGTGGATATTCTGTATGCCGTCATTGACCCGCGCATCACCATTGTCGGCGGAAAGAAGCAATAGACACCGTAACCACGGTGTCTTTTTTTGTATCAAAAAGTTGTATCTACAAATAAGAGTGCCTTTTCATGGCAAGTGGGGTAGAACAGGAATTTAATAGACACATTTATATGACATATATCAGTATTATCGGTGCGATATCAATTCGACATCCAATGTCATGCCGGGGGCGATGTTCATGATCAAAACATCATCATACGGACGCTGTGGCTTTTTGTGGTGCTGTTTATTGTGGGGACCGTCGTGTTTTACGCCAGTCAGATGACGATGATGGCGTTTTTCGGTCAGCGCGCCCCGTTTTTCGAGATATTCGCACGCACACGTAGGCTTTATTCCGATTATCTGGGGGGCATTCTTTCCGAGTGGGACTGGGGTGCCACAGGAAATCCGGGGTTCAAGACCCCGGTGTGGCAGACGATCCGCGAGACGGCGCCCTACGCGCTCAGACTGAACCTTGTCGCCATGGCTGTCTCCATTGTACTGGCACTTTTTTTCGGCATTACGACAGCGTGGAAGAAAAACACCGTCTATGATTATGTGGTCAACACGTTTTGCCTTGTATTGAGCTCGATTCCGGCGTTCATATGGATTTTCGGTCTCATGGTCTTATTCGGTTTTCGTCTGAGATGGGTACCACCGCTGTTTCCTTTATATTCGGGGGCTGAATGGCATGTCATCGCGCTTGGGTATGTCATTCCCACACTTGCGCTCATCGGTATGCCTCTGGCGGTGCTCACGCAACTGATCCGGGGGGAACTTTCGGAACAGCTTGATGCCGATTTTCTGTTGCTCGCAAAAGTGAAAGGGCTCAGGAAAGACCAGATTGTCAGCAAACATCTGCTCAGGAACTCCATTCTTCCCGCTCTTGAGAAAGTGCCGGTCCTGTTTGCGTCGGTCATGTTCAACAGTTTCCTTCTTGAATTGATCTACGGCGTGCCAGGTGTCGGCCGGTGGTTTTTCAGGAACATCTATGAGCCGATGATGGACACAGGATACTTTCTGATTGATGTGAATGTGATGGTCGCCGTTTCACTGTTCTATGCGGTGCTTGCCCTCGCAATGATTTTGATAGTGGACGTGCTTTATGTAATCATCGACCCGCGCATCGCGCTGGGTGACAATAAAGAACAATAATAAGGGTCGTTGTTCAGGCTTAGTGCAAATTAAGGAACGCACGAGATAAGATTGCATTTCGGGTATGCTATGTTAAAAATTCAAGGGGCGTTCGAGTTTATTTTCCTGCTTGTAATTTGTGTTATCGGACTTGTATTCTTCCTCAAATGGCGATAAACTGAATGCATGAACCATATACTCTTGTTTCGAGGTGCTTATGAAATCTTTTACTGACTATGAACGTATTCTTGTTTTTGATTTGGAGACCACCGGTCTGGATGTGAAGACCGCATCCATCATCGAAATTGGCGCGGTCGATCTGGTTCCTGATAATGACCGTTTCTTTGTGCGCGATGAAATAGGCGCGGTTGTGAACGTCAAACAGAAGTTGCCTGCCAAAATCGTTGAAATTACGAACATAACGGACGCCATGGTTGAAAAAGGCATTCCCGAAACCGAACTGTTCAGAAAGCTGGAGGCGTTGGTTACACCCGGAACACTGTTGGTGGCGTATAATCTCAATTTCGACTTGTCGTTCCTGATGACGCTTTTTGAAAAGTACGGATTGCCGGAGCGGCTTTTTTATGACTGCGATGTGCTTGACATGCTGACGGTCTACAGGGATAAACATCCCTACCCGCACAAGCTGGATGCGGCGGTTGAGCGTTACGACGTTTCCGTTAAAAACACCCATCGTGCCCTGGATGATGCTAAGGCCACGTTTGAGCTCTTTCTCAAAATGAATGAGACGTACGATCTAAGGGACTACATCAATGTGATCGGGCATCCTGCCAAGTATCCTTACCGAGGCAAGAAGTTGCCTCACATCAAATATGTTCCCCAGTGATTCAACTTTCATTGCCAAAAGAAAACCGCTCCTGTCGACTGCACACGCTTTTGTGTCGACAGGAGCGGTTTTTATGTTTGTTGTATGCGTATAGTTAAACTTTAAGTGTCCCTTCGAGGATTTGTTTTCTTAGCTTTGCAAGGTTGTTTTCTATTGCGTCGGCAGTTTTTTGAAAAGCCGCTTCGTCTTTTCCTGAAGGGTCATCAAGGTTCCAATCTTCACGATGTGATGTCGGTATGTAGGGACATTCGACATTGCATCCCATGGTGATAAGCAGATCGGGATTGTCGATGGCCTCGAGCCGTTTCGGCTTTTGGGTTTCGCTCATGTCGACACCATAGCGTTTTTTGACATACTCCACCGCCTGTGGGTTGATTTGTTCTTTGGGGTGGGTTCCGGCACTACTGGGGATGAAGAAATCATCGTGCTTGAGTTTGGCGATGGCTTCGGCCATCTGGGATCGACAGCTGTTGTGTACACACACAAAAGCGATTGTGTATT
>PWHD01000037.1 GCA_003555335.1 Mollicutes bacterium | reverse complement strand
GGGCCGATATCGCAAATACGGGCTCATTACATTCCCGCCGCCCGGGGCCGGACGTGTCTTGATGCAAATCATGCATATTTTGAATCATTTTGACGCCCAGGAAATCGATCCGGCGAGTGTAGAGGGAAACATGGTGTTGGCGCTCGCTTTCCAACTTACTTTGCGCGACCGTCGACGCATGCCTCAAAATCCTGACATCTATTTCCAGCAGGAGACGTTCACAATGGGGGAAAAAGCCTATGCGGCTGAAGTGAAGGCGACCATCGAACGAATCATCGCCGGATACAAAGTCCGTGAGCCCGCCATCTCTGCACCGCTCACATCGGGTGAGACAACCCATTTTTGCGTTCAGGACAAGACAGGCAACATTGTGGCGGTAACCCAATCCATCGAGCTGGTTTTCGGGGCGAAACGGATGGCCAAGGGTCTGGGTTTCTTTTACAACAACTACATGAGTGCCTTTGAGTATAAAGACCGCAGTCACCCTTATTACTTGCTTCCTAGAAACCGTCCCTGGAGCAGTGTCGCACCGACGATTGTCACTTACCGCAAGCGTCCAACCCTGGTACTCGGCTCTCCGGGCAGTGACAGGATATCCACCGCATTGGCTCAGGTGCTGGTACGCTATCTCGATTATAACGAGGATCTCGCCGAAGCGATCGATGCGCCACGCTTCCATACGACAGAGAAAAAACAGTTGCAGCTGGAGATTGGCCGGTTTTCAGAAAATCACATCAAAGCGTTCAAAGGGCTTGGCTTCGATTTGAAACAACGCAGTGACTACAGTTTCTATCTTGGGTGTGTTCAGGCGATCGAACTGCCGAAACGCAAGAACCGCTACAAAAGTTACGGGGTCGCCGACCCGCGCCGTGATGGAAGCGCTCAGGGGCCTATCAAAGCGAGGTGATGGGGATGAAGAAAACAAGGCTTCCGATTTTGATTTCCGTTCCGCATGGTGGTTATAAGGTTCCAAGAAAACACAAGGATCATTTTCTTCCAAGCATGCAAGAAGTGTTGAAAGACGGGGATACATGGACTCGGGACCTTTATCGGTTCAAGGGTCGCGTCCGTTATTCCGTACAATGCCCATTCGCCCGTGCGGTGCTGGACCTGAATCGTGCGAAGGAGGATCGCCCGCCTGAAAATCCTGATGGAATCATCAAGACACACACATTGTTTAAAACCCCGGTATGGAAGCATGGACTTTCTGAGCATGCGACCGAAAGACTGATCGAGAGAATCTATGACCCCTACTATGATAGACTGCTGCGCTTAGCAGCGGATCCGCTTTTGAAACTCGGCATCGACTGTCATAGCATGATGGATTATGACCCGTTTGATGAAGAAGCGGGCAAGCGACCGCTTTTTTGCATCAGCAATCTCGGCGGCTTTAAAGGGGAATATGTCGGTGAACCGCTCAGTGCGCCGACGGAATTGTTGGTCCGCTTGAAAGATGCACTCGAAAGCGTCTTCGGCGAAGGGTGTGTCCTTTTGAACGCCCCGTTCAAAGGCGGCGCCATCATCAAGACCATGAGAGACAAGAGCCGCATTCCCTGGATTCAATTGGAAATCAACCGAAGATTATATCTTGATGAAAGCGCAATGATTAAGAAGCGACCACTTGGCAAAGCCAAACGTGTTTTGAGAACGTTGAATCAAAGCCTGTACGAATGTTTCATGAAACTTGGATTGGAAGAGACCGTAGAACCCACACTGAAAAAACAGCCTGAAGGCATGTGACATAAAAAAACGCCCGTGACCAAGCGGGCGTTTTGACTAAACTCTCTTTGCGGGAGGGCCATAGTCGAATCCCTTCTATTGAAGAGACGGTTTCAATGGTAGGATTCAAATGTGAACACATTGTGAATGCAATCACTTTCAATTGTGCCAGGGTGGACTTTGTGGCGATAATTGGGTAGTATTTTTATAGGTGATACCATGTTGAAAAAACTGTTCAGAAGAAAATACGAAGACTCCATGCAGTATGTCTACAAGCAGAACAAAAAGACCGGTGCGGCACTGGTTGAGATCAGGCTGGACGATTATGATGAGATGTTCCGTGGCTGGGACGCCTCGCCGGCTGCGCACCGTGAAATGCATCCGGAACTGTTGCGTTTCATGGAGGAAAGCGGATTTGAAATCGATTATAAACGTCCGATCGAGTTCTGTTTTTTTGTGGAGAAGGACAATTTGGACAAAGAGAAGGAGTCCTTGTCCAAAGAGGCGATCCGCAACAATTTCAAGATGGCTGTCTTTCGTGCCGATAAGACGCTCAATAAAAACCGTCGGCGCATGATGGCGTATGTCTTTTTCTCCATCTTGTTTCTGATCGCTTCGTTTATCATGACAGAGGCTGCAAGCCCCCATATTCTGAGCCAGATATTCATTCAAGGCCTCTTTGTGGGGGGCTGGGTACTTTTATGGGAAGCTTTTTCCATATTCTTTTTCACCTCCCATGAGATCAGGCAAAGACGAAAACGTTATGTGAAGTTTCTGGATTCGGACGTGTACTTCAAATATGCGGAAGACATCATGCCGAGCATATGACTGGTTGCTTTCTTCGCAGTCCCCTTATATAATGATGGTGTTTGACATAATGACCAGGGAGGCCAGCCATGAAATTCAACTTTGAGACGCTTGATAGAAGAAACGGGGATTCCGCCAAATGGAATGCGCTCAAGAAAAAAACGGACTGCGAGGATTATCTTGCCTTTTCGGTCGCTGATTCCGACTACGCGGTCGCGCCCGCCATCCAACGTGCGCTTGAGAACCGTGTAAGCCACGGTGCTTTCGGTTATGCGGCGGCTTCTGAGAACTATTATCATGCCATCATGCGATGGTTCGAGACCCGCTACGCCCTTCCCATCCGGAAACATTGGATTGTACCGGCGCCGAAAGTGCTCAATGCGCTCTCGGTCATCATCAAGCAATACAGCAAGCCAGGAGAAAAGGTATGCATCCAGACACCGGTCTATCACGTATTCAAACCGATGATCGAAACGAACGGCCGCGAGGTTGTGGAAAATGAACTTTTGTATTCGAAAGACGGATACACCATTGATTTTGATGCGTTGGAACAAGCTTTTGCATCAGGCGTGAAAGTCTTCATTCTTACCAGTCCGCACAATCCTGTCGGACGGGTTTGGACCTACGATGAATTGTCCAGGATGATTCAATTGGCCAAGCAGTATGACGTGTTTGTCGCGAGTGATGAAATACACGCCGATGTCATCATGCAGGGCAAGACCTTCGTGTCGGTTGGTGAGTTTTTTGATGACTACGATAAGATGGCGATCATCGGTGCCGCGAGCAAGACGTTCAACATCGCCGGACTTCAAAGCGCACATATCATTATCGCCGACAACGGTGTACGCAAGACTATCAAACACGCATATCGCGAGCTCCATATCGGCACTCCGAACCTTCTTGCGCTCAAAGCGGTCGAAGCCGCATACGGTGAAAGCGGTGAATGGGTCGATGCTCAGAATCGACATGTTGAAGAAAATTATGAAGCGCTGAAAAGTTTTTGGGAAGAACACGATGCGCAAGCGCATGTCCTTCCTTTGGAGGGGACCTATCTCGCCTGGGTCCATATCGGCTTTACCGGCATGGACAGTGAAACATTCCATAAGGCCCTTCTTGAAAAGGAGGCCGTCATGGTTGCCGACGGC
>PWHD01000044.1 GCA_003555335.1 Mollicutes bacterium | reverse complement strand
AGCAATGCACCGACAATGGCGCCCTGCATGGGTCCGGCCATGTCGTCAAACGCAATCGGCGGACCGGAATGAAGAATGGTGTTTTCATCCATGTCCGGAATCACATCGATGGCTTTCTTGATGCCGATCAGTACCCCTTCGGCCTTTTGCATGCGTTCAAGGGCTTTATCGTTGGCCGCTTGTATTTTTTCTCTGAACGGGCGGATTTTCTTGAGCGCCGCAAGCAGTTTCTCATCGCCGCCCGCTTTCGGGCGCCATTCGAGATGCACAAACAAAATGTTCTGTCTTTCGAAGTCGCTGCGGAAATTCGGGTTTCCGACATTGATCAGCCGGATGTCTTCATTGAGCAGGTTTTTGGTACTCATATCATTCACGCCCCTTTACGAGTTCGCTGGCTATTTTCGCTGCCTGCGCGTTGGTTCTGGCGAGGATGACGCCTTCGTCTTCAAGCAGTTTCTCGCTGGCCTCTAGACCCTGGAAATCCGTCTTCGTTCCACATACATAGGCCACAAAGGCGAGTTTTCTGTTGTCTTTGGCCGCTTGCTCCTTAGCGACTTTAATCGTATCGA
The DNA here is from genome assembly GCA_003555335.1 of Mollicutes bacterium. The sequence continues at coordinate 15,380 of PWHD01000044.1, read as the reverse complement.
TGGTGATGCCTACAGGGTCCTCGTGTGAGCCGTAACCGAGCTCGAAATCGAGCAGGATGACGGCGGTCTCTTCGTTTTTCGCTTCTTCAATCATGCGTTCAAGACGAATGGTCGGTTCGATCATCGGATGCGGTTTGCCTTCGGTGAAGACATCCTCACCGAGATCGACCAGGTTGTGTCCGTCACTCTTGAACGGGTCATCCATTTTCTCTTCGTCCTTCTTGGCGACGTTCGAGGTGACCTTGAGTCCTTCTTTTCTCAAAATGGAAAGCGTTTCTGAGGTCAGGGTGCCACCACAGAACAAGCCCTTGATTTTTGTCTGCGCGTCTTTGAATTCCGCTTGCGCCTTCTCAATGTTCTTTTGGGTCGTATCATCGAGCGCAAGGCTGGCATCGACGTCGATGCCGGCTTTTTCAAGCGCCTTGAAGGCGGCGTCCGACAACGTCGTCGCATACGTGACATTGTCTTTCTCTCCGCTTTTTGCCGCGTCGAGAAGTCCGAGAATGACGGGTTTGTCGATGGCTTTGACTCTTTCAAGGATTTTTTCTTCGACATCCGGATGCGGCGGCTTGCTGATGAGGACGATGACGTCCGTATTCTCATCGTCGGCCAACACGTCGATGCCTTTTAACATCATCCGTCCGCCGACGTCTTTGGAAAGGTCGCGCCCGCCCACGCCGATGGCCTGGGTGATGCCGCCGCCGAAACGGTCGATGATGACGCTGACTTCCTGCAGGCCGGTGCCGCTTGCGGCGATAAGCCCGATGTTGCCTTGTTTCACGTCATTGGCGAAGGCGAGGCCTTTGCCGTTAATGATGGCGGTCCCGCAATCGGGGCCCATCATGAGCAAGTCTTTTTCAAGCGCCAGGTCTTTGAGCGCAATTTCGTCCTCCAGGGCGACGTTGTCGCTGAAAAGCATGACGTGCATGTCACGTTCGAGCGCTTCATACGCTTCGTCGGCAGCATAGGTTCCGGGCACGCTCACCAAAACGAAGTTGGCGTCGAAATGCTTCTTCGCCTGGGCGATAGTCTTGTAGGTCGTCTTCTCTTCATCGCCACCTTCATCGTCGTCTGAAAGACGTTCCATGATGGTTTCATGCCAGGTGTCCTTGATGGATTCGTCGGTAAGTTTTGCAGCCATGATCAAATCGTTCGGCGTGGCGGATTCCATGGAATCGTCATAAAGGCCGACGTCTTTGAACATGTCCTTGTTCATGTCACTGCCCATAAGCAAAACGAGTTCGTTAACGGGCAGTTCCCTTTTCAGCTTCGCGGTCTCACTCATTAGAGAGACCGAGTCGAAATAGGTGTTTTTGTATATCTTGCTGACTTTCATGATATATCCCTCCAAGTATTGATGGCTTCAATGAAGCCTGCGAGAATTCCCGATCCGCTTGAAGCGCCGTATTTCATGAACCATTCGGCGCCCTCAAGGGATTCGTTTTCAAAGAAATCCTCGAGAAACTGTTTCAAACGTTGTGTGTAATCTTTGTTGGCGACATCCTTGAGGCTTTGAAATGAGATGAGGTTGGTGCGTGTACTCAAGCGGTCCAATGTTTCATTTTCAACCACGGTCTTTCCAAGTGATTGGCTCGCGAGCATGAACCCCAGCAGGAAATCATCCCCAAGCGGGGTGAGGCCGATGCCGAGCCCGAGTATCTCCTCAATGTTTTCAGGCTTATCAAGATAGCGTTTGATGCGTTTCAAGAAACGCTCGCCAAGCTTCTCCTCCGCATCGTCATCGTAAATCGAAGGTTGAGGGGAGGCTTTCAGTCTCGCTTTCAACGTTTCACATAACGCATAGTGAGCGTCTTTGACCGTATAGACTGTTTCAAACGGCTCATAGGCCTTGACATGCGTATTGGTAAGTGAAAAGGCAAGGTCACCCACCATGAGAAGGTCACTGGTCGCAGTGACAGAATCACCGGGACCTACAGGCTTGCCTCTGAAGCGAAGCGCCTCACCGGTGAGGATGTTGTGTTTGCCCTCGCCCACATGATGGGCGAGGGTGATGAGTGCATCACCGAGCTTGATGTTCAGCGTGCTGTCAAACACGGAATGGACGATGCCTTGAGTCTGTTTGAGTTGTCTGAGAATGCGTTTGTCAATGGTGGTTACCTCGTGCATGGTTTTCTCCTCTCATTTGATGCCCTTCAGGACGGCTTCGCTTTTCGCGGTCCATCCGAATATGCCGCCTTGTTGGTTGACCATGCGGATGGACGCTTCTTGGTCACGCGGGTCGAAGGTCGCGGTGCCGTCTTCGACCATCAGGCACTCAAAGCCGCGGTCGTTCGCTTCGCGAATGGTCGTGTGCACACATACGTGCGTGGTCACACCCATAAGAATGAGCGATTCGATGCCCCAATTTTTCAAGATGACATCCAGATCAGTCTGATAGAATGCGCCTTTGCCGGGTTTGTCGAGCACGACTTCGCCGTCTATGGGCTGAAGCTCATCGACAATGTCGTGACCGTATTCGCCTCTGATCAGGATGCGTCCCATCGGGCCTTGATCACCGATCGCCGGGCTTCTTCTTTTCTTGGCGGGCGGAACATCGCTCATGTCCGGGCGGTGCCCCTCCCTGGTGTGAATGATGAACAATCCTTCATCACGCGCCGCATCTAAAACCTGTTTTACGGTCGGAATGATCGCTTTGGTCGGGGTGATGTCGTTGCCGAGCGATTCGCCGAATCCGCCAGGCGCGCAGAAATCGCGTTGCATGTCAATGATCATGACAGCGGTTTTGTTCTTGTCGAAATCAAACTCGAAAGGATTTGCTTCAATTTTGTTCTTCCTCATGCTGGATATCTCCTTTCCTGAGTTGTGCGTAGTAGTATCCGATGAAGATGAGACCCATCATCACATACCCGACAGTCATGCCGAGGTTCGCGTTGATGGTCAATCGTTCGTGGTGGATGATGCCGAAATACGTCAGTGCGGCTCCGATGAATGCCGTGATGCCGGCTTTGAGGAATTTATGGTCGATTACGAAGACCGCAATGGTACCAAGGACAATCCCTACCACAATCGCACCGGCGCCTAGCTGGCTCAGGCCGAAGTATTCAAGACCGGCCGCTTCAAGGGCGTCAAGTCCGATTTCATGTGCATCGGTACCGGCTTCCCCAAGCGCGATGTCCACCGCGTTTTGGGTCCAGTCCGCAAGCCAAGGCACAATCGCCAGAACGACGGCGGGTGCGTACTTGCTTTTGACACTGGTGAATGCCTGAGTGGTAATGACAATCCCGATGTAAAGCAAGATCGGCAAAATCGCCACGACCGGGATGATGTTCAAGAGAATGGAGATGAGTCCGAACACCGTGAAGACGAAAATGGTGATTCCGTTGAGATAGGAATACCCGATCAGGGCACCGGCTTCTTTCCACCCCGGATGGCCGATGAAGATGGCGGTCGGGAACGGGTTACCGAACAGAGAACCGACGATAGTGGTTCCACCGTCCGCAATCATCGCTTCGCGGGTTGAATATTCATCGCCCGCGACCGAGGCGCTCTCCACGTTGTCGATGGTCTCGAAGATATTGTAAATACCGAGTGGAACGGCCGCAAACAGATACGGCAAGGCTTCCTGGAATCCATCAGCGAATCGCATGATGGAAGGGACAGGGTAACCGATGAGTGCTTCACGGACACTTTCTGAAAGCGGTCCGATGGTCATGACTCCGCTGACCCAGCCGATGATGACACCGACGATGATGGCCACAAGGCCGGTCGGGATATTGAAAGGCATCTTGACCTTGCCGATCCAGCCAAGCATAATGATCGCCAGGGCAACAAGCCCGATATAAGGAATCGCGAACACGGTGAAGGCGGGTTCCAAGGCGATATAAGTTATGGAGACACCGGCCAGGGAACCAAGCATCGCCGCTCTTGGGAGCACTTTGCGGATGCGGGCCCCAAAGGCGGCACCGGCTAACTCAACGGCCCCTTCGAAGAAGGCCCATACGATCCCTGCGGCCCATGCCAGATAGGCATTGTCGGTGGCCCAGTAAACCGGACCGATGATAAGGAACACAATCAGGAACATGTGCGGGACGGATGTTCCTGAAGGAAGCGCGGTCACATCGTCCCTGCCGGTTTTTTTGGCGAGTTTGTACGCCATGTAGGAATAATACAATGATGCGATGAAAATCGAGAATCCTACCGCGGGCAGAATCCGGGTGTAGACAATGTCATTGGGAAGTCCGATGACAACACTCAACAGTGTCGCCATGACCAATACGTTGGTCAGATTGTTGGTGAACAGACCGAAAAAACCATTCCAGTCACTTTTGGTAAACATTTTAACTTGCACGCTATCACTCCTTATGCGTTATTATAGATTAGATTAATCACTTTTCCCTTATCATAACCTGACAAATAGACACCATATGGATTGGCAATATCTCATAATCGTGTTACACTGTTTGAGAGGTGATACCATGGACATGACATTGAAAGAACTACTTGACAAAGCCATCTTCAAAGACTATACGATACTCACGGGACACAATCATCTGGAACGCCCTGTGGAGAGCGTCTCGATTCTTGAGACCCCCGAGTTCGAAAAATATATCATCGACCGTTCACTCGTGCTTACGACCTTCTATCCCATCAAAAATGATGTGGAACAGGCCAAGAAACTGCTGCATACCCTGAACGACCATGCCACAAGCGGGATAATCGTCAAAGTCAACCGTTACATCGATGATGTGCCTGAGGAACTGGTTGCGCTCGCCGAGGAGATGAATCTGCCAATCATCACACTGAATTACGATGCCAACCTGAGCATTCTATTCAACAACATCCTCAGTGAAATCCAGTCCAAGGACTATTCCAATCTTCCCTTTGACGATTCTTACGCCAACATACTTCAAGCGGTCTATGAGAACCCTTCGACCAAGACCCTCATGGATATCGTCACGGACATGCCTGACCTCGAAATGCTCATTCAGAACCTTGAGAACAAGACCACCCATTTCACATCCAAGACGGTGCGCGATTACTATGAGCAGTTCCGTCACACCAAGAATCTTATCAAAAGGGTTGAAGGCGGGATGCTTTATTATTCGGAGGATGTCGTCTATAACGAGACGGCGATCTACCGAATGGTCTTTCTAGCGAAGAACGACCGGCGCCATATCATTCACAACACCACGGAAATCTTCAAGATGATGATTATCCTCATCTATCAGAAAAAGATGGAGAACTCCCTTAAATTCAATCATTTCATCCATAACTTCGTGTCGAACTACGCTTCAACATACAACAACAGCGAACTGAGCGAGCTTTCAAGGGATTACAACTGGAACATCGTCTTTCCGATCGGACTCATTTTGTTCGATATCCGCGAGAACGACAAACCGATGATCGCCCCTTCGCTGATCAGCTACATCCGGACCGTGCTGGTCAACAAGTTCCACCTCAACAGCGATGAAATCAAATATTCCTACATGAACAAGCAGCTGCTTTTTGTGGTGAACATCGATGAGACCTTGAACATCGGTGCGGTCCTTCACAAGGTGCTTGACGCCATCCACGAAAGAAATCCTTCCGTCGATGTCAAAATCGCACACTCCAATCCAATCGAAACCGTCCACGATATCTCGAAAATCTACGCCGCCCTCAGTGAGGGACTGCAGCACGTCAATGCCAAAAGTCTTGGCATCAACGTCTACAGCATCCAGCATATCGAACTGCTCAACATTCTCAAAAACATCGATTTCTCACAGCTTACGCAATATGTCGACAGGGTGCTCGGTCCGCTCATCGAATATGAGGAAGAACACGACGTCCCCCTGATCAACACCATGCACTGCTATTTCAAGAACCGGTTCAGCGCCAAACGTACCGCAGAAGAGCTTTTCATACACTATAACTCCTTGCGTTATCGTCTGGGCGTGATTGAGAAGCTCGGATACAATTTCAATGGCGAAAGCAAGGGCTTTTTCGACCTTCATTTCGCACTGTATCTACGAAGGAACTTTCAATCCGAGAAATAATGACGAATCTTAGGGCGCGCCTTGCTGGCGCGCTTTTTCATTGTTTGTTGAACGCTTTTTCAAGCGCTTTGATGAGACGTTTCGAATCGGTGACGTTGCCGAAGACGCCGCCTTGCATCTTAATCGATTTAATGGCTGAGGCGTGGTTTTCCTCATCCGTCGCACCGGTTCCATCCTTCATCAGGATGCACCAGTATCCGTAATCGTTGGCTTCACGCATGATGGTCTGGACACAGACATCCGTCGTGATGCCGCTCAAAATGAGATGGGTGACGCCAAGATTCTTAAGCAGCATATGGATGGTGCTTGAACCGAAAGCGCCTTTGCCGGCTTTATCGATAATGTATTCACCGGGAATCGGATAGACATCTTCATGGATGTCCCAGTTCGCTTCGCCACGCACGAGCAGTTTGCCCATGCCACCTGGCGGGGTGTCCCCGATGCCTACACCGTCGCCGATGATTTTGCTTCTCAGGATTTTATTGAACGGCGCATCGGAAAGATCGGGCGTATGGCCTTCTCTTGTATGGATGACCGACATGTCGGTCTTGCGTACCATTTCCAATGCGTTTTTGATCGGTTTCAACGCGGATTGGGTCGGGTGAAGGTCATAGCCCATCACGTCAACATATCCGTGCCGGCCGCAAAAATCCTTCTGCATGTCAATGGAGAGGAACGCGGTACGCGCCGAATCAAGTTCAACATACGCCGTGTCTCCGAAACGGGGGCAATCCTCGACCTCGATGGTCACGGGTTTTCCGATGAAATCGCCATAGAGCCAGGTCGGATAATGGAACGTCTTGGTCTTATCAAAGAGTTTTCGCGCTTCTTCAACTCGTTTGAGCGTATGTTTGCGGTTCTTTTTGAAGAAGGCGTCATCATATGGGGCATTGCTCATGGATAATCCTCCTTGCCCGTCTTAAAATGCGAAAGGGATTAGCATCGCACAATGCATATTCGGCATTGAAGTCAGACTAATCCCTTTCAGTTAATCATGGTGTCCGTTCAATCGTGATGTTTGATTTTTTTAGAAGAATGCACCGGTGATGAGTCCGACTACTGAAAGAACGGTAATCGCGACTGCAACGAATTTCACGTTGTTGCGAACCACATCGATAATGGTAAGATTGAACCCTTCGGACAAGGCCGCAACGTTGATTTGAACAGGTGAAATCTGTGTACCGAGTCCAACACCGATGGCTACAAGTCCATACGCGAACGGCGTAAGGTCAAGCAGACCGAGCGTCGGGAAGATGAGAGCCAGTACACCGGCGGCGAACGCGCCTGAAGGAATGGCGATGAAGAATCCAATCAAAATGGCGGTGAGTACGACGAGTGCACCTGGGGCTTCTCCGGCCCACCCGGCAAGCTCTTCAAACGTTCCAAGATGTGCGATGAAGTTGATGAATCCGAGGAATACACCAACACCGAAGAGTGTGGTAAGGATGAACTTGGATCCGTCAACAAAGTTCTTGCTTGTCTCATCCATGCTTGTCTTACCGAAGATGACACAGAGTACCGCTACGATAATGACGTTGATGAACGGGATGAACACGGGTGATGGGAAGAGGTCGTTAAGCGCTCCGCCCACAACCACGACGAACAAGAACGTGATGATCGGGATGACACGGAACCAAAGTTCCTTGTCGGTAGCGTCGGCAAATTCACTCTTCTCAGCCTTACCGGTTTGAATCATGTCGCCTTTTTTCTTCACGCCATAGAAGGCGAGGGCGGCGGCAAGAATGAATACCGTAGCCGAGAAGGGAAGCATCATGTTCGCGAAATCGCTGGTGACCATACCGGCCGTATCTGACGTAAGCGCCGTCTCAGTGGATGATGGCGAGGTCGTGAAGGCGACCGCTGTAGCGATGGCCATGGCTCCAACAACCTGAGGGATGAACCCTACGGCTGCGGCGAGCAGTGGCGCGATAACCATGGTGTTCCCGGCGCCGAGCCCCGACATATAAGTCGCAATGGCTTGAACGATGACGATCGCGGCGGCGATCCATGCGAGTTTTCCTTTAAACACGCGGTTCAGGAGTTCAACCAGCGCCTTGAAGGCGCCTGTTTTAGAAATCATGACCGCTGCGGACGCATAGATGACCGGAGCGATGTAGGTTGAAAGCATCTGTTGGACACCTTCGGTCAAAAGTCCTTGCATGACGACAAATGTGATGGCTTCATCGATGGTGCCCATGCCTTGGAGGATGAATGATACGACAACGGCGGTCAACCCACCGAAGATTCCTGCCACAAGCATGTGTTTCTTCATTACCAGGACGGCAACGATGACAAATAGGGGAATGAGCATTAGAATCAGTTCCATGTGTGTTTCTCTCCTTTTTATTTATTATTTTTTTTGATTATAGGGTTAAGTGGTGTTTCAGTCCTTTTTGAGGATGACCGCGACAGGTCCGCCACCATCCGGTCCCTGATGTTCGGATCCACCAGAGATGTAAAGCATGGGATCTTGGACAACCGCCGCTGCGACGGCGTTCACCACGGCCCTTGCATGACGGGTGTGGTTGATGTCGGAGTCGGTAAGCATGGTGTTTCTGCGACCCTGGACATGGCCGTCCGTGCTTGCTTCAGCTTTGGCGAAGATGTTGACGATGCGTTTGTGCTGTTCTTCGCTCGGCAGGCCGTCAATATCCATGCCGGCATTGCGCATCGCATCCAGAATCGCTTGGATGTCGATCGCATCCTTCATCACACTGTGACCGATGACAAGGTCCGACGCGGATTCATACGCGTTGCCCATGACAATGATCTCAGTGTTCATTAGTTCGATCCCTGCGGATGTCGAAGCGACTGAAGAATAGAGCGACCAGTCACTTAAGATCGTGTCTTTTGAGACATCGTCGGGGTTGATTTCTCCAAGAGCGACACCGACGCCTAAGGCGGATGCGCCTCGGGAATAGCCCATGGATTTGTAGGTATCGTTGACAACCACTTTTTCGCCGCGTGAGGTGGCGTCCTGGATGCGGTCGGATGTCAGAAGGGGACACTTGATTTGAACAAAGTGCACATCTTCCGCTTTTTCAATCCCCGCCTCCTCCATCAGTTCGCGGACGCGCTTGGCGACCTCATCGACCATGGTCGTGGTGCCGATCTCTTCGGGTTTGAATTCACGGGTGAAGCCTGAAGCGGCCGCAAGGGATTTGGTTTTTGCGGGCTCGGCGTCGACGTCTTTTTTCGTAAAGACGGTCGCATGGGGCGACATGACGCCTTCGGTTCCGCCCGACATGACGAATGCGACGCTTTCCTTGACTCCTTTTTCACTTTTGCCAAGGCGTCGCGCCAGACCGTTTGCGAAGACCAGTGTCGTGAGCGACCGGGTGAAGTCGTTGACACAACCGTTTCCTTCGGTCTTCCCCATGACTGCGATGATGTCTTCAGCCACGATGGTGCCTTCGTCGATCATTTTGTCGAACGACGTCAGGTCGTCAGGACCCGACATCGGGACACGGAACACATCGACTTTTTGCATATGACACACTCCTTTTTAAATTTTTCTTTAACCGCAAAAGGTACTTCCGCGGATATGGTTATTGATTTTTGACAAACTTTCCGTTTTCAAGATAACCGTACACATCACTTTGGGCGGTGATGGCATTGCGTTCATTGGTCGCATCGATGACGACGAGATGATCGCTATTCTCAACGCTTGGGTCGATATTCATGATTTTCAGTCCATTGAGCGATACTGAGTTGAAGAGCGCCTTCAAATCGTCACTGGCGCCCATATGGGCGCCGTGGGCCGCAATCAGTGCGCTTTCCAGAGGTTTCGCATTTCCGAAACAGTTGAACGGGTCACGAACATTGTCCGAACCGATGGCGACGTTGATGCCATGCTCGTGAATCATCTTGCGGATCGGGGTGATGCCGCGGCGGATATTCTTCTCATCCCCGCGTCCTTGAAGATAGAGATTCGTACTAGGCAGTGATACGACATGGATGCCTTGTTGTTTCATGCCTTCAAGAATCGGTTGGATGCTTTCAGGGTCGTTGGCCGCCAGCGAACAAAGGTGGGCAGCGGTCACACGACCGGAATAGTTGTGTTTTTCGGTGAAGTGGATGAGGTCACGGATGGACAAGTCATTGGGATCATCCGATTCGTCCACGTGCATGTCGACATCGACATCGTATTTGACCGCAAGGTCCATCAGTCGTTCAATGTGTTTTCTGGGGTCGGGGTCGAACGCCGGAATGCCGCCGAGTACATCGGCACCTTCTTTAAGGGCTTCTTCAAGCAGTTCAAAGTTGCGTTCATTTTCCAGGAACCCTTCCTGAGGGAAGGCTACCGATTCAAGGACCATTTTGTCCTTGTATTCCTCTTTGAGTGATTCAAAGATACGGAAGGAACGCAGACCGATGCCATCGTCAATATCGATGTTGGTTCTCAGGAATCTTGTGCCATTCTGATAGGCCCAATCAATCACTTGTTTCATGCGCTTGCGAATGTCGTCATCGGACATTGAAGGTTTGTAGTCGGACATGATGTCGATGGCTTCCTTCAAGGTTCCGCTGTCATTGACGACTTTCTCAGCGATCAACGCCTTATCCAGATGCATATGTGTATCCGCAAAGCCTCGGATCACAATACGGCCTTCCAGATCGACGACGCGTTCGGCCTCGCCTGATTCACCTTCTTTAAGAACTTTCACATTTCCATCAGTAATGAGAACGTCATTGATGCCGTCCTCGTGAACAAGATTTGCATTTTTGAGCAGTACGCTCATATGGATCCCGTCCTTTCTATTTTTTTTGGGGTTTAAAAGACAAGGAAACCGCATTCATCACTTGATAGGGCATAAGCAACCTATTCGAATGCAACCTTATGGTGTAAGCGCTAATTTCCTTTATAGCAAGTTCATTATACTAAACGCAAACTCATTCGCATTTATAACTAATTCATGAAAAACAACCCGGGTTTTTGTTAATTATTCACATAAGATACCGACTTGACCCTTTTGCTGATGGATCCCATACCACTCCTTTAATAAATAAAAAACGCGCCCGCGGGCGCGTTCTATATTGGAGCATGGATTCAATCCTGCTTGTGATTTTCCACAATGCTTCGGATGGTTTTAAGGGATATTTTCGGCTCGCGTTCGTAGGTGAGCAGTCCGTTGATTTCCTGTTCGATGTCCGTAAGTTGCGTATAGCACACCCCTTTTACGAGCGGGGAATCATACATGGCCTCAAATACGGCCCTGAGTCGTTTTTCAAAATCCTTGCCGTCGCTGGCGGCGGAATAGCCCCACCCGTCCTGGTCGACATTCTGGAAGGAAATCCCTCCGAATTCGGTCACAAGGATCGGTTCGCCGTTGTAGGTGAATCCTTTGTTCAAAAGCAGGTGATGGCCGGGGAGACTCGAAAGGATGGTCTCGCTGTCCTTGTAGCGTTCTTTCAACGCGGAGTATGAGGCTTCATAGTCATGCACGGTCAGAAGATCCGTCGTACCGTGTTCCCACCCGTCGTTCGAGATGACGATGCGGGTATCGTCCTTCGCTTTGGTAAGGTGATAGAGCGATTCAAGAAAATGCACCTGGCGGGACGAATCGATGAGGTTCGGGACCCCCCATGATTCATTGATCGGCACCCATGCGACAATCGAAGGATGGTTGTAGTCGCGTTCGATGATGCGTTGCCATTCATCCGTGAGATTGAGCATGGAACGGGAAGAAAACTTGTATGCAGAAGGCATTTCCTCCCATACGAGGAGCCCCATCGTATCGGCGTAATAGAGATAGCGCTCTTCTTCGATTTTCTGGTGTTTCCTCACGCCGTTGAATCCCATTTCCTTGGTGAGCATGATGTCGCGTTTCAACGCTTCATCGTCCGGCGACGTCATGAGCCCGCCGGGGTAATAGCCCTGATCGAGCACGAGGCGCATGTAGTAAGGCCGGTTGTTGAGCATGATCTGGCCGTTCTCGATGGCGACCTTGCGCATGCCGAAGTAGCTTTCGACCGTGTCGGTCTCCTTGGCGGTTTTGAGTTTCAAAGAAAGGGAATAGAGATTCGGGTGTTCGGGAGACCAGAAACGACGGTCCCCCTGGTCGTTGTTCTTGCCGAGGAAATAGACCGCCTCGAAGTAGTCGCCTTCGACTTTCTTGGACGTTTCACTGATCATTTCATCGCCATAGGTGATGCGTGTTTCGATGTCGCCTTCGACCTTGGCGGAGAGGTAATAGCCGATCTTCACGGAATTCGTGAGGATGTCGGGAATGACCTTGATCCGTTCAATATGATTTTCAGGGACGTTTTCGATCCATACGGTTTGCCATATGCCTGAAGTCCTGGTATAGAAGATGCTTTCGCTCTCTTCTTTCCAGTATTGCTTGCCCCTGGGGATTTCGATGTCGTGCATGTCGTCGAACACACGGATATGCAGTGCGTTCTTTTCGTTCTTTTGAACGTAATCGGTGATGTCGACGCTGAAACTCACGTTGCCGCCCTGGTGGGTTTTCACGTGTTGACCGTTGACATAGATGTCACTAAGGTAGTCGATCGCGCCGAAGTTCAGGATGGTACGTTTTTGCGAACCTTCGGGTGTGAAGGTCGTGCGGTACCACAGTATCGGGTGATCTTTAGTGTCTGAAAGGCCGCTCAGGCGGCTTTGCGGACAATAAGGCACGGTGATGGGTGTTTCGCCGGGAAGCGTATCAAGGGTATACCATTTGTCACGGAGCCCTTCGTTGGCGTCATCGAACGCAAACCCCCATTGTCCGTTCAGGTTTTGCCACTGCTTTCGTTGAAACTGTGGCCTCGGGTATGTGTTTTTCATAGGTATGCTCCTCTCATCCTTTGGACCCTGTCATCGTGATGCCTTTGATGAAGTAGCGCTGGGCGACCATGAAGATGGCCATGACAGGGATCATGGAGACGGTCGTTGCCGCCATAAGTCTTGAGTAATAGATATTGTAGTTTCCTTGCATCAGGGCAAGACCGACCGGTAGCGTCCGGTAGGTGTCGTCGTTAAGGACGACCAAAGGCCACAGGTATTCGTTCCAGTTCGCCATGAAAGCGAACAGGGCCACGACCACCAAAGCGGGTTTGGTCAATGGGAGAATGAGTCTCCAGTAAATCTGGAAATGGTTGGCGCCGTCGATCTGGGCGCTTTCAATGATGTCGCGAGGGATGCCGAGATTGAACTGGCGCAAAAGGAAAATTCCGAATACGCCGCCCAGTCCGGGCACGACAAGGGCTTGAAGACTGTTGATCCATTCAAAGGTGATCATTAGAGAATAAAGCGGCACGAGGTTCATGACGACAGGAATCATCATCGTCGCCACCAGCATCCAAAACATTTTGTCACGGCCTTTGAACTGCAATATTCCGTATGCGTATGCGGCAAGTGAGGCCACAATCAGGTAAAAGAAGACGTGCAGACCGGCCGCACGGAACGAGTTGAACACATAAAACAGCACGTTGTGCTGATCATCGGTGAAAATATAGCGATACGATTCGAAGGTGAACTCGCGCGGAATGAGATTGAGTCCGCCGCTCACCGCTTCACTTTCCGTTTTGAAGGATGTGGATATAACCCATATGATAGGCAGAATCCATACGATTGAAACAATGCTCAAAATCCAGAAAGATATGCGTTTTTTCTTGTCTTCTACAGCTTTAAGCGCCATGTCAATCACCCATCCTTTTGATGATTTTCGCCTGACCGACACCGATCAGGATAATGACCACACCCATGGCAATGGCCATGGCGGTGGCGACACCCGGATTCGGACGTCCGCCGGTAAAGGCGATGTTGCGGATATACATCATGAGGACGGTGGTCGATTCATCAGGCCCACCTTCGGTACCGAGTTGCGGCTGGCCGAAGACGTTGAATGAAGCGATGGTCGTCATGATGGTGATATAGATCAGTTGGTTTCTGATATAAGGCAGTGTGATGTAGCGCATTTTTTGGAAAATCGACGCGCCATCGATGTCACCAGCCTCATAAAGATTGTCCGGCACTTCTTTAAGACTCGCGGTGAAAATGATCATGTTTCCCCCGATGGTCCACCAGACCGTCATAAGCACCAGGGATATCCATGCGAACGGCTGTTCTGAAAGCCAGGGAATATTGTCGATGCCGAGTTCGCCAAGCGTAAGGTTGAGCGCCCCGACGTTAGTGTTAAGGACCCATCTCCAAATCAAAACAAGCGTGGCAATGGAAAAAAGGTTCGGCAGATAGAAGATCGCCCGGAATATTTTATACCCTTTGGGTTCGACGTTCATGAGACTGGCGATGATCAGGGGGAAAATCACGAGTGGTGGAACCGATAACACCACGAATGTGAGGGTGTTCCTCAGTCCGTTCCAGAAATAGCGGAAATAAATGCTGTCGGAATCGAACAGGATACGCCGGAAATTGTCCAGACCCACGAATTCACGCAGGTCTGGATTGAACAGATTCCAATCAAAGAAGCTTATGTATATTCCATAAAAGAAAGGAAAGACAAAGAAGATTGAGAATATGATCAGGTGCGGTAGGAAAAAAGCCCCTGGTACCAGCCTTGAACGCAGTGATTTAGCGTCCTGTGGCTTCATCGACTAACTCGATGCCTTCGGATTCGGCGTCATCCAATAGTTCCTGGATGTCAGCGTCTTCATTACGCATGGCTTGCGTCACGCGCAGGAATATCGGTTCAAAACCATCTTCAAGATATGGAGAGGTGGTCGTGAATGTGATCGCATCCACATCGGCGAAGCTGCTATGGTATTCAAGGTTTTCAAACGCTTCGCTTTCAAGCAGGCTCAGATCGGCGGGGAACTGTCCACCTTCGACCCATTCCATGGCGTTTGCGGTGATATACTCGATAAAGGTCATGATGGCTTCTTCTTTCTCTTCACTCATGCCGGGTTGATAAGGCATGACGAAGTTGTGAGAATCCGCCCAGACGGCAGGCTGTTCATCCCCGAAGAGGGTGTCGATCGAGGATGTTCCGAAATTGACTCCGGATTCTTTGATGCCGTTAAGCATCCAGATGCCGTTGATGTGGAACGCGGCGTTGCCTTGTCTGAAGAGCGTAAGGTCTTCATCGACGGTAACGTTCGGAATGGAGATGTTGTCTTCATACACCATGTCATGGAACACTTTCAAAGCGTCGTAGCCTTCCTGTGTGTTGAAAGCGGGATAGTGATTCTCATCGAGATCCGCGCCGCCATGCTGGAAGAGCGATGAAATGAACAGGTTCTGTGACGGCCAGGTATTCGATACGGGCATGCAGTGGTCCACAACGCCTTCAAGTTCCTCGCATGCGGAGACCAGCTCGTCGTAGGTCGTCGGCACGTCAATGCCGGCCTCATCGAGAATGTCTTGGTTGTAGTAAAGACCGATCGGATGGACGTCCAATGGAATGCCGTACTGGATGCCTT
>PWHD01000039.1 GCA_003555335.1 Mollicutes bacterium | reverse complement strand
GCTTAACAGCAGGTTATGACATAAAATAGTTATTTATATAGACAACCATATTAACAAGTTTTGTTTTCATCCGGTTCATCAAAGGAATTTAGACAAATGAAAATATATTTGTGCACCTTTGATGAATTGAGAGGGGGGAGAGAAAAATGGTGCGTTACATCATCGTCCGGTTTCTTTGGATGTGTGTCATCCTGATGATAGTCGGGACCATCGCGTTTTATGGAGCGCGCATGGCGCATATGACGTTTTGGGGACAACGCATGCCTTTTTTTGATCTTTTACCGATAGTAAGGGCACAGTTTTTGGATTATCTTGAGCGCATCGTAACCGATTGGGACTGGGGGTATACGGGAAGTCCGGCGAATCCTGAACCCATCATGGATGCCATGCGCAGGGCCGTGCCTTATACACTAAGAATCAATCTCATCGCGATGGGCATCGCGATCGCTTTGGCATTGTTTTTCGGTGTGACCTCCGCATGGAAGAAGAACACAGTATACGATTATACGGTCAACACCTTTTGTCTCGTGTTCAGCTCCATTCCCTCGTATGTGTGGATTCTCGGAGCCATGATCGTCTTCGGGATATGGTATAAATGGTTGCCCGTACTCTTTCCTTTACACTCCGGTGCGCCGTGGCATGTATACGTGCGCGGATATTTTCTTCCGGTGCTCGCCATGATCGGCATGCCATTGGCGGTACTGACTCAGATGATACGCGGGGAGATTACCGAACAGTATAGTGCGGACTTTTTGTTGCTTGCCAAGGTGAAAGGGCTAAGGAAAGACCAGATTGTTTTGAGGCATCTGATAAGGAATTCGATCCTTCCGGCGCTTGAAAAGATCCCCGCACTATTTACCACAGTGATGTTCAACGGATTCATCGTCGAAGCAATCTATAACGTGCCTGGTGTCGCCCGCTTTTTCATCCGGAATGTTCACAGCGCAGGTGGTCACGGAAGTCGGGACTATGCGTACTTCGTGATTGATGCGCAAGTGGTGGTCGTTGTGACACTCTTTTATGCCGTCCTGGCATTGATGATGACGCTTGTTGTGGATATTTTGTATGCCGTCATTGACCCGCGCATCACCATCGCCGGCGGGAAAAAACAATAGACACCGTAATCGCGGTGTCTGTTTTTTGTATAAAGAGGTTGTATTTACAGACAAGGTTGCTACTTCATATCAAGTGGGGTAGAATAGGAATTTAATAAACACATTTATATGACATATATCAGTAATATCGATGGGATGTTCATCCGACATCCCATGTCATGCCGGGGGCGATGTTTATGATCAAATACATTATTATACGGACACTGTGGCTTTTTGTGGTGCTGTTCATTGTGGGGACCGTCGTGTTTTACGCCAGTCAGATGACAATGATGGCGCTTTTCGGTCAGCGCGCCCCGTTTTTTGAGATGTTCGCACGTACAAGGACCCTTTATTCCAATTATCTGGGGGGCATTCTTTCCGAGTGGGACTGGGGTGCTACTGGCAATCCGGGCTTCGAGGTTCCGGTTTGGCAGACGATTCGTGAGACGGCGCCCTATACGCTCAGGCTGAACCTTGTGGCGATGGTGGTCTCCATTGTGCTGGCTCTCTTTTTCGGCATTACCACAGCATGGAAGAAAAACACTGTCTATGATTATGTGGTCAATACGTTTTGTCTGATTTTGAGCTCAATCCCGGCTTTCATATGGATTTTCGGCCTCATGGTCTTTTTCGGCTTTCGTCTGAGATGGCTGCCTCCGCTGTTTCCTTTGTATTCCGGGGCTGAATGGCATGTCATCGTTCTTGGCTATGTCATTCCGACACTCGCCCTCATCGGCATGCCTCTGGCGGTGCTAACGCAATTGATTCGCGGGGAGCTTTCGGAACAATTGGATGCCGATTTTCTGTTGCTCGCCAAAGTTAAAGGGCTCAGGAAAGACCAGATTGTCCGCAAGCATCTGCTCAGGAACTCGATTCTTCCCGCTCTTGAGAAAGTGCCTGTCCTTTTTGCGTCCGTCATGTTCAACAGTTTCCTTCTTGAACTGATCTACGGCGTGCCGGGTGTCGGCCGGTGGTTTTTCAGGAACATCTATGAGCCAATGATGGATACGGGATACTTTCTCATCGATGTGAATGTGATGGTCGCAGTGTCGCTATTCTATGCGGTGCTTGCCCTCGCAATGATTTTGGTTGTGGATGTGCTTTATGTGATTATCGACCCCCGCATCGCACTTGGTGATAATAAAGGAATGTAAGATGGTGTGTTCCTATGCTTTGAAAATAAAAGAACACACGGGGCAAGATTGTGGTTTGGGTGTGCTATGCTGAAAGTGTAAGGGGGGTTGGTCGAATGATGGAAAATATCAGAGGCATCCTCGCGATTCTGATTTCCGTCGCGGTGGCGACGCCTGTAATCATCCTCATCACGTACCTGATGGGGAAAATCAGACCAATACTTGTCTTTCTTTTGCCGGTAGCGCTGAGTGTGTTCTCGCTTTTTTTCACCGTCTTTATTTTCAGTGGTGAAGCGGGGTTCGGGGTGATTTTCCTGCTTGGCTTTTGGATCATCGGGCTCGCTGTGACACTCGCCGCATGGATTATCAGCCTTGTATTCTTCTTCAAATGGCGATAAACTGAATGCATGAACCATATATTCTTGTTTCGAGGTGCTTATGAAATCTTTTAGAGACTACGAACGAATTCTTGTTTTTGATTTGGAGACCACCGGTCTGGATCCGAAAACCGCATCCATCATCGAAGTTGGCGCGGTCGATCTGGTTCCGGATAATGACCGTTTCGTTGTGCGCGATGAAATAGGCGCGGTGGTGAACGTCAAAGAGAAACTGCCGGCCAAAATCATTGAAATCACGAACATAACGGACGCCATGGTGGAAAAAGGCATTCCTGAAACCGAACTGTTCAGAACGCTTGAGACGCTAATTACACCAAGGACCCTTTTGGTGGCTTATAATCTGAATTTCGACTTGTCATTTCTGATGACGCTTTTTGAAAAGTACGGATTGCCTGAGCAGCTTTTTTATGACTGCGATGTGCTTGACATGCTGACGGTCTACAGGGATAAACATCCCTTCCCGCATAAGCTGGATGCGGCGGTTGAGCGTTATGACGTTTCCGTTAAAAACACCCACCGTGCCCTGGATGACGCCAAGGCCACGTTTGAGCTCTTTCTCAAGATGAATGAGACGTACGATCTAAGGGACTACATCAATGTGATCGGGCATCCGTCCAAGTATCCTTACCGAGGAAAGAAGTTGCCTCACATTAAATATGTTCCCCAGTGATTCAACTTTCAATGCCAAAAGAAAACCGCTCCTGTCGACTGCACTTGCTTTTGTGTCGACAGGAGCGGTTTTTATGCTTATTGTATGTGTGTGGTTATATTTTGAGCGTCCCTTCGAGGATTTGTTTTCTTAGCTTTGCAAGGTTGTTTTCTATTGCGTCGGCAGTTTTTTGAAAAGCCGCTTCATCTTTTCCTGAAGGGTCATCGAGGTTCCAATCTTCACGATGTGAAGTCGGTATGTAGGGACATTCGACATTGCATCCCATGGTGATAAGCAGATCGGGATTGTCGATGTCCTCGAGCCGTTTCGGCTTTTGGGTTTCGCTCATGTCGACACCATAGCGTTTTTTGACATATTCCACCGCCTGTGGGTTGATTTGGTCTTTGGGGTGGGTTCCGGCACTACTGGGGATGAAGAAATCATCGTGCTTGAGTTTGGCGATGGCTTCGGCCATCTGGGATCGACAGCTGTTGTGTACACACACAAAAGCGATTGTGTATT
>PWHD01000009.1 GCA_003555335.1 Mollicutes bacterium | reverse complement strand
CCAATTTCTAACCTCTAATCTCCAACTTCCGCATTTAGGGGAGCCCGCGGAGACCGAAAGCTGAGCCGATGTTGTGGCCCTCGAACGGTAGCATGAGCCGAGCCAACCACTACACCAGCGACGCTACAAGCAAACGTGTTTTCTGAGTAGCAAAGGGGGGAGCATCATGGGCAAAGACGTTCTTTCGCAAAACGAAATAGATTCCCTAATTTCTGCGGTATCTTCGGGAGCCATTGAAGAAGAAGAGCAAAAAGATGAAAGTGAAGATTACCAGACGTACGATTTTCGCCGGCCCACTAAATTTTCCAAGGAACAGCTGCGAACCCTGCAAATTATCCACGACAATTACGCCCGTATCCTGGGGAATTTTTTGACTGCTTACCTGAGGGTGCCGGTGCAGCTTAAAGTTGAGTCGGTCAGCCAGGTCACGTACGAGGAATTTATTTTTTCTCTTCCCGTTCCTACCTTGATGACCATATTCAATCCATCTCAAGAGCTGGGCGTGGCCATGCTGGAAACCAACCCCCCTTACGTGTTTACGCTGATAGATCTGATATTTGGAGGAGACGGGAAATCTCCCCCGGGAAACCGGGAGCTTACCGAAATCGAAATGTCAGTCATGCGGCAGATAAACGAAAAAATGCTGGACAACCTCAAGTACGTCTGGAAGGGAATAGCAGACTTCGAGCCCCAGATAGAGAGCATGGATTCCAACCCGCAATTTAACCAGGTTATAGCTACCAGTGAAACCGTGGCTCTGGTTACTATAACGGTACAGATACAGGAAACCAAGGGTTTAATAAACCTCTGTTTTCCCTATATAACACTGGACCGGGTTCTTTCCAGCCTGACGGCGCAGCAGTGGTTCAACCAGTACCAGCAGACTACTTACCAGTTGAAAAAAGAAGAAATGAAAAACTACCTGGGCGAGTCCAGCGTGGAAGTTAATGCCAAACTGGGATCTACGGTTATTACCCTGGAGGACTTTTTACACCTGCAGGAAGGCGATGTGCTCCAGTTGAACCGGAAAGAGGGAGAACCCCTGGAAGTCTTCGTGGAAGGGCGTCCTTTCTTCCTGGCACAACCCGGGAAGCTGGGCAAAAGGCAAGCCCTGCAGATAACCGACTGGATCAGGGAAAACAAGGAGGGAGAAAATGGCACCCGAGGACAATAACAACCTTTTATCTTCCGAGGAAATTAACGACCTGCTAGAGCAGGAAAGTGCTTCCAGCAGCAACGATGCGCTGGACGAAAAGCTGGAGATGATCCTGGAGTTCCCCCTGGAGGTTTCCGTAAGGATCGGGGAGACGCGAATGAATATAGCAGAGCTGCTCTCTTTGACTACCGGCAACGTTATAGAGTTTTCCCGGGTTATTAATGAACCGGTGGACCTGGTGATAAACGGGAAGCTGGTAGCCAGGGGCGAAGTAGTGACAGTAGGAGAAAATTTTGCAATAAAGATCACATCTATAATAACCCCTGAGGAAAGAGTGAAGCAGTTGGGTTAAGTTGAAGAGGAGGCCCTGTTTTAAATGAGCGAGGAGTTGACAGAGCTGGAAAGAGACACCCTGGCGGAAGTTGGAAACATATCCCTGGGCTCTGCAGCCACGGCGCTTTCCAATATGCTGGGCAAGGCGGTCCGTATAACCACTCCCCGCCTGGAAGTGGTAACGCCCGAGGAAATGAAAAGCAATTACCCGGTCCCCTGCCTGGTGCTGCAAATCCGTTATCTTACCGGCCTGGAAGGGGAAAACATCCTGGTGATAAGGGAAAGCGACGCCAAAGTCATAGCCGCACTGATGATGGGAATGAGCCCCGAAGATCTTTCGGAAGAACTGGGGGAAGTGGAAATAAGTGCCGTTGGCGAGGCCATGAACCAGATGATGGGGTATGCCTCTACTTCCATGGCGGAAATGTTCAACCGCGCCATAGATATTTCTCCTCCCCACATAGAGAAAAAGAACCTGGGAGAAGAGGAAACTTCGGTGGTTACCCTGGAAGAAGAGATTGAGCTGGTACAGATCTCATTCCGTATAGAAGTAGAAGAAATGCTGGACAGTACGCTTTTGCAGGTTATACCTTTACCTTTTGGCAAAGAGATGGTAAAGTTTTTATTACCACAAGATGAAACGGCAGCCACGGGAACGGCTGTTGAGGAGACAGCCAGCGAGGAAGAAGAAACGGGAGCTTCCGGCGAAAGAGAAGAGCTGAGGGGTGAAGGTGCCCAGGAGACAGAAGAATCTTCCACGGTTGAGGAGGAGGAACTCCAGCAGCAACCCCAGCCCCAGCCGGAACCGGAGCCGGGAACCGGAGCTGAGCCGGCAGGCGAGGAAGAGGCACAGAAAATTTTGTGGTCCAGTGAAGCCGAGCCGGTTGATCCCGAGACACCCATGGAAGAAAGAATCCGGCAGCTGGAAATGGTAAAGGATGTCCCGGTGGAGGTAGAAGTGGTTTTGGGTCGAAGCCGGGTTCCCTTAAAAGAGCTGTTTACCCTGGGCAGGGGAGGAATTTTGGAACTGGACAGCTACAGCGGAGAGCCGGTTGAGATATACGTTAACGATATGATGGTAGGAAGAGGAGAAGTAGTAGTGGTAAACGGGCAGCTGGGAGTGAGGATTCTAAGCATAGAGAGTAACTTGAAGCGAAGCGGTACCGATCTATAGGAAAACCTGTAAGAAGGTAGAAAAAACCGCTATTGGTGTAAAGACATTCTCAAGAGATAAAGTAAATTCCGGTTTTTATTTTTTATGGTTTCTATATTGTAGTTTAATATCAAGGAGGTGAAGCGGGATGAATAAAACCCACAAGCGGGACGAAGCAAAAGAAGCGGTAAATGAAGTTCAAATGGTGGCGTTTATCCTGGAAAACGAGGAGTTTGCCGTGAACATTCACCAGGTCAGGGAAGTCCTGAAGTTGACCAAGATCACTCCCCTCCCCAGGTCCCTGGAATTTGTAGAAGGAGTTATTAATCTGAGGGGTGAAGTGATACCGGTACTGGACCTCCGGAAGAGGTTTGGCATTACTGAAACAAAAAGGGACGAGGAATCCCGGATAATTATTGTAGAAGTAAACGGCAACGATGTGGGGCTGATTGTGGATTCGGTAACCGAGGTAATACGGATGCCTGAAAACGAAATCCACGAGGCTCCCGGCAACGTAGCCGGGGCACGCACCGACCTGATAAAAGCAGTCGGCAAGAAAGACGATCGCTTGATTATCATACTTGAACTGGAAAAGATACTAACCTCGGAAGAGCAGATAGCCCTGGAAGAGATTACCCTGACGGAAGACCAGGCGGGAACCAGCTAAAACCGGAAGAAAGGGGGTGCGCAGCCGGTGGATAGTTCAGAGTACAAAGAACTTTTTTTGGCAGAAGCGCAGGAATACTTACAAACGCTCAACGGTTGCCTGCTCAGCCTGGAGCAGAATCCTGAAGACCAAGATAATCTGGCGGAAATGTTCCGGGTGATGCAAAGCTTGAAAGGGATGGCTGGCACCATGGGATATGAGCAGATTACCGAAGTCTCCCACAGCCTGGAGAATTTTCTGGATTTGCTGAAATCGGGCGACCTGGCTTCTACTTCGGATAAAGTGGACATGCTTTTTGACGGCGTTGATTTGCTGCAGAAGCTGGTAGTAAATCCGGAGAATCCTTCTGAAGAGGATAAGGTGGCCGCTTCAGGGCTGCTGGAAAGAATCAAAGCACACAAAGAAGGAAAGATAGAGCCGGGGCAGCCGGTGGGAATTGGCGGCGAGACTTCTTCAGGTGCGCCGGAAAGCCAGGCAGGTGAAGCAGGCGAAGAGAAAACAGCAGGAGGGAGTCGTCCCTCGGAGGCGGAAGAAGGAGAGCTGGAAGAGTTTTTTGGTTTAAACGAGGAAGAAAAGCAGAAACTAATAGCGGAT
>PWHD01000038.1 GCA_003555335.1 Mollicutes bacterium | reverse complement strand
ATTACTTCTCATTCGAGCCACCATTCACCGGACGCGTCACTTCTTCTAACGCACGCCAAGAAGCCGGGTTCCTCATTGAGGCCATCTACACCGGTACTTCGGTAGAAGATGCGCTCCAAGACGCGAT
Source organism: Mollicutes bacterium (assembly GCA_003555335.1). The sequence goes on along the minus strand of PWHD01000038.1, from coordinate 3,808 downwards.
TGCCGACTTGGATCGATAATCGCAACTAACCAATAATCTCGAAGGACACCAACACCTCCGTCGTGTTTGGCGGAGGTGTGTGTCTTTTGCGCAATACTGCATCGGAACAAGATATAAAAAAGCAGATTTTTAACGCACACTCCAAATCAACAAATCTCCAAATATGCACAATTCGATATTATCAGTAACAAAGAAAATTAAAATGGAGGCTTAAAATGAAAAAAATACTCGCATTTGCAATGATGTTCCTTTTAATCGGAACACTAGCAGCATGTGGCGGCGGCGACAGTGAAGACCAACAAGCTGTTGACCAGGCAATCGGCAATTTGCTGATTGATCAAAGCATGTCCGATATCCGTGGGAACTTCAACGTTCCTGCCCAAATCCAAGGGCTTGACGTAATTTGGGAAACAGATCGCGAAGACCTTATTGACTTCGGCAACGTAGTCGATGGTGCCGCATATCCCGAACTTGAAGTCCTTGTCACACGTCCTGAAGCCGGAGAAGGTGACCAAGACATCACACTCACAGCCACAATCATCAAAGGTGACGCCGAGGCTTCTCGTGAATTCGAAGGTCGCGTACGCGAACAGACCGAATCAGCACTTTACACAGATTTCGCGGATCTCTACGCAGACATCGCTGATGGAAACCTCAGCAGTGGAGACATCCTCACAATCGAAGGTATTGTGGTCAGTTCAATGACTAACGGCATCTACGTTTGGGACGGAAACCTTGTCTTCAGTGTTTTCAGAGGAGATGCAGAAATAGGAGACGAAGTCAGCGTAACTGGTGAGCTCGCCTCTTGGCAGTCACTTCGCCAAATCAGCAATGTCGAAAGCCTTGATGTCTTAAGCTCAGGCAACGACGTTGACATGTCACCCGAGACCAGAACCGTAGAAGAAATTGACGCACTTGATCTTACTGGAGCGGATCGTCACCTCCACGGAAGCCAATTTGTCGTTAGAGGAAGAATCCTTTATGATGACGATGACGATTGGATCCTAGCCTCTATGGATTCTGACGCACGTTTGCTTTTCACTTTCAATATGTTCGATGAGGCGGAAGATATCCTTGCGGATTATGAAGGTGAAGTTGTAGACCTCACAATTCACATCAACGCTCGCATTAGTGGTGGTGTTCTGATTTTCTTCCACCACGATAACTATACTATTGAAGAAGTCGAATTGGACCTTGAAGGTCAATTTGATAGCGATGTCGACGATGTCGATGGAAATGTCTATCTCACCGACGGTGACGATATTGACCTTGCCACTGAAGGAGATAACGGAACCACCTTTACTGACTGGACTTCAGACAACACGGACCTTATTGCCAATGATGGTACGTTTGTTGACCGCCCCGAACAAACCACAGAAGTGACCCTGACCGCAACCGCTACACTTGGGGAATATACTCAAGAAGTAACTGTCACTGTCAAAGTTGTCGGAACTGAAAGCTTGTCTGTCGAAGACGCACTTGCTTACGGAGACGGCGAAGACGTACATGTAGAAGGCATCGTAACCGCAATCGATCCTTATGGTGATGGATTCTTCATGCAAGATGAAGATGGTCCCGGTATCTATGTACGCCTCTTCAGCAGAGATGAAGAAATGTTCGAAGACGTTCAGCCGGGTAATAAAATCACTGTATTCGGAACACTCGGCCGTTATACAACTCATGACAATAACGAGCGCCAATTGACCGATGACAAATTGCTTACTTCCAACGACGAAGGCGATCACACTGTGAACATCATCGACGATATGTCTGATGAAGACATCGTTGTCGGATTTAATTACTATGATGAAGACGGCGACGCGGACCAGCCTGGTGGACAAACCAACTTGGTCAAATACCGTCTGGAAGACATCACTTTCGATGATCTTGATGAGTATGGTTATATCTTCATCGGTGAAGATGAGCATGGCGATAACGACCGCCGTCTGACATTGCCACTATGGCATGTTGAGGATTTCGGTGTTCCAGGTGAAGATGATTTTGAAAACGGACTCGAAATCGAGTACATGGAATTTGTTGTACAAAGAATGCATTTTGGTAACTTACGACTTGTTGTTACAGACCTTCAAGTAGCCACTGACTAAAACCACCACGTAATCTCACATAATTTGACAGGCGCATCCATCGGATGTGCCTGTTTTTTCTTGTTTTTTGTCCTCTCAAGGTGCCATAATTTCCGCTTATGTGTTATTATGTAGTGATATATGTTTTTAAGGAGAGTATATAGACAAATGAATAAAATTATCGTTCTATTTTTAGCTGTTTTAAGCGTAATCATATTGATTGGTTGTGAAACCGATACAAATGATAGACCAGACTTGGAAGGCAAACAGGAACCGGAAATTCGAGCGTATTTTGAAGATAAAGGATGGGACGTGGAGTTTCAGTACCGTGTGACCGATGTGCGTGAAGAATCCAATGTGTTCATATCGTACCTTGTCTATGATGAGAATTCACAATATGCGGAAGTGATCGTCTCTGCCACCGTCATTGACGATGAGGAATTTTTTGAGCCGGTGGATATGGAATATGACGGGCCCCGACTTGATGCTTCCTTCTTTGATATGGCTTACTATACATATGATGAAGAAGAAGGCCGATACATAGGTGGAGGCGGCGCATTTGAAGTGACCTACGAAGATGGTCGATGGGCGGAAAGCACCGGGGGATGCATTGATGGTGACACAACCGTGTTCACATACCCCGAAGAAATATATGAACGAATTGAGTCCAGAACACCGAGTGTCCGGTATCTGAACATGGATACGACAGAAACGTGGCCGCCTGGTGAGGAAGAAGAATGGGGACAGCCGGCGACCCAATATGTATGTGATGTACTTGCGAATGCTGAAAACATTGTGCTTCAGACGGATCCGGGTGATAATCTCCTCGGGAACCATGGCCGACTTCTGGCATGGGTGTGGATTATTCCCGAGGGTCAAGAGCAATATGAACTGCTTAACTATAACGTAATCCGCCAGGGTCTTGCGTATGTTGCGTTCGAGTTTGGTGCCGGTGAAACGGACGTGACGAAATACGATGGCCTGCGCTATAACGAATGGATGCACTTGGCCGAAAGTAGAGCCAAAGAAGAAGGAAGAGGGATGTACAGCGAAGATTTGAAGGATCCTTATTGGGATTACGACAATGATGCCCCTCATCCTGAACGCTGGCCTTCATAAAAACGATTTTCTCTAAAATGAGGTGTGATAGATGTTCAAGGATGTATTGGAAAAGATCAGGCAGTATGAGACTATAATTATCCATCGCCATATTCAGCCGGATCTGGATGCCTTAGGCAGCCAGTTCGGTATGAAAGCGCTGATTGAAAAGAACTTTGAAAACAAGACTGTACATGTAGTTGGCGACATGAATGACTTTACGCTTTTTGGTGCCATGGACACTATTGATGATGCGGTTTTCAAAGAAGCATTGATCATTGTATTGGATGTAGCCGGAAAAGATCGCGTCAGTGACAACCGTTTCATGATGGGCAAAGAAAAAATCGTCATCGACCATCACCAGAACGAAACGGATTTTGCGGACCTTTTCATCCACGATCCCTCGCAGATTGCTACGTGTCAGATGCTGACCCAGATGATCGTTGATGAGTCACTCGAGATCGATGCCGACATCGCCACATACCTTTTCGGTGGCTTGGTGACGGATAGCGGACGTTTTATGTACCCTGCGACCAACAACAAGACATTTGAAGCCGCTGCCTTTTTGGTCAAACACGGCGCTCGCATGCAAGAGATATACGATGCCGTCTACGTCGAGGACTATT
>PWHD01000056.1 GCA_003555335.1 Mollicutes bacterium | reverse complement strand
GTAATCACCAGCTTCATTCTTACCATCACTCAGATATTCTATCGCCCCTTTGCTTTTTTTGACGACAATGTTCAAGAGATTGCGTCCGTAGTCCAACAACAACCGGAAACCGCTGACATCGTGCTCGGTGCGTTTATCGCGTTGATTGTCGGTTTGGTTCTCTATGTATACATCCCCTACACGAAAGACGGGAAGACAATAGGGAAGATTCTGATGCGCATCCGTGCGATTGACGCTTACGGAAGACCGCCCAGTCTCGCGCAACATTTTATCCGTGCCATTGCGCTTTATTGGGAGTATGTCTATATGATTCTATTGTTGCTTTTATTGATTGATTTCGAGGTGTTCATGCTCGCAGAAGCCTTTGCAGCGATTTTATATACTGCGATTCTCATCATTTCAGCCGCGATGATTATCGGGGACAGATATTCTCGTGGACTTCACGATATTCTGGCCAAAACATATGTTGTCGATGAAAACTATGACCCGAACCTTGATGAGGAAGGCAATCCGACAACCATCCGCAACTGGGCCTTCAAAGAAACCAAAGACAGGGACGACGACTTTTTGAACATCTATGATGAGAACAATCCCTGGAACAAGCGATAAAGAATAGCGTCGACAACTCCAAAACGTTGTCGACGCTATTCATGCACTGTTCAATGCTCTTTCTTATGGCTGAGTCCTTCTTCGTACTCGTCGAGGATTTTATAGAAACGTTCCAAGGATTCGCACTGGGTAATCTCTTTTTTGACAACGGTCGCGCCCGGCAATCCCTTGATGTACCATGCAGCGTGTGAACGCATCTCAAGCAGCGCGATGTGCGCGCCCTTGTGCTCTTTCAAGCTTTCGGCGTGCTTTCTTATCATATCAAGCCGATCAGTATAGGGAATGTCTTTTTTATAACTTCCCGTGTCAAGGTATTCGTTGATTTGGGAGATAAGCCATGGATTCCCTCTTAACGCTCTACCGACCATGATGGCGTCCACGCCCGTATATTCTAGCATGGCCTTGGCATCTTCCGGTGTCTTGACGTCTCCGTTTCCGATTACAGGAATGCTGAGGGCTTGTTTGACTTCACGGATGATCTCCCAGTCCGCATCGCCTCGATACATCTGGCTTTTCGTTCTTCCATGAATGGCGATTAACGAAGCACCCGCCTTTTCGAGGCGTTTGGCAACACTCACAGCGTTTTTTTTGCCGTTGAAACCGGAACGTATTTTGACACTCACAGGCTTGTTGGATACGAGCACCATCGCTTTGACGAGGTGTTCCAACTTCTCTTCATCTTGCATCAATGCAGAACCGGCGCCGGTTTTTACGACTTTTGGTACCGGGCACCCCGCATTGAGGTCAATGAACATCGCCGGCGTATTCAACGACGCATATCGGGTCGCCTTGGTCAGGTTTTCTTCGTCGCTGCCGAAAAGCTGAAGCGCGACGGGCCCTTCATTTTCATCCACTTCCATCATTTGAAGCGTTTTTTCATTTCTATAATTAATCGCTTTGTCACTAACCATCTCAGTGTAGATGAGGGCAGGGTCAAAGGCTTTTAATATTTTTCTGAAAGCCATGTTCGTTATGCCCGCCATAGGCGCGACAACAACTTTTCTATCGGCAAAGAGTTTTTCGATTTTCATGCTCTCTCACCATCCCTTTTTTGCATATGTATTGTGCCACATTATCCGATTTAAATCAATTGATTTGTGATAAATTGAATATATGCTATAATATGCGCGGTGATAAAAATGAAAGATTATCTAGCAAAAGCATACGCATTTGACGGCAGAGTACGACTCTATGCCGCAAGAACCACCAACCTCGTCTATGAGGCTCAAAAAATTCATGGGCTTTGGCCATCAAGTTCCGCAGCACTCGGCAGACTGCTGAGTGGTGGAGTCATCATGGGCGCGATGTACAAAGAAAACCAGGAGTTGACCATACGCATCGAGTCCGACGGACCGATCGAAGGTATGGTCGTGACTACCAACGCGAACGGCGGCGTACGCGGCTATGTCGGTAATCCAAAGCTCTTTTTCCAGTACAACAGTGGCGATATCAATGTCTCACAAGCGGTAGGGAACGGAAAAATGCATGTGACCAAGGATTTGAAAGTCCGTGACATTTTCACATCCACCGCGGCGCTTCAGACCGGAGAGATTGCGGAAGACATGGCGTATTATTTCACGGCAAGTGAGCAAATTCCATCCGCAGTATCTCTCGGTGTCAAAGTGGATACGGATAACACCGTGCTGCATGCCGGTGGCTTCATCCTCCAAAGAATGCCCGGGTGCCCCGATGAGACAATTAGCTTGATTGAGGAGCGGCTCAACAAAATCAAGCCTTCTACAAAGATGCTTGAGGAAGGCTACACGCCTGAGGAAATGATTCAGGAAATCACACAAGGGGACCATAAAATCCTTCATACCATGGACCTTGCCTACACCTGTGATTGCAGTCGTGAAAAGTTCGAGCGCGGGTTGATATCACTTGGAGGCGAGCAACTCGAACAAATCAAAAAGGAAGACGGCCAGATTGAAACCGTGTGCCATTTTTGCCAAAGCAAATACACTTTTGATGAAAAGCAGATCAATACCTTGATTGCCGAAACCAAAAACAACGCATAAATATCTTTGGGCGCCTGATGGACAGGCGCCTTTTTTTGGCTTTATCAAGACGGAATCTTGCTGGTCCTTGGATAAAGATAACGCTTCATTGCATGCTTTACAAGCAAAAACAAATGGGGCATGCCGTGCGGCATATTGAGGTGTACGGCATGCCCCTTCGTCTCATGCACTTCGGGTGTGCGGCATTAATCATAGAAAAACCTGCATTCCATGTGTGAATGCAGGTTTTTTACTAAAGAGCTTTAAGATAATGGTCGATTTCCCATTTGGTTACCGATTTTCGGTAATCATTCCATTCTTTTTCTTTTGCTTTGATGAATTTATTGAAGACGTGTTCACCGAGCGTCTCTTTCATCAAGTCGCAGTTTTTAAGTTCCTTCAATGCATCCTTGAGGTTTTCGGGAAGGTTCTCTACACCAAGCGCTTCACGTTGTTTACGTTTCAGTTTGTACAGGTTCTCTTCGATGGGTTTTACGTGAGTACGTCTCTTTTCTATGCCGTCAAGGCCCGCCGCAAGCACGACACTCATCGCAAGGTATGGATTCGCTGCGGGATCCGTCGATCGTATTTCTGTCCGCGTGGCGTTCTCCCTGGCGGAAGGAATACGGATCATGGCGGTCCGGTTCGCATCGCTCCAAGCAACGTAGATGGGAGCCTCATAGCCGGGAACCAGCCTTTTGTATGAGTTGACAATCGGGTTGGTCACCGCGGTGAAGTGTCTTGCATGATGCAAGAGTCCGGAGAGGAAATACTGGCATGTATCCGATAGCTTGAACGGTTTTTCCGGATCATAGAATGCATTCCGACCGCTTGCATCGCTTAAAGAGCAATTGGTGTGCATTCCTGAGCCATTGACGGATTCGATCGGTTTGGGCATGAATGTCGCGTGCAGTCCGTGACGCTTAGCGACATTGCGTACCACAAGCTTGAATGTCTGTAGTTGGTCACAGGCTTCAAGCGCATCGTTGAACTCGAAATTGATCTCGTGTTGTGAAGGAGCGACTTCGTGATGCGAGGCTTCCATTGAGAAGTTCAGTTTCTGAAGTTCAAGGACGATGTCCCTGCGGCATTCCTCGGCGCCGTCAACGGGTGCGAGGTCGAAGTATCCGCCGTGGTCGTTGAAGTCGCGTGTGATTTCATCGCTACCGTTTCGTTTGAATAAGAAAAACTCGGGTTCGACGCCGATTTGAAATTTCTCGAATCCGTGCGCCTTCATTTTTTTGAGATTACGTTTTAAAACAAACCTCGGATCGCCTTCGAACGGGGTGCCATCCGGTTTATAGACATCGCATATCAGTCTGGCCACGTTGCCAT
>PWHD01000066.1 GCA_003555335.1 Mollicutes bacterium | reverse complement strand
ATTACTTCTCATTCGAGCCACCATTCACCGGACGCGTCACTTCTTCTAACGCACGCCAAGAAGCCGGGTTCCTCATTGAGGCCATCTACACCGGTACTTCGGTAGAAGATGCGCTCCAAGATGCGCTTGCCGACTTGACCCGCTAATCACAGTAAATTAATAATCATGAAGGACACCAACACCTCCGTCGTGTTTGGCGGGGGTGTGTGTCTTTTGCGCAATACTGTATTTGAATAAGATATAAAAAAGTAGATTTTTAACGTGCATTCAAAATCAACAAATCTCCAAATATGTATAATTCGATATCATTCTTAACAAAGAAAATTAAAATGGAGGCTTAAAATGAAAAAACTACTCGCATTTGCAATGATGTTCCTCTTAATCGGAACACTCGCAGCATGTGGAGGCGGCGACAGTGAAGACCAACAAGCTGTCGACCAAGCAATCGGCAATTTGCTGATTGATCAAAGCATGTCCGATATCCGTGGGAACTTCAACGTTCCTGCTCAAATTCAAGGGCTTGACGTAATTTGGGAAACGGATCGCGATGATCTTATTGACTTCGGAAACGTAGTTGACGGTGCCGCATACCCTGAACTCGAAGTTCTTGTCACACGTCCCGAAGCGGGTGAGGGTGACCAGGACATCACACTGACCGCAACCATTATTAAAGGGGATGCCGAAGGCACCCGTGAATTCGAAGGTCGCGTACGCGAACAAACGGAATCAGCGCTCTACACAGACTTCGCAGATCTCTATGCGGACATCGCTGATGGAAACCTCAGTAATGGAGACATCCTCACAATCGAAGGTATTGTTGTCAGTTCAATGTCTAACGGCATCTACGTTTGGGACGGAAACCTTGTCTTCAGTGTATTCCGTGGAGATGCTGAAATCGGAGACGAAGTCAGCGTAACCGGTGAACTTGCCACTTGGCAGACGCTACGCCAAATCAGCAATGTCGAAAGTCTTGATGTCTTAAGCTCAGGCAACGACGTTGACATGTCACCCGAGACCAAAACCGTAGAAGAGATTGATGCACTTGATCTTTCCGGAGCAGATCGTCACCTGCACGGCAGCCAGTTTGTTGTTCGTGGAAGAATCCTCGATGACGACGATGACGATTGGGTCCTTGATTCTATGGATACTGACACACGTTTGCTTTTCACATTCAACATGTTCGATGAAGCAGAAGATATCCTTGCGGATTATGAAGGTGAAGTCGTTGACATCACCATCCACATTAACGCTCGCGTTAGTGATGGCGTTCTGATTTTCTTCCACCAGGATCACTACACTATTGAAGAAGTCGAACTGGATTTGGAAGGTCAATTTGACAGCGACGTCGACGATGTCGATGGAAATGTCTATCTTACCGACGGTGACGATATCGACCTTACCACTGAAGGAAGCAACGGAACCACCTTTACTGACTGGACTTCAGACAACACGGACCTTATCGATCATGATGGTACGTTTGTTGACCGTCCGGAACAAAGCGCTGAAGTGACCCTTACCGCAACCGCTACACTTGGGGAATATACTCAAGAAGTAACTGTTACTGTCAAGGTCGTCGGAACAGAGAGCCTGTCTGTTGAAGACGCACTCGCTTACGGAGACGGTGAAGACGTTCATGTAGAAGGTATTGTTACGGCAATTGATCCATTTGGTGATGGAATCTTCATGCAAGATGAAGATGGACCCGGTATCTATGTACGTCTCTTCAGCAGAGACGAAGATGCTTTTGCTGATGTAGAAGTCGGTAACAAAATCACTGTATTCGGAACACTTGCCCGTTACACCAGCTGGGGTAACAACGAACGCCAAGTCTCCGGTGACAAACTGCTCACTTCCAACGATGAAGGCGACCATTCCGTCAACATCATCACTGATATGAGCGACGAAGACATTATTCTCGGATTCAACGCTTACGATGACGAAGGTGAAGCCAACCAACCGGGTGGCGAAACCAATCTCGTTAAATACCGTCTTGATAACGTTACGCTTTATGATGAAGACTTTGGCGACGTCAAGATCGGTGAAGACGGATACATCATCGAACTAGGTTCTGATGATGACATGGAACGTCGTCTCTTGATCGACCTCGAACAAGCGGAACAATTCGGCTTGCCGTCAGCTGATGATTTTGAAGACGGTCTTGAACTTGAATACGTTGAGTTTGTCGTTCAAAGATTCCATTTCGGTAACCTTCGTATCGTTGTGACAGACGCTCAAGTCGCAACTGACTAAAACCACCACGTAATCTCACATAATTTGACAGGCACATCCCACCGATGTGCCTGTTTTTTCTTGTTTTTTTCTCCTCTCAAGGTGCCATAATTTCCGCTTATGTGTTATTATGTAGTGATATATGTTTTTAAGGAGAGAATATAGACAAATGAATAAGATTATCATTCTATTTTTAGCTGTTTTTAGTATAATCATATTGATTGGTTGTGAAACCGATTCAAACTTTAGGCCTGATCTGGAAGGCAAACAGGAACCGGAAATTCGAGCGTATTTTGAAGATAAAGGATGGGACGTGGAGTTTCAGTACCGTGTGACCGATGTACGGGAAGAATCCAATGTGTTCATATCGTACCTTGTTTATGACGAAAATTCACAATATGCGGAAGTGATTGTCTCGGCTACCATCATTGACGAAAAGAATTTTTTTGAGCCGGTCGATATGGAATATGACGGACCTCGACTTGATCCTTCATTCTTTGATATGGAGTACTACACATATGACGAGGAGGAAGGCCGCTACATAGGTGGAGGTGGCGCATTTGAAGTTACCTATGAAGATGGTCGATGGGCGGACCGCACCGGGGGATGCATTGATGGTGATACAACCGTGTTCACATACCCCGAAGAAATATATGAACGAATTGAGTCCAATACACCGAGTGTCCGGTATCTGAACATGGATACGACAGAAACGTGGCCGCCTGGTGAGGAAGAAGAATGGGGACAGCCGGCGACCCAATATGTATGTGATGTGCTTGCGAATGCTGAAAGCATTGTGCTTCAGACAGATCCGGGCGATAACCTGCTTGGCAACTACGGACGTCTTCTTGCATGGGTATGGGTCATACCTGAAGGAGAGGATGAGTACGAACTGTTGAACTATAATGTTGTTCGTCAAGGACTTGCGTTTGTCGCGTTTGAGTTTGGTGCCGGTGAAACGGATGTGACGAAATACGATAGCATACACTATAACGAATGGATGCACTTGGCCGAAAGCAGAGCCAAGGAAGAAGGCAGAGGGATGTACAGCGAAGATTTGAAGGATCCTTATTGGGATTACGATAACGATGCACCCCATCCTGAACGTTGGCCTTCATAAATACGATTTTTCCCTATAATGAGGTGTAGATAGATGTTCAAGGATGTATTAGAAAAGATTGAGGAGTATGAAACCATCATCATCCATCGTCATATTCAGCCTGATCTGGATGCCCTAGGCAGCCAGTTTGGCATGAAGGCGCTGATTGAAAAGAACTTTGAAAAAAAGACCGTATATGTCGTCGGCGACATGAATGACTTCACGTTGTTCGGAACCATGGACACCATTGATGACGATGTTTTCAAAGATGCATTGATCATCGTATTGGACGTGGCCGGAAAAGATCGCGTCAGTGATAACCGTTTCATGATGGGCAAAGAAAAAATCGTCATCGACCATCATCAGAACGATACGGATTTTGCGGATCTTTTCATCCACGATCCCTCACAGATTGCAACGTGTCAGATGCTGACCCAAATGATCGTTGATGAGTCACTCGAGATTGATGCCGAAATTGCCACATCCCTTTTCGGTGGCTTGGTGACAGATAGCGGACGTTTTATGTACCCTGCGACCAACAACAAGACATTTGAAGCCGCTGCCTTTTTGGTCAAACACGGCGCTCGCATGCAAGAGATATACGATGCCGTCTACGTCGAGGACTATT
>PWHD01000026.1 GCA_003555335.1 Mollicutes bacterium | reverse complement strand
TCAAAAAACAACCTGTGGGTTTGAAGCACATTCAGATAAAGTGCCGGTCCTGCCAGGGCAAAGATGGTAGCCTGGCTTGTGGACTGTGGAACACTCAGCATATTGGCAAAAAAAAGTGCCATGGCAACCGAACCCAACACGATTATACTCATGGTCATACCTACTGTCTCGGAAGGTAGTATATCGCTACCCACCGTCATGATCACTTTCTGACCCGCAATTAAAGCTCCTGCAAAGACAAATAGACCAAAAAGACCGGGGATCAGGTCTTTGCGAATAAGATTTGCCCCGTAGGCTGCATTAAATGATGGCGCAGTCCCACTTCCACCCATGTTGATGGCCAAAAACATGGCAAGAAGCAGAGGGATGATGTGATAGGTTATCATTTGGTTCGTGGGTTAATAATCATTGTGCAAAAACAGGTAACTGTGTGTGTGTGAGCTGAAAGTTGAAAGTTGAAAGCGGTCGTATGAGGGTTTTTTCCTATTGGGTACAGTGGGGTCCACGGATTTCCTCTGATTTTCTCTGATTTCTTTGGTAGCTATGATTATTGTATTTTATAAATATTTGTGGTTTGGAATATATAGGAAGCTTTATAAAATAGTTTTCTGTGAAAATCTGTGGAAATCTGTGGATTAAATTCGTGTAATTAGTATGTTTTTCAATGGTTTATAAAACTCTTTACTTTTTCAAATAAATTAACAGCTATTGCTAAGTTATTTTCTATTTCAGACTTGTCAGGCATATTGTATTTTGGCACGGGATATCTTTCCGTTTCATAGTAATCGCTTATTACTAATAGATCATCAAATAATTCTTCCGGAAGTTCAATATATTTATTACATAATTCAAATAATTTTATCAAGTCATGTGTTTTGGGAATTCTAACTCCATTGTAGGCCAATACGGTCTTAAATATTTTTTCAATCGTTTGATGTATTTCAATAGCAATAATATCTGTATAATGGTCTTTTTCAAAAAGAATTTCAGCGGTTTCCTGGTTTCTTTTTGCAAATTCAAGCCATTCTTTTGCATAAGTTTTGTTAGGCATATATTACCTGTCCTTTATTATAAATTTCTTCATAAAAAAGATCTCCTATTTTGATCCTGTCAGATATTCTATCTTCACTATCAACCAATACATCAAAGCTAATATTATGCTTTCTGAAATGCTGCCATAACAATTTTTTTATTTTAATACGATAATCTCTGACCTTTTCCTTTGGTATGTCTTTAATAACAAGCAGGTCAATATCACTTTCGTCTTTTGGGTTGCCATATGCATAGCTGCCAAAAAGAATTATTTTTTCAGGTTTAAGGCTTTTTAATGTCTCAACAATACTATTTTTTAAATCAACTGACAGCATGGATTAGTTATAGTTTATATTAGCAAGAGTCGTTTAAGCAAAGATACAATTTGTTTTCCACATATGAGCTCAAATTATTTGTGTTTACCCCGTTGGATACTTTATTTATCAACCTTCTCTTTTTTTTTATGTCTATCCAACGGGGTGAATCTGTGGATTAAATATTGATAAATTCCTTATAATTAATTACGGATTGCCTGCTTATTGATCTGAGTGTGCGGTATTTAATTTTCTTGGTAACGGAACAATTACTGTTTTTTCTCCATTAGTTAACTTCTGATGGCTTCCTTTAAATTTTTTGTTGCTTCATCAATAGTTTTGCCAAAGCTTGACACATAAACATTTAAGCTTTGAGAGATATAATAATCTCCTTCATTATAAATTATATATTTGCTTTTTGTCCTCGTCTTTTATAAAAATCTACATTTTTCCATATCGCCCTTCAATGATCCCTATTAGAGAGAGGTCTTCATCAAGATCTGGCCAATGCAGACCAGTACCATCACATATCAGCTCAATATTCTTAACTTTCTCTACGGGCGCTTCACGAAGCTTTTTGTTAAGCTCTACAGGGAAATGAATTTCTTTTTTATCTGAAAGAAGTATACATATTTTCCCGTTTTCATACCATGCTTTTACAGCTTTAAACATTAACTCAGCTACCATGTACTTCATACCACTTGCTTTTAATTAATTCCAAATGATCATATATTAACTCTTCGGCCTTTCTTATTTCGGAGACTTTCATTCCCTGCGAAAATTCTAATTCTACCGGTTCTATCCAAAATTTGGCAAAACCTCCCGCTTTTCTTACATGTATATGCATAGGTTCGTTTCCCTCATTTGAATAGAAGAAAAATACAAAGCCCAACATTCTGAAAACTTCAGCCATATAGTTTTTAAGTGTTACTTTACTATTATTACAAATTTACTATAATTGTTTTAAAGATCAAAACTCTAAATAACATTGCATCAGCTTTGAATGGAACGCGGATGATGGTGATTGGGTGTATTTATGGATTGTATTTTTCTCTTTTTTTAAATATAAAAAATAAAGAAACTTTTCTGTGAAAATCCGTGGAAATCTGTGGACACCCCCGTGGAAATCTGTGAACACCCCACAGCTTCGCCCTCTCAGTCACACATCACGATGCGACCTGAACCTCCGGAATGCCCACAAACACAACGCTTCGGACCTTCCGCCAACTCTCATCCAAAATCAAAAATCAATCATATTTTGCTGTCTCTTTGCCAAAGCAGCAAAGCATTATTTACCTCCTTGAGATAATCATTGATTTCTGAAGGATGTAATATCACGTACCGTATTTTACGGCTGATAATCTCTTCGCCTTTTTCTACCAGCTTTAACAAGTAAACCTTATCGACGTTTTCACCCACCAGCAGCAGATCCAATACAGGACTGTCTTTGCCGCGCGCAAAATCGCCGGTAAGGTATGCACTATGCAATTCCCCTATTTTGCTGATAACTTTATCTACAAGACGGTCAATACCCACATATTTCATGATCAGGTTATGAATATCTGTAAACAGGGGATGGCTGGTGTTGGCGTGATATATCTTTTTGTTACCCCGGCTGAAAGACTTAAGCATGCCTGCTTTCTCAAAGCGGTTCAGCTCCAGTCGTATGGCATTGGTTGAATCACCAAACTCATTTTCCAGATCACGCAACCATGAAGTTGTATTGCTGTTAAGGAAAAATTTCAGCAAAAGCTTTATACGGGTTTTAGAAGTAACCAGGGTTTCTAACATTGCTTTAATGTATGTTAAAATGTTTTTATAGAAAACGAGTAGCAAATTTACTCATTTTATTTGGAAATTGCAAATTTGGGTTCACTGATTTTTTTATTGGTCCACAGATTTTCTCTGATTTTTTGGTAGCTATGATTATTGTATTTTATAAGTATTTGTGGTTTGAAATATATTGGAAGCTTTATAAAATATTTATCTGTGAAAATCTGTGGGAATCTGTGGACCCCTACCGGAAATCTGTGGACAGTGTGGGCATCCCACAGCTTTGAGCTCATATATCAAACCTTAACGTCTCCGGATTCTTAACGATTTGCTCCAGCCCCTCATACGTGCTAGTTTTTGGTTTCCAGTTAAGCAGCTTTTTGGCTTTTTCTATTCCCGCCATAGTATATTCCATGTCGGCGCTGTGAGCAGGCTCGTAATTTATTGTTGCTTTGCGGCCTGTAAGCTCTTCTATCCACTTTATAAACCGGTTCATTGTCACCGGCTCGTTGCCGCCTCCCAGGTTGATTATCTCATAGCCCAGCGGCTTTTCCGCCAACAATGTTCCTATTGCCACATCATCTATATATGTAAAATCGCGCGCCCGGTTGCCATCGCCATAAAGGGTAATGGGTTTGCCTTCCAACACCCATTTTACGAAGCGGAATGGCGCCATGTCGGGGCGACCCATAGGTCCAAAAACGGTAAAATATCTTAACACAGACACATCAATACCGTATTGCTTATGGTAAGTATAAGCATAGGCTTCAGCGGCCTTTTTGCTGGCAGCATAAGGCGAAATAGGTGTGTTTACGGGCAGATCTTCGGTAAATGGCATGGGCAAACCTGCATAAAGACTTGAGGTGGATGCCAGTATAAACTTTTTCACATCATAATCTTTGGCACACTCCAAAAGGTTT
>PWHD01000070.1 GCA_003555335.1 Mollicutes bacterium | reverse complement strand
GCCAACCTTTTTCGGTAGCGTCCTTGCCGTTCTGGCCTTTTTCATAGCCGCCGAGATATTCATCGTTGAGATAATACTCGATTGACTCTTCGCTCCATTTCAGTGAATATTTCTGAAAATCATCACTGATGCCTTCGCGTTTGACTTTCTGAAAATATTGCGCTTCTTTGGTGTGATTGTATGCTTCGGTATGGATGCAGAGGTAGAGCTCATCGAGCTCATTCCCGACATGTTCCATGATGTCGATTTCACCGCTTTTTGGCCATCCGCCGTAGCGATTGTCGTTGCTCATCATCCACAGTGCCGGCCACGTCCCTCTGCCTTTTGGCACCTTGGCGATGATATCGATTTTTCCGTATTTGAAATAAAATTTACCCTTAGTGTTCAAACGGGCGCTTTTGAAAACACCATTATCATAGGTCGCTTTGATGTTGATTCCCTGTTCGTCGAAGTAAAGGTTGTTTGGACTGTCGACATAGTGCTGGAGTTCTCTGTTGGCCCATTTTTCACCAATGGCGATGTTCCAGTCTTCGGGATCAAGGGATTGCATCGACGTAAAATCAAAATGTTTGATCAGTTTCATGGAAACGCTCCTTAGGATTTCGGGGTCGTTGTACTATCCCCTTCAATGAGTTGGGTGCTTACTGTGACGGTTTTACCTTGTTTGGCGCGTTTGGGTTTCTTAATGTGACCGAGCATGCTTTCCGCCGCCAAACGGCCCATCTCTTCAGTATCCTGTTTGATGGTGGTCAGTCTTGGCGTAATCAGCTGACCGAGATCGATGCCGTCAAATCCGACGAGCGAAACGTCCTGCGGGACACGAAGCCCTTTATCATTCGCGGCTTCAAGCGCACCGATCGCCAACATGTCTGAAGCGCAAAATACGGCAGTCGGTGGATCTGGCAATTCAAGCAGTGACTTCATCGCAAGGTAGCCTTCCTCGCGGGAGAAGTTCATACCGTCCACCAGATACTCATCCTTGAGTTCAAGATTGTTCTGTTTGAGGCATTTTTCAAAGTACTCTTTCCGTTGACCCCCGATGAAAGAATCCCTGTCCCCATGAATGTGGGCGATTTTCTCATGACCGAGTTCGATCAGATGATCGACTGCCTGTTTGACCCCTTTTTGGTTGTCGGAAGTGATGCTGGTCGCATTGTCGACATCGAAGTCGATCATGATGACGGGAATGTCGGATTGATAAAGTTCTTCAAGTTCGGGCGTGTTGAAGTCGGCACACAATACCAAGATCGCTTCGACTTGTTTACGCTTTGAGTGCTGAAGATAGGATCCGTTTTGATTGCCCATGCGTTTGGCAAGGAAGAGAAGATCGAACCCTTCCGCCTCCATCCGTCGTTTGAAACTTTCAAGAATGCGAGAAAACACAGGGTGTTGAAGGCCTTGATTGGTGACTTCCTCGAAGACCACACCAATGGTGAATGAATGCGTCGTTTTCAAAGAACGTGCCGAACTGTTTGGCACATAACCCATTTTGTCGCAAAGTGCGATGATTCGATCCTTGGTCGGTTGGGAGATGTCCGGATAGTCGTTCAACGCTTTGGAAACGGTGGTAACACTGAATCCGGAGGCTTTGGAAATGTCTTTGATGGTTATCAATACAATCACCTTATTCTGTGCATGACACACTTCTTTATAATTTAGTTTAGTGCAGTTTCTTATCAATTACAAGTTTGTAGTTCCATGTAAAGGTTTTTAATTTGAACTTCCGCTGGTTTGAACGTTATGAGTGATCATTTCAGAACGATTTCCTGCAAAATCGACGGCGGTGATGCCGATCTGATAGGATGTTCCAGGGTCAAGGTTCTCGAAATTGAACGCATTGACCGTGGTGGTCC
This sequence comes from Mollicutes bacterium, assembly GCA_003555335.1. The sequence goes on along the minus strand of PWHD01000070.1, from coordinate 2,354 downwards.
CGACTTTGGAATTGTTCAGAAAAAGCTCGTAATAATGCACAGCCACGTCGTGTTCCGCGTGACGCCAGTGCATACGGACGAAATCCTGCCCGGAGCGAGCCATTTCAAAATTCGATGGAGCTTCCGGTGCTTCAAACGTCATGCCGGCATAGTCTTTCTGAAAGACACGGACGTACTCGACTTGCATGGCGGTCGGGAACGCATCTGGTTCCACACCTTGCTGTCCGCCCCATGTGCCGCCGACCGCAACATTCAAAATAAGGTGGAACGGCTGGTCGAACGGCCATGCGTCCGAGTTGGATGTGTTTAGGTTGGCGGCGGGATTGTATCCGAACTGCGCAAACTGAACCCCGTCGATTTTCAAACGGATGCTCGCGGGTTCCCAGATCATCTCATAGAGATGGAATTCATCTTCAGCGGTCGGAACCTCTTTCGTGTAGCCTAGCTGAGTATTTCGCATGTGGTTATAGGCGCCGGTATGAATTGTTCCGTGCACAATGCCCGGATCATATCCGACATATTCCATGATGTCGATCTCACCGCTATAGGGCCATCCGCCATAGCGCCATTCCGATGGCAGCATCCAGATGGCCGGCCAGGTTCCAACACCGCTAGGCATTTTGGCTTTGACTTGGATGCGCGCATATTCCCAGTCTCCGAAGAATTGGGTTTTGAGGCGTGCCGAGGTATATTCGTTGCCTTGATAATCTTCGCGGATGGCACGGATATTCAGGATGCCATCCTCAACAAACGCATTATTGAGGTTATGAGAGGTGTAATATTGAAGTTCCTGGTTTCCCCATCCATGGCCGCCTACGTCATAAATCCAACGATTTGTGCTTGGCAGTCCGTCTTCTTCAAATTCATCGCACCAGACCGGCTGCCAATCTCCGATGTTATCCAGATGGGGGCATTCGTCTGTGACGAGACCGCGCGGATCATAGGTGTCGGGTCTGTCTCCGTTTGTATCGCCGTTGTCGTTTGATCCGTTGGTGCAGGCTGCAACAAAAAGCGTGAGTCCAAGTAGCAAGATAATTGATAGTTTACGCATATGATTTACTCTCCTGTGATTCCTGTACGTTCGATGCTTTCAACGAAGTGGCGCTGCGTGAAAAAGTACAGGATTAATAGTGGCAACAGTGCTAGAATGTTTCCTGCAAGACTGACCGCTTGCATCAGTTCCCTCGCACGTGATCCTTCCGGATACATGCTGGTGTATTCGTTGATGTATTGCTGCACGCGCAAAGGCAGGGTCATCATGTCACTTCCCCTCAGGAACAGTCCGGCCAGATAGGTTTCGTTATAATACCAGACAAAGCTGAAAAGGAAAACGATGATGATGGATGGCACCGCAAGCGGTAAAGCGATTTTTGTGAACACTTTGAACGAGTTCGCCCCATCCAGCATGGCGGATTCTTCCAAGGCCTTAGGCAGCGTTTTAAAGAATGAATAGAATATCAGAATATAGATGGGCCCGTTGAGTCCTTGCCCGAGTATGGCGGGATAGATGAAGGCACGAAGCGAACCGAGCAAATCATAATTCGCATACATCCTGAACGTCGGCAACATAGTGATTTGAGGCGGGATGATGAAAGCCATGATCATGAGGGTCAAGAGGGTCTTCTTGAAAGGCAGGCGGAAACGGGCGAACCCATAGCCGATAAAGGCGCTGGATGCCGTTGCACTCAGTGCGGGAAGTCCCGCAAGGATAAAGGCGTCAAGCAGTGCGCGCGGATAGTTGATGTCGTTCCACACAAGCTGGTAGTTCTCCCAGTTGAGCGATGTGGGAATCCAACGTACGGCGACACTGATGATGTCGCTCATCGACATCAGAGAGTTCGTGACCATATAAAGCATCGGGTAGAGATAGACATAACCGAGCGCAATCAACAACGTATAGATGAAGAGCTTATACAATATGCCGTTGGTGATTTTCGAACCGATAAACACATGCTTGATATCTGAAGCCGCTTCACGATATTGTTTGTTCCGCAATTTCTCTTTGATTTGGGATGAGAAATGTTTGACATTTTGCAATGCTTTTTTCATGCTTTCACCCTCCTTCTGATGTTGAGCACGCCGACGAAGAGAAGGATGATCAGACTCATGACCACAAAGTAGACCCATGCCAATGCGGCACTGTATCCATACCCGGTAGTAAGCGCCGGCTGGGATTCACCAAGCATGATGTTCTGGATGTAGATGATGACTTCATTCAGACTGAATACGCTCATGGAGACCACCGTATAGATGAAGAGCTTATACAATATGCCGTTGGTGATTTTCGAACCGATAAACACATGCTTGATATCTGAAGCCGCTTCACGATATTGTTTGTTCCGCAATTTCTCTTT
>PWHD01000010.1 GCA_003555335.1 Mollicutes bacterium | reverse complement strand
GATTCACACGTTTGTTTTTGGTATTCAGCTGCTTTTTTTGATCATGGAGCCTCTCTTGCACGAGTACGCATCCATGTAATGTGTTCAGGTTATACATAACAGATCACAATCCTTTCATTTTGTTTTCGTTTGAAAGTGATCATCGGGCCGTGCTATTTGGCTTGCTTTTTGGTTTTCAGTTTTTGTTCGTGAAGTCTATCTTCAGCGAGTATGCAATCGTACAGTGTATTCATATTCATCATTGTGATCACACATCCTTCCTTCTTATAGATTTCTTCCCAGTGTTCGATTACTTTGTGGCTTCTTTCATTTTTTCAATTTCGCTCGTAGCCGACTCTTTGATGAATGCTTCCATTTGGCGTCTGTTCATTTCTTGTACATATACCGATTCGAACATTGCAGTCACTCCTTAACTTAAATTATCTAATTATTGATTTAATTAATTTTTTGATTAATTATTTCAACTTCAACTACATAATACACTGGGTTTTCGGTGATGTCAATACTTTTATTAATATTTTTATCAATATTTTAAATATAATAAAAAAAGTACTTAATTTTATCAAGTACTTTTTATGATTTGTTATGGTATTTAGTTTTGAATGTTGTTTTCAAAAACCTTAAAGCATAGGACTGTCAATGCAAGGGAGTATGCCAATCCTATAATCATATAGCCCCAGAAATTGAGGTTATGGGCGTGGTCAAGAAGGTCAGCTCCCACCAACAGGCCTTTTGTCGGCCAGAACGTGGGAATGATGCCGATGAAGTATTGTTTGAAGTCCTGCATGGCATCCAGGACGATGATCGCAGGAATCAGAGTCAGCATGCCGGTTGTCTTCATGTAGGCGAACCCTTCAATCTTGTTTTTGCTCATGGCGGCCAGAAGCATCGCGAAAACCGGAGTGAACAGGCCTGCCACAAGGGCAAAGAAGAGGATGTCGGACAAAGAGAAGAACGACCAAAGGTTAATGCCGTTGTATGTATAGCCGTCCCCGCTTAGTAGTCTTACACCCTGAATGGCCCAAAACGACGCGTTCACCGCAATGACGTAAGCATAAATTGTCTTGAAGGTGACATAACCTTTCAAAGAAAGCGGCGTCACCCGGATGGTATCCAGTGTGTTTTCATCCTTGTGGTCGAGCAGGCTGAATCCAAGCATGGCGGCGGTGGCGAATGGCGCAACGTTCGCAAACACGATGATGATTACGAGAGAGGCCATTTCCTGACCTGCGGATGTGGTGCCGTAATTATCGATCAGTACCGGAATCACGTACGAACCCAGCGCAATCATTAAAAGAGGATAAAGAAGCATGATCAAAGTCATCTTGTCACGGACGATATTTTTAAACTCATAAATCAGCATTCGGATATATTTACCCATGGAATCACTCCTTGATGGCTTTCTCTATATATTTAGGAAATACTACATATCGTCCAAGCACAAAGGCAACCACAAGCAAATAGATGACACCAATGACGATCAGTGTAGCGGAAACCGCTTCACCGAAGGAAAACTCGATCATCAGCATCGACGCATGGGTCGGCGAAAACATGAGGACTGTCTCAAGGCCATCACCGAGAATGTCAAGCGAATAGAAAATGGTCGGAAACCCGAAAACGATCATATACATCATGGTTGCCGCCAACAATGTCGGAAAATCTTTCATCAACACAGAAAACGCATATCCGATCATGGCATGTGCCAAAGCGATGATCACAATAAACGGAATAAGAATCGCGAAGTTTATGGACGCATCAAAGAAGAAATAGGCGAACAACCCGAGAAACACAGCCGACTGGATGGCGATATACACCGCACTGATGAGCTTCGAAAAGATGATCTCAGCCATGGTCGCAGGGGAAGCCATCATGCTTTTGAGCGTATTCTCCTGCCGTTCATAAAAGAGACCGGCCCCTATAAGCATCACAGTCATGAGCGCCGCATCCATAAAGATGAAAAGCGGAATGAAGGCTCTTGCCTCTTCGCGACCAATCAAAAACATCACCAAAAGCCACAACACGCTGACCATGAATCCGACCTGGATGATACGGTAGCGCATCAGGCGTTCGAACTCTCCACGAATCAATCCTTTAAGATGGCTCATCGATGCGTTCCCCCGTCACCTGAATGAAGATATCATCAAGACTGGTCTCACCACTGTGCATGGTCTCAATCTCATGATTTTGCACAATATCCAAAAACGCTTCGTTTTTTCCGATTCCATCCAGGTCGAAGATACGTTCTTTCGTTTCACCATTCAGACGATATTCTACGGTCAGAATGCGTTTGCCATAACGGATTTTCAGTTCTCTCGGGGTCGAAATCTCCCGAATCTCCCCACCGCTTATGAATGCGATTCGGTCGCACAGCTCTTCGACGTCGTTCATGAGGTGTGTGGAGAGAATGACGGTTCCACCCTTGTTCTTGAAGTCTTGAACCAAATCTTTGATGATTCTTGCGTTCTTTGGGTCGAGACCGTTGGTCGCCTCGTCCAAAAAGAGGATTTCAGGCTCATTCAACATCGCACGAACAAAGTTGAGCCGCATCTTCATCCCTTTCGAGTACTCGCCGACATATCGGTCTTTGTCCTCAAAAAGGCCTACAGCCTTCATCAAACCGTCGATGTCAGCGGTTTTCCGGTACAGTCTTGCAAAAAACTTCATGTTCTCCATCGCCGAAAGCTTGGAGAAGTGCACCGGGAGCTCAAAACCTACACCGACCTGTTCATAAAAGGAGTTGTCATAACTTTCAAGATTCCTGCCTAAATACTCGATGGAACCCTGATAATCCTTGAGCAGTTTGATAAGAACTTTCTGCGTCGTGCTTTTACCGGCACCGCTCGGTCCGAGGATGCCAAAAATCTCACCTTTCTTCACTTCGAAACTGATGTCCTTGACCGCCTGTACGCGGTTTTTCTTATACATATAGCTCAGGTTACTCACTTTGAATACGGTTTCCATGTTGTTCCCCCTTCACGACACCATGTTTTATGATATCGATAACTTGTTTGGCCTTGTTCAGTATGTCACGGTCACTCATCCCGTTTTGGAGCATTTCCAGAATGTCTCGCGTGTTCAGGTAATAAAAAATCATGGCAAGTGCGTCCAAATAGATGGCTTCGCGGATATGACCGTTCTTCCGGTCGGTTTCAAGAAAATCACGGATTGTAGAGATGCCCTTTTTTTTCGAGATGCGAGAGAATGTTTTTGAGACTCACTTCATTGGAGCGATAGATCTGCAGCCCGATCATTTGCGCTTTGGGATTGTCCCGTGCAAATTTCAGACCATATTCCAAAACCTCTTCATAAAGGTCGATGAACCCCTTGTCACCAAATTTAGAGAGAACAGGCGAAAACATTTCAAGTTTCTTTTTTGAGACATGTTCAAAGATATAGTTAAAAAGGTCGTACTTGTCTTTGAAATACTGATAAAAACTGCCACGCGGAATGTCGGCGAGCCGGACAATGTCGCTGATCATCGTTCGATCATAGCCCTTTTCCGCTATTTGCGTCATCGCCGCATCGATGATGCGTTCTTGTTTTTCCCGCTTCACGTTATAAAACGTCGCTTCGGGCATCTCATCACTCCATTAATGATTATGCTATCATTATCACACGCGGCTATTTCAAGGTCAATATACAAAATGACAGATGTGTCACTTTCAGTCAAATAAAAAAAGCATCCCTTTATAAGGATGCTTTGAGTTCGATGATGAGATCCCTGAGTTCGGCCGCTTTCTCGAAATCCAGATTTTTCGCCGCCTTTCGCATATCTTTTTCGAAATCTTCGACCATGGCTTTTTTCTCTTCCTTGTTCATTTCGCTGATCCGTTTTCCCCCCGCTTCTTCTTCCATTGACTCCACTTTGATCCGGATCGAGTCGCGAATATCCTTTTTGATAGTTTGCGGTGTGATGCCATATTTTTCGTTGTGCGCCTTCTGTATCTCACGACGACGTTGAGTTTCATCCATCGCCTCACGCATGCCTTCACTGATGGTATCCGCGTACAGTTTCACGTAACCTTCCGAGTTCCGTGCAGCTCGACCGATGGTCTGAATCAGACTTCGTGCGCTTCTTAGGAATCCTTGTTTGTCCGCATCAAGTATGGCGATAAATGAGACTTCCGGAAGGTCCAGCCCTTCACGCAGCAAGTTGATCCCGACCAGGACATCATAGACACCGAGTCTCAAATCACGGATGATCTCAATCCGTTCAAGCGAGTCGATTTCCGAATGCAGATAGGCGACCTTGATGCCCATCTCTTTGAGGTAAGAAGTAAGGT
>PWHD01000018.1 GCA_003555335.1 Mollicutes bacterium | reverse complement strand
GATTCACACGTTTGTTTTTGGTATTCAGCTGCTTTTTTTGATCATGGAGCCTCTCTTGCACGAGTACGCATCCATGTAATGTGTTCAGGTTATACATAACAGATCACAATCCTTTCATTTTATTTTCGTTTGAAAGTGATCATCGGGTCCTGCTTATTTGGCTTGCGTTTTGGTTTTCAGTTTTTGTTCGTGAAGTTTGTCTTCAGCGAGTATGCAATCGTAGAGTGTATTCATATTCATCATTGTGATCACACATCCTTCCTTCTTATTGATTTCGTCTCAGTGTTAGATTACTTGCTTGCATCTTTCATTTTTTCGATTTCGCTTTTGGCCGACTCTTTGATGAATGCTTCCATTTGACGTCTGTTCATTTCTTGCACAAATACTGATTCGAACATTGCAGTCACTCCTTAACTTATATTATTAACTTATTGATTTAATTAATTTTTCGATTAATTATTTCAACTTCAACTACATAATACAACGGGTTTTCGGTAATGTCAATACTTTTATTAATTTTTTTATTAATATTTTAAACATAATAAAAAAAGCACTTAATTTTGTTAAGTGCTTTTTTGATTTGTTGTGATATTTAGTTTTGGATGTTGTTTTCAAAAACTTTAAAGCATAGGACCGTCAATACAAGGGAGTATACCAATCCTATAATCATATAGCCCCAGAAGTTGAGATTATGGGCATGGTCAAGAAGGTCAGCTCCCACCAACAGGCCTTTTGTCGGCCAGAACGTAGGAATGATTCCGATGAAATATTGTTTGAAGTCCTGCATGGCATCCAAGACAATGATCGCAGGAATCAGTGTAAGCATGCCGGTTGTCTTCATGTAGGCGAACCCTTCAATCTTGTTTTTGCTCATGGCGGCAAGAAGCATCGCGAAAACCGGAGTAAACAGGCCTGCGACAAGCGCAAAAAAGAAAATGTCGGACAAGGAGAAGAACGACCAAAGGTTAATGCCGTTGTATGTATAGCCGTCCCCGCTTAGCAATCTTACACCCTGAATAGCCCAAAACGATGCGTTGACTGCAATGACGTAAGCGTAAATTGTCTTGAAGGTGACATAGCCTTTCAAGGAAAGCGGGGTCACCCGGATGGTATCCAGTGTGTTTTCATCCTTGTGGTCGAGCAAGCTGAATCCAAGCATGGCGGCGGTGGCGAATGGCGCAACGTTCGCAAACACGATGATGATTACGAGAGAGGCCATTTCCTGACCCGCGGATGTGGTACCGTAATTATCGATCAGTACCGGAATCACATATGCGCCCAGCGCAATCATTAAAAGAGGATAAAGAAGCATGATCAACGTCATCTTGTCACGGACGATATTCTTGAACTCATAAAACAGCATTCGGATATATTTACCCATGAGATCACTCCTTGATGGCTTTCTCTATATATTTAGGAAATACAACATATCGCCCAAGCACAAAGGCAACCACAAGCAAATAGATGACACCGATGACAATCAACGTAGTGGATACCTCTTCACCGAAAGAAAACTCAATCATCAGCATCGACGCATGGGTCGGTGAAAACATGAGGACCGTCTCAAGGCCTTCACCGAGAATGTCAAGTGAATAGAAAATGGTCGGAAACCCGAAAATAATCATATACATCATGGTTGCCGCCAATAATGTGGGGAAATCCTTCATCCACACAGAAAACGCATATCCGATCATGGCATGTGCCAAAGCGATGATCAGAACAAAAGGAATAAGGATTGCGAAGTTCACGGACGCATCAAAGAAGAAATAGGCGAACAACCCGAGAAACACAGCCGACTGGATGGCGATGTACACCGCACTGATCAGTTTCGAGAAGATGATCTCGGCCATTGTCGCGGGGGAGGTCATCATGCTTTTGAGCGTGTTCTCCTGACGCTCATAAAAGAGCCCAGCCCCTATAAGCATCACGGTCATGAGTGCCACATCCATAAAGATGAAAAGCGGAATGAAGGCTCTTGCCTCCTCGCGGCCAATCAAAAACATCACCAAAAGCCACAACACGCTGACCATGAATCCGACCTGGATTATACGGTAGCGCATCAGGCGTTCGAACTCTCCACGAATCAATCCTTTAAGATGGCTCATCGATTCGTTCCCCTGTCACCTGAATGAAGATATCATCAAGACTGGTCTCACCACTGTGCATGGTCTCAATCTCATGATTTTGCACAATATCCAAAAACGCCTCATTCTTTCCGATTCCATCCAGGTCGAAGACGCGTTCTTTCGTTTCACCATTCAGACGATATTCTACGGTCAGAATGCGTTTGCCATAACGGATTTTCAGTTCTCTCGGAGTCGAAATCTCCCGAATCTCGCCACCGCTTATAAATGCGATACGGTCACACAATTCTTCGACATCGTTCATGAGATGTGTGGAGAGAATGACGGTTCCACCCTTGTTCTTGAAGTCTCGAACCAAATCCTTGATGATTCTTGCGTTCTTTGGATCGAGACCGTTGGTCGCCTCGTCCAAAAAGAGGATTTCAGGCTCATTCAGCATCGCACGAACAAAGTTGAGCCGCATCTTCATCCCTTTCGAGTACTCGCCGACGAGGCGGTCTTTGTCCTCAAAAAGGCCTACGGCCTTCATCAAACCGTCGATGTCGGCGTTCTTCCGGTACAGTCTTGCGAAAAATTTCATGTTTTCCATCGCCGAAAGCTTGGAGAAGTGCACCGGGAGCTCAAAGCCCACACCGACCTGTTCATAAAAGGAGTTGTCATAACTTTCAAGATTCCTGCCTAAATACTCAATGGAACCCTGATAATCCTTGAGCAATTTGATAAGAACTTTCTGAGTCGTGCTTTTACCGGCACCGCTCGGTCCGAGGATGCCAAAAATCTCACCTTTTTTCACTTCGAAACTGATGTCTTTTACCGCCTGTACGCGGTTTTTCTTATACATGTAGCTCAAATTATTCACTTTGAATACGGTTTCCATGTTGTTCCTCCTTCACGACACCATATTTTATAATATCGATAACTTGTTTGGCCTTATCCAGTATGTCACGGTCACTCATCCCGTTTTGGAGCATTTCCAGAATGTCTCGTGCGTTCAAGTTATAAAAAATCATGGCAAGCGCGTCCAGATCGATGCCTTCGCGGATATGACCATTTTTCTGATCGGCTTCAAGATAATCCCGGATTGTAGAGATGCCCTGTCTTTCAAGATGGGCCAGAATGTTTTTGAGACTGACCTCATTGGAGCGATAGATCTGCAACCCGATCATGCGCGCTCTTGGATTGTCCCTGGCAAATTTCAGGCCATATTCCATAATCTCTTCATAAAGGTCGATGAACGCCTTGTCTCCCAATTTAGAGAGAGCCGGCGAAAACATTTCAAGCTTCTTTTTTGAGACATGTTCAAAGATATAGTTGAAAAGATCGTACTTGTCTTCGAAATACTGATAGAAACTGCCGCGAGGAATGCCGGCTAGCCGGACGATGTCGCTGATCATCGTCCGGTCGTACCCTTTTTCCGCTATATGCATCATCGCCGCATCGATGATTCGTTCTTGTTTTTCCGGGTTCAAGTTATAAAACGTCGCTCTGGGCATCTCATCACTCCATTAATGATTATAGTATCATTATCACATGCGGCTACTTCAAGTTCAATATACAAAATGACAGATGTGTCACTTTCAACCAAATAAAAACTGCACCCTTTCTATCGGAGGTTTTGGTGTCCAATATACGGGTGCAGTTCATTATAAGGAAGCTTTGAGTTCGATGATAAGATCCCTGAGTTCCGCCGCTTTCTCGAAATCCAGATTTTTCGCCGCCTTGCGCATATCTTTTTCGAAATCTTCGATCATGGCTTTCTTTTCTTCCTTGTTCATTTCGCTGATACGTTTTCCACCCGCTTCTTCTTCCATCGACTCCACTTTGATCCGAATCGAGTCACGAATATCCTTTTTGATGGTTTGGGGTGTGATGCCGTATTTTTCGTTGTGCGCCTTTTGTATCTCACGGCGACGTTCGGTTTCATCCATCGCTTCACGCATGCCGTCACTGACGGTATCCGCGTACAGCTTGACGTAACCTTCCGCGTTCCGAGCGGCTCGACCGATGGTCTGAATAAGACTTCGTGCGCTTCTAAGGAACCCTTGTTTGTCCGCATCCAGTATGGCGATGAATGAGACTTCCGGAAGGTCCAGCCCCTCCCGTAGCAAGTTGATCCCAACCAGGACATCATAGACACCGAGTCTCAAATCACGGATGATCTCAATCCGTTCAAGCGAGTCGATTTCCGAATGCAGATAGGCGACCTTGATGCCCATCTCTTTGAGGTAAGAAGTAAGGT
>PWHD01000041.1 GCA_003555335.1 Mollicutes bacterium | reverse complement strand
TTATTTCCACACACTGTGTGATTATGCTTTTGCCCCGCTGTTATTTGACTTACTAAAGTAATCATATTTGACCTCCTCTTCCAAGTTAGTATACCCTAATTCTATACGGATACGCGGCGTTCGTCAACAGGAAATTTCAACTATTTTAGGAATTGATGTATTGGAGATTTCACACAGGCCACACATAGTCATCGAATTCGCGTATACTCCCAAATTTAGAAAAATTTCTTCAACATAACGCTCCGTATTTGTCATGCTTCTAACATATACGGAAATGCTCTTTATGTCAATCCTTCTGATAGATCAATAGCATCTCACCATTTTTTCTTGACTCGTAGAAATGATTGCCTTTTTTCGATCCTACCTCTACTTCCTTTATCTTTTTTCCTGGAATTGCTTTTTCCATATCATCTTGTAAAGACTCATGGATAACAAAAGCAAATGTATTACACGAATCTTTATTTGTAAAAGAAGCATCTACTACTCGCTGCCACCATTCAAGCCATAGTTTATAGTCTAAAACCAGATTGACCGCGTAATCCTCTAAGTTAAAATAAGGGGGACAGGTAAATATTGCATCATAGTCTTTCCTTGGAGTAAACAGTGTGGCATCTTCGTTATGAAATTCCACATTGTCTATTTCATAAAATTTTGCAATCTTCTTAACATTCTCGCAAGCTAGACTATTCAAGTCGTTGTAAATATAATAAGAGTTCAAAAACCCCAGCATCCTATGCCCCCATCCACCAAACGGATCATATACCCTTGTAGGTCTAAACTCTGACTCAAAAGCTTTAGCCCAACGTGGGGAAAAATGGGAAAATCCCTTATATATACCTGAATTACGAAAGCCTTTTAATAAATCACGATGTAGAATATTAGACGGAGCTTGAGTATAGGCCATTCTGTTTTGATACAGGCGCTCCCTTAAATCAAGTGAAGATTCCCACAACTCTTTTTCTTTCGCATAGAACACTTCTTGTTGAAAATAATTGATAGCTTCTGTGCCATAGATATTAGAGCTATAATCTGCCCCTTTTTCTCTAAGGTTCTTAATTTCTCTTAGAGCAAGTTCTTCATCAAATTCATATTTTAAGTCGGAGGGTAAATCTATCCTGTCTCTATCTGGAAATGAAGAAGCCCAGAGTTCCAGTTCTCTTAAGGTATAAAAACATAAAAGGTTAGCACCAGATTGCCTAGCTGTCTCTACCTTTAAAGGGTCCGATATAGACCATACGTCGGCTGCAATATCTTCATAGTCCCCTTTTGATTTTAGTTCCTTAAGCTCTTGTAGGTGATAAGGGTTTTTAGAATCAAAAGGTTCTTGTCCATGGGTCCAATGAAAGTTACATTCAATAAACGTATCTATATCTTCAATATAAAAGTCACATGCAAATGGGTACCTATCGTCACTCCATTGTCGTCTAACTACCTTAAACTTCTTAATTAAAAGACGGTAAGCTTCTTTCTCTTCTTTCGATTCAACATAAGTTCCGTTTTCTTTACGTTTTTCATGAGCCTTTTGTTTAGCCTCATCAGTTTGACTAGGATACTCGAATCCAGTTCTCTCTTTGAGAGTTTTACGTGATTTCTCTACTATCTCAGAAGATCGTTTCTTAAAATGCTCACTTTGAGTGTAGTAGTCAGTACCGTACTTTTCCCTATTTACTCCCCTACCTTTCTCTCTTACCTCATCTTTCTTAAGTACAGATTCAACGCCGTACCGTTCTAAACAGGTTTTCTTTACTTTATCAATTCGTTCTTTTGAGTGTTTTACTCCCTTAATCTTTTCTCTATTAGAATTTATTACTTCTCGTTCCGCACTTGTTAACTCACGACCTCGTTTTTTCTTAGATACCGCCTTTCCTTGATTCTTTACTATTTCACTTGTTTCTTTAGTAAGCCCCTTGTTCCAAGCAGTCCGATCAGCATATTTACATTCTTTATTGCCGCATGTTTTTGCATAGCCTGATGAAAATCTATTAAACTTCCTCTCCTTACTACAAAAACTACACCTTGGGGGGTCTATATTCATCCAATACAAGTACACTATTTCGGAAAATGCCTTATTTAAATACTGGGGGTCGATCATGCTCATAAACTCATCAAAAACATCTTTCTTGACGATATGCGGAGCTTTTAGCTTACCAGAGTCAGTAAGTAAATTCTTTTGGATGAAACTCTGTATATCATTCATATAGTATAATAGTTTATACGGAAACGCCCCTTATGTCAACAAAAAAGCCCCCTAAAAATAGGGGGCTTTACACTAGCTAATTAATTTAGCTTAGAGGTTGTCAATCTTGATTCGTGCAAGATAACCCGGCTGAAGTACTGCCCAGTCACCATAGTGAGCAAGACCAGTTTCAGAGAACTGTTCCTTAAACTCAAGTGTCTGAGTGCGGTAAAGCGGAATAAGCGAACCAAATGCTATAGAAACATCTTCCGGTTGCTGCTCATTCTTATTGATACACATAAGTTCATCGTTCGGAACGATGGAACTCGGTGCCTTATACACATCAACACCATCAAGAGTACCTTCACGATAGCCACCTACGCGGGGCTGGCGGGTAGAACCATCAAAACGACGGTGAAGCTTAAGGAAGCTCACTGCATTCGGTCCACCGACCATCTTAGTTACACCACCACGCTGAAGCTTAGCGAACATTTTGTCACCTGCTTCATCGATAGCACGGCTAATAGCCATGGCACGGTCAATTTCGGACTCACCGGTAGCACCGTTAACATCAAAGCTAACTGGAGTATCCCGGAGAGTATTACGATATCCAACACGTATCGCATGGAAGTCAAGAGCCTTTTTGAACTCATCTGCCGCTCCCTTAATCATTGCTTCCTCAGCATCGATATTAAGAGTAGTATTGAGAAGAAGTTCAGTCATCTTACTCCATGATACATAGAGAGGATACGGCTTCACACGGAACTGGTGATCTCGAAGTCGAAGATGAACATTACCGTATTCTGGATAAAGGTCTTCAACTTCACTATCAAAGTGATACTCTACAGTAATAGCTTCACCAGAATCAGGAGCGTCATTAAAGGTTACTGTTACATCACCGGTAGTATAATCAACGGTGCTGTTATCATCGTCAACATCTTCACCGGTAATAAATCCGCGTCCGTTATCTACAGCAACAGGATACCCATCTACCATAATTCGAACAGTGTAAGGGCGAACAGGGGCAGTACTAAGAGTTACCGTAAATTCGGTTGTAGTACCGTCACCATCGCCTACATCTTCCTGTTCAATTTCAGAGCTATACCGATAGGTATCAGACTCGTGCATTACGTTATCTTCAGTTGATCCACGCTTGGCCTTACCATATACGGGGCTGAGATAGTAAATTGAGTCACGGGCAGTTTCCATCGCCCACTCAAGAAAAAGCTCACCACGAATGCTGTTGGGATATCCTAGGCGAATAACCCGCATAACATTTTCGGGCGTAGTAGAGAACGTATTTGAAATCTGAGTTTCAGTTAAATTCTTAAGATGCTTTTCCTGATTCTCCATAACTACAGAGAGTTTCCGCATCTTTTCTTTTCCGAGTTCATCTCGGTTGTAGGTTTCTTCAATGTTTTCACCTACATTTGGTCGCTTTGACCATTTTTCTACAAGTCGATCAGCTACTTCATTGTACTCACTCAGCTTTTGCTGATGGTCGTCTTGCTTCTGTGCTTCACGCATTTCCTGGCGCATAATTTAGTCTCCTAAATAATTTAAATTTTTACTGCACATCCGATCTATATAGCCAAGACACGTTAGCCTGCTTCGAACTAATATTTTAGCTCCAGCATCCCTTTTCTCAATCAGTTGCAACGTGGTTCCATTACATATTCATAATCGAAACACTTTACAGCTACTCGATTTTAGGTGCAATTTATTCGCAAAAGTCCTATCTTCCAACGGAAGTATTCTGCTTTTGCTATGTCATTTTTAATACCGCTATCCTGCTAAAACAGGATTCAACGCTTCGCTGAAAACTTCTCTTCTCCACGTCTGTAATCGTCACGGTCCTCCGATTGTATAGTTTTGTATTATTAAGCAGTTTGGTTTTTACAGCTTAACGAACTATACGTTTTAATAGTTACGGTTTTTCAAAAAGGTAGGTTTATTGAATAGGATTTCGCGGTAATACCGAGAAAATTTCTACTCATCATCTTCCAGTTCGGCAAGAAATCGATTCAGCTTCAAAATATACTCACGTTTGCGTACCTCTGGATCAACAGCAGCCTTCAGAAAGAAGGCAATCTCAATTGCCTCTTTAATAAGTTACATTTAAGTTCGAGCCGGGGTGAGCTATATTCTGGTCCATTTCAACCTCAATCTCTACGCCGACTCTAATGTCATCATCGTTAAGAATAGACTGCTTTTTCTGAGGAGTTTACATTTCCTCCTCTAG
>PWHD01000062.1 GCA_003555335.1 Mollicutes bacterium | reverse complement strand
GAGGGTAAACCGATGCGCATCGGAGCCAAAAACAAGAATATAAGCGCGCTCGATTTTCTGATTGAAAAAGCTTCGGAGCTAAAAACCTTGGACAAGGAGACCGCTTATCTCGACATCAGCATCCATGACATTGAGACGAGCAAATACAGCATGCTTGCCCCTCATAAGGTTAGTGCCAATGTGGTGATCAGTTATCTGGACTGCGGCCGAATATCAGGTGTGGAGAAAAGCCTGCGTCAGGTTTTCCAGACTAAGACGAAGGGAATCAAAACCTATTTTGAAAAACTCGAGGATCGTCCGCCGATGGTCAAGAGGGACAACAACAGAGCTTTTATCGAGTCACTTGGGAAGATTGCGGTGAAATGGGGCGTGCCCTTCTCGTCGGAGTCGACCATCCTTCCATCCGCTGCGGGCTTTGTCCACCAGGATACACCAGTGGTATGCGGCATGGCGCCATCCAGCAAATCACTGTATACGCCGAATGAGTCGGTCAACCGTAACGAGCTGGTGCAAAAAACGTTGTTGATCAGTCAGTTTGTAATGGCTGGGGACGAATGATGGAAAGAAGACTGCCGAAGACATGCCGTTCAAAAAACGGCATGGTGTCCTCCGCATCGGCCGAAGCTTCCAAAATCGGGAGTGATATTCTTGAAAAGGGCGGCAACGCTTTTGATGCGGCGCTGGCTGTGGGGTACGCACTTGGAGTGAGCGAGCCTCAGGCCTCGGGCATTGGCGGACAATCGATGGCGCTTATCTACCTTGCGGAAGAAAAACGATACCTTGCGCTCGATGGTTCTTCCTTTGCACCTTATCATTTTCAACCGGACAGTCGTCCGCAAAAACCGTTCAAAGTGGGCCTTGCGGCATCCACGCTGCCATCAACGGTCGCTTTTTACGGCTACCTGCATGATCGCTACGGGTCGGTCTCTTATGCCGAACTTCTGAAACCTTCGATAAAACTGGCCGAAGAAGGATTTGCAGTGAGTGAACTTTTGGCATCCCTCATTGAAAAACACCGTCGTGAATTGATTAAGGATCCCGTCATTCGTGAAACGTTCTTCAAGGACGGGGAAACTTTGAAAGCTGGAGAGCGGTTGTCTCAGCCTTTATTCGCTTCGTGCCTCAGAAGGCTTTCTCAAAAGGGATGGGAAGATTTTTACACGGGAGAGACCATGCGAATGATTGTGGGGGACATGGTCGAACGTGGCGGACTTCTGAGAAAAGAGGACTTCGTCCAGATTCCCGTTCCGATTGAACGCCCGGTGCTTGAGGGCCGATATCGCAAATACGGGCTCATTACATTCCCGCCGCCCGGGGCCGGACGTGTCTTGATGCAAATCATGCATATTTTGAATCATTTTGACGCCCAGGAAATCGATCCCGCGAGTGTCGAGGGAAACATGGTGTTGGCACTCGCCTTCCAACTCACCTTGCGCGACCGACGACGCATGCCCCAAAATCCTGACATCTATTTCCAGCAGGAGACGTTCACGATGGGGGAAAAAGCCTATGCGGCTGAAGTGAAGGCGACCATCGAACGGATCATCGCCGGATACAAAGACCGTGAGCCCGCGATCTCTGCGCCGCTCACATCAGGTGAGACAACCCATTTTTGCGTTCAGGACAAGACAGGCAACATTGTGGCGGTGACCCAATCCATCGAGCTGGTTTTCGGGGCGAAACGGACCGCCAAGGGTCTGGGTTTCTTTTACAACAACTACATGAGTGCCTTTGAGTATAAAGACCGCAGTCACCCTTATTACTTGCTTCCTAGAAACCGTCCCTGGAGCAGTGTTGCACCGACGATTGTCACTTACCGCAAGCGTCCGGTGCTCGTGCTCGGGTCTCCGGGCAGTGACAGGATATCGACCGCATTGGCCCAGGTGCTAGTGCGTTATCTCGATTATAATGAGGACCTCGCCGAAGCGATTGACGCGCCCCGTTTCCATACAACAGAGAAAAAACAGCTACAGCTTGAGAGCGGCCGTTTTTCGGAACATCACATCAAGGCGTTCAAAGGTCTCGGCTTCGACATGAAAAAGCGCAGTGACTACAGTTTCTATTTAGGGTGCGTTCAGGCGATTGAGCTGCCAAAAAGCAAAAACCGTTACAAAAGTTACGGAATCGCCGATCCGCGTCGTGATGGAAGCGCTCAGGGACCTATCAAAGTGAGGTGAGGGGGATGAGAAAGACAAAACTGCCGATTATGATTTCCGTTCCGCACGGTGGTCATGAGGTGCCGAGAAAGTACAGGGGGATTTTTATTCCGAGTAGGCAAGAAGTGTTGAAGGACGGGGATACATGGACACGGGACCTCTACCGGTTCAAAGGGAGGGTCCGTTATTCCATGCAATGCAGTGTCGCCCGCGCGGTCCTGGATTTGAATCGTGTGAAAGAAGATCGCCCGCCTGAAAATCCTGATGGGATCATCAAGACACATACATTGTTTGAAACCCCGGTATGGAAACATTCGCTTTCCGACCAATCAACCGAGCAACTGATTCAGAAAGTCTATGATCCTTACTATGACAGACTGCTACGCTTTGCGGCGGATCCGCTTTTGAAACTCGGCATCGACTGTCATAGCATGATGGAGGATGACCCGTTTGATAAAGATGCGGACAAGCGTCCGCTGTTTTGCATCAGCAATCTCGGCGGTTTGAACGGAGAATATGTCGGTGAACCGCTCAGTGCGCCAACGGAAATGTTGGTCCGCTTGAAACATACACTCGAAAGTGTCTTCGGGGAAGGGTGTGTCCTTTTGAACGCCCCGTTCAAAGGCGGAGCCATCATCAAGACCATGAGAGACAAGAGCCGCATTCCCTGGATTCAGTTGGAAATCAACCGAAAATTATATCTTGATGAAAGCGTCCGGATTACGAAGCGACCACGCGGCAAGGCCAAGCGTGTTGTGAGTACGTTGAATCAAAGCTTGTACGAATGTTTCATGAAACTCGGATTGGAAGAGACCGTGGAACCCACACTGAAGAAACAGCCTGAAGGCATGTAACATAAAAAAACGCCCGTGACCAAGTGGGCGTTTTGACTAAACTCGCTTTGCGGGAGGAACTTAGTCGAATCCCTTCTATTGAAGAGATGGTTTCAATGGTAGGATTCAAATGTGAACACATTGTGAATGCAACCACTTTCAACAGTGCCATGGTGGACTTTATGGCGATAATTGGGTAGTATTTTCATAAGGTGATACCATGTTGAAAAAACTCTTTAGAAGAAAATATGAAGACTCCATGCAGTATGTCTACAAGCAGAACAAGAGGACCGGTGCGGCACTGGTCGAGATCAGGCTGGATGATTACGATGAGATGTTCCGGGGCTGGGACGCCTCACCGGCAGCACACCGTGAAATGCATCCCGAGCTATTGCGTTTCATGGAGGAAAGCGGGTTTTAAATCGATTATAAACGTCCGATCGAGTTCTGTTTTTTTGTGGAGAAGGACAATTTTGACAAGGAAAAAGAGTCTTTATCCAAAGAGGCGATCCGTAACAATTTCAAGATGGCTGTCTTTCGTGCCGATAAGACGCTCAATAAAAACCGTCGGCGCATGATGGCGTATGTCTTTTTCTCCATCTTGTTTCTGATTGCCTCCTTTATCATGACGGAAGCCACAAGCCCTGATATTCTGAGCCAAATTTTCATTCAGGGCCTCTTTGTGGGAGGCTGGGTGCTTTTATGGGAGGCTTTTTCCATTTTCTTTTTCACCTCGCATGAAATCAGGCAAAGACGAAAGCGTTATGTGAAGTTTCTGGATTCGGAAGTATACTTCAAATATGCGGAAGACATCATGCCAAGCATATGATTGGTTGCTTTATACGTCGTCTCCTTATATAATGATGATGTTTGACACAATGACCTGGGAGGCAGACCATGAAATTCAATTTTGAGACGCTTGAAAGAAGAAACGGAGATTCCGCCAAATGGAACGCTGTCAAGAGTAAGACGGACCGAGAGGACTATCTGGCTTTTTCGGTCGCGGATTCCGACTACGCGGTCGCGCCCGCCATCCAGTCTGCGCTTGAGAACCGTGTAAGCCACGGTGCGTTCGGCTATGCGGCCGCTTCTGAGAATTATTATCATGCCATCATGCGATGGTTCGAGACCCGCTACGCCCTTCCCATCCGGAAGCATTGGATTGTACCGGCGCCGAAAGTGCTCAATGCGCTTGCGGTCATCATCAAGCAATACAGCAAGCCAGGAGAAAAGGTATGCATCCAGACACCGGTCTACCACGTTTTCAAGCCGATGATCGAAACGAATGGCCGCGAGGTTGTTGAAAATGAACTTTTATATTCGAAAGACGGCTACGCAATCGACTTTGAGGCATTGGAAAAAGCCTTTGCCTCAGGCGTCAAAGTATTCATTCTTACCAGCCCGCACAATCCGGTCGGACGGGTTTGGACCCATGATGAGCTGTCCAAAATGGTGCGACTCGCCAAAAAGTATGATGTGTTTGTCGCGAGTGACGAGATACACGCCGATGTCATCATGCAGGGCAATACCTTCGT
>PWHD01000001.1 GCA_003555335.1 Mollicutes bacterium | reverse complement strand
TGCCGCAACGCATCACCGATGATCTTGTGAACATGCTCAAGAAATATCATCCGATCTTCCTCAACTCGCATTTCAACCATCCGATGGAAGTCACCGAAGAAGCGAAGGAAGCGTGCGAAAAACTCGCAAACAACGGAGTCCCTCTGGGCAACCAGGCCGTCCTCCTAAACGGCATCAACAACGATAAATACGTCATGCGCTGTCTCAACCACGAACTGCTCAAAATCCGCGTCAAACCGTATTATCTGTTCCATGCCAAATCCGTCAAAGGCACCCGCCATTTCAACACCTCGATCGACGACGGAATCGAGATCATGGAATACTTGAGAGGATATACCTCGGGCATGTCCATTCCGACCTATATCGTCAACGCACCGGGCGGCAAAGGAAAGACGCCGATTCTCCCCGAGTACCTCATCTCAAGAGGTAAGAATTATTTCACCATCCGTACCTGGGAAGGCGAAGTGCTCCATCACGAGAATCACCCCACCATCGATCTCAAAAAAGCCATCAAAAGCCAAGAGTAACCAAAAAGAAGATTCCTTGTTCGAAGGAATCTTCTTTCTTTTGTCAGTCTTTCAACAGTTTTTCAAGATACGCCCTGAAGGTGTCCTTGAGGTCATTGCGACGAAGCGCGTATTCCACCGTCGCTTCCAGATACCCTTGTTTGTCGCCCGCATCATAGCGCCTGCCGATGAAGTCGTAGGCGACCATGCCTTCGGTTTGCGCAAGATCCAAAAGCGCATCGGTAATCTGGATTTCGCCACCTTTACCCGGTCTGGTAATCTTGAGGATGTTGAAAATGCCCGGATTGATGATGTAGCGTCCGAGAATCGCCGCATTCGAAGGCGCTTCGTCACGGGACGGTTTTTCTACAAGGCCCTTGACATCGAAAAGCCGCTCGTCGATTTTTTTACCATCGACGATGCCGTACTTGTCGACATTCGACCAGTCCACCGTCTGCACACCGAGAATGGACACGTTTTTTTCCTCATAGATTTCCATCATCTGGCGCAAGGCCGGTTTGTCCGGATTATGGACGATGTCATCGCCCAAAAGCACCGCAAACGGCTCACCGCCGACAAACGACTCGGCACATCCGATGGCGTGACCGAGTCCTTTGGGCTCTTTTTGCCTTACCGAATGGATGCGCACATTTTTCCAGATGGACTGAACGGTCTTCAGTTCATCTGTCTTGCCTTTTTTCTCAAGCTCCGCCTCGAGTTCATACGACTTGTCGAAGTGGTCCTCGATGGCGGATTTGTTTCTTCCGGTCACAATGAGAATGTCCTCGATGCCGCTCTCGACGGCCTCCTCGACAATGTATTGCAGCGTCGGTTTGTCAATAATCGGAAGCATTTCTTTAGGCACTGCCTTGGTGGCCGGAAGGAAACGCGTTCCAAGCCCGGCGGCCGGTATGACTGCTTTTCTTACTTTCATGATGATCCCCTTTCGCGTTAGTCTATCCCCATTATAGTAAACTTTTACTATTAAGCCAAGGATAAAAAAAGCCGCATCCCTCGGGATACGGCTTTAATGAGTGAATCAGTGTCAGTCTGCGGGAGTATAAACAACTTCGATGGAAAGGATGTTGTTTGCGCCGCCTTCGTTGTCAAAGAAGAAATATTCGAACGTATTATCCGAGAAATCGAAGGTATAAACATTATCGTCGATTTCCGGAGTCATTGCTTCCGTTGTTCCTTTTTCAGTGTCACTGCCATAGAAAGTGTGGGAACTTACGCTGTCGTCCTGGAAGGTAATGATCACTGTTTGAAGGTTCAGAATTGGAGTTTTGTTGTAAAGTTCACCATTGTCTGATTGAAACTGCATAGTGGCATTGTCAAATGTTCCAACACTGATATACCCAAATTCATAACCCTCTACAGTAAATGTTGTTTCATCAGAGGAATATGCACCCGTGTCCGCGTCGTTATGATCAAACGTGAAAGATGTCGGATCGACGCCGTTTTCTTCATAGGTTGACCAGCTCAGCGTCTGGATATCGAATGCTCCACGTGAACCTGGTGATGTGGATTCGATACGGATGGTGACTTCGCCTTCGATGCCGATGTTATAGATGGTGAAGTTTTGTGGATCGTCACTGTCGACGTCGACAAAGTACTCACCTTGAGACACATCGTTCACAAAGACTTCGAAGCTTCTTGTGTTCGAGTTAGTAAACATCCTTACCGCATCGATGGAGATATCGTTAACGCCGCCTTGTGCAACCACTTCAATGAAGCTTCCATCCGCTTCGTTACCAAGACCGAATCCTTCGGCTCCGCCCGGGCGACCAAGAAGGTCCCATTCAAAACCGTTATCATCGGTATGTTGGATAGAAGTATCGTAACCTGATGATGTGGATGTAACGAAGTCAAAGTCGGTTGTGTAAGTCCACGTGACATCCGCGAATTCCGCTAGAACGATTACATCATAGGCGTAACTTTCTGTAAAGTCATCATTGTCAGTGACGGTCGCGGTCAGGATAACTTCAGCGTCGTCTTCACCGACTTCAGGACGGGTGACTTCGCCAGTGTCCGAATCAATGACGGTTTCATCATCAGAGTCCCAAGTGATTTCATAGGTGACTCCTGCCAATGTATATTCGTCAATGAGTGTCAGGTCTTCAGTGATTTCTTCACCGGGATGAAGCGCTCTTTCAAAGTATGCGTTAATGGCTGCATCGGTAAGCTCGCTCATCTCGATTTCATCGAGGCTGGTGATCAAGAATTGAGGACCTTGGAACCAAGAGAAAAGCATATCGCTTACGTCGATTACATCGCCTTCTTCAAGGTCGCTCAGGAAATCAACGATATCTTGGTCATCAATGAATGAAGAATAACGCAAGGTAATTTCATAGCCTGAATATGGGTCCATGAGTGAAACGTTGAATGAATCATCGCTACTATCGACATCTTCAGTCACAAGCAGTTCTTCAATGTTAAGTCTGTGACCTTGGTATGGCATCATGTCCTCTTCAAGCTCCGCCAAGTCAACAGAATCAGGAAGTGCCTGATCGATATCTAGAACGATGATGTTCTCAATCCAACCGATCTGTTGGAGACCGAACCAAGCATCGCTTCTGGAACCACGTACGAAGATTTCATCGCCGACATTGAGGTCGACAATGTAGTCTTGCCCAGGCTCATAGACTGCGATTGCGCCCGATTCGTCTTCGATATAGAAGGTTTCAGAAGAAGGAATGCTCGTCACAATACCTCTGGTGACTGCGACATCATAATCCGCTTCGTCATCAACAAGGGTCTGGATGTCGAGCAGTTCAAGCGCGTAGTCATGCATCGTCTGTGTCATTTCGAACTCTGATACATAGGTGAACGTATCGTCACCAACAGTAATCGAAGCGCTCATTCTAACCATGTTTCCAACCGGAATGACGTCTTCTGTGTGATCGCCTTCAGAATCGGTGTAGACATATTTGACCTCAAACCATCTGTCGTCCGCCTCTTCATCCGGAAGCGATGGATCGAAAATGACTTCATCGGCCGTTACGTCTTCAAAGACGATGTCAATGTCGCCTTGCGCATGCCATTGAATATGTGCTGCATACTGCAAGTAGTTATAAGGCAGTCCGTCTTCGTGGAATTCGGTGCCATCATCAAGCAGGCGCTCTTCAACAAGGTTGATATACTTACCGACATCGGCATATAAGGTGGCGCTGACTTCTGCGACCTCACCGTCAAAGGCAGTCTCGAACTCATCGTCCAGATACCAGTCGTACTCATCGGTTGGAAGGTCCGCGAGTGACTCGCCTTTCATCAGTTCATATTCTTCGGTCGCGCCATCCATCCAGACGAGGGTGATGTCTACTGGAAGATTGCCTTCCGCAAGGTCTCTCAACCATTCTTTTTCGTCGCCATCATAACCAGGGTAATGGTCGATGTAGATTTCGAAGGCACTTTGGCCGTCGACACCATCTTCGCCATCTTCGCCATCTTGGCCATCCTGGCCATCGGCACCATCCTGGCCATCCTCGCCGTCTTGGCCATCGGCACCGTCTTCGCCGTCCTCACCGCGAAGCTCATCAAGGGCGATCAGATTGTTCCAATCCTCCTCGCCTTCAAGGCGCCACTGCAAGTAATCGTCGGTAGTACGGAATTCCGGTTCCGTCGCTTCGGCGCCACAGGCTGCCAAACTCAAAGCGAAAACGGATACTACCGCGAGAAACATGAATCGTGTAAATTTTCTCATAAGACTTTGTTCCCTCCTAAAAAATTTTTGGTTTCGTCTATTTTAATCGTCCGAAGACGGTTAAAACCGTAAAATAAAAGCGCATGATAAAAAATGCACTTAGGTGGGGGGATATTCGGTTGCAGCGGAAACAAGCATGCGGGGTTTGGATGAAACATTCATAGGGTATTCCTCATTTCCGAGTGGATTAGTAAAACCAACATCTCATTATAAACGATGGGAATATTTTGTCAATAAGACGGTGCTCCAGAAAGCGCCTTTTAAGTGGATGAAAACTCTTACTCTCTATCATTATTATACGCCAACCCTTTTGAAAGTCAAAGGAAAAACATGAATATGTCCATCCCTCATATCCATTCAAAACCGCTTTATGTAAAGTTTTTAGAATG
>PWHD01000013.1 GCA_003555335.1 Mollicutes bacterium | reverse complement strand
CGGCACCTTCGATGATGAGCGGCGAGCCAACCTCGCCCTTGGGGCCTTGTGGGCCCTGCTCACCCTGCGGCCCATGCGGAATATCGAACTCGAGAATGGCTACTTCATCGTCACCGACGTTGCGTACGTCCGCGCCCTGCTTGTAAGAGACGGTTGTAACGTCGCCAATCTCCACCGCAATCGGGCCGGCCGGACCTTCGGGGCCTTCTTCGCCCTCGATCGGCCGCCACTGCTCGCCGTCCGAGTACTCGATTCGTTGAGCGTCGGCGTTGTAGACCAGCGCGCCCTCGTACTGGGCGGGATCAAGCGGAATGCCGCCGGAGTACCGACGCGAAACGCCAACGACCCGTGTACGACCCTTAGCTGACCTGGACATCCTGCTCCTCCCGCTCGCCGACGGTGTACGAGAGCGTAGCCTCGATCGCACCGCCCCGGTCGGCCTCAACCATCAAACGATCCCCGGTGGTCAAAAACTGGCCCTGTAGCTGGATCCGCAGTGCATCGCGCGTCGGTACCTGCCAACGCCATGCCACGTAGCTGTTCACGCCTGGGCGCTCGATCCACACTGATACTTCGACATCGTCGAAGTTCGTAACATTAGCGAGGATCAACGGCGAGGTAATCTCGGCTACAGCGTCAGCATCACGCCGTCCGCCCGCGAACCCTGTAATCGGTACGTTGTACTTTGGCGGTTCAACCAAGGTGTACGCTTGATCCTCCTCGAACAGACGCCTACTTACACCGACTGGACGCGCCGCCGGGGCCTGATCCGTCTCGATTACCTCGGGCATGCTTAGCCTCCCCTTGCGTTAGCTACACGGCGTGCGATCTGCCGCACCGTCGCATTGAATGGGCGACCAGTGAATCGACCTGTCCGCCCATCAATTCGCACGCCTTCAGCGAAGTACTGATTGGCCTGCTCGTCCGCGCCGGACCACCGCACCCGGCCGCCGTCTTCTTCGAGGATGGTGAACGGCACCGGCAGCGTGCGGCCCATGCGGTGCATGTTCAGCGGCAGCGCTTCCTTGTTCACACCCGAACCTGCGTTGTTGAACTGGTGACCCAGCGACTCGATCAGGCTGCCGAACTCCAGCTTCTCAGGCTCGGCGAAGGTCTGGACGGGGACCTCGACCAGCGCATCGAGCATGGCCTGATCGTCCTCGTCCTCCACGTAGCCCTCGTCCTTGAGGTAGTCACGAGCCACTTCGAAGGCGTAGCCGAAGCTCTCAAGCATGTCCTCCGGCACCACCCAGCCGCCGTCCCAGTCGACGTAGCCGAGTGTGTGCGACTGCATCGACCGGGGCGTGCCGGCAAGGAAGCAGTTCTTGAGCGCGTCGATGAACAGATCTATGTCCCGATCGTGCGCCTCCTTGGTTTCGTCGTCGGCGTCCTCGTAATACTCCGGATACGCCTCTTTGGACTCCTCCCAGACGTGGTCCTTGAGCGGCTCACGCGCATCTTCGATGGACTCGGCCGTCGACTCGTTACGGAACCACTCGAAATCAGGCTCATGGGGCTGGACCACGTCGATCGACCCCTTGGCGTGCATCGAGATGTCCCCGAACTGCGTACCGGAGTTGTTCAACGTAATGTGGCCACCGTTAAGCGCGTAGAACGACTTATGCTGAAAAACCGTGATCGCCGAGATCGAGTTGACCCCCGCGCCATTCTTCGCCACATATCCGAGACCGTTAGGACTGCGCGGCGTCACGGCAAAAGCGAGCATATAGAAGAACGTGCTGAACGGACTGATCACGGAACGATCGGCCAGCATGCACCCACCGCCACGAGGCAACAGCGGATTGCCCTCCTCCGGCTGTGGCGGTGCGGGGATGCGCATGATCTTCTCAGCGCCCGAGTTCTGCGAGATGTCGTAGGCGTAAGGGCTACGCATGATCTGGGCCCCCGGCCTGAAAGCAATCGCGAACCCACCGGTTGGATCCTCGAAGTCATCGACCTCCTGGCCCCAGATCGCAAAACCTGATACGTGGGCAGCATGGTCGACAAGAAACAGATTCTTGTTCTTATCCTCAGGCTTGATAGTGATGTTCGTCGCATATCGACCGCCGACCGAAGAGACTGTGCAGTTCGGCGGTACCACCATCTCACCCGGCTCCTCGTAATCGCCGGGGTAGACGTGGATGACAACTGGCGGTTCTTCCTCGGCGGCCAGCTCGAGGGCCTTGTTGATCGTACGCAGTGCTTTGGTCGGCGAGCGGCCGTAGTTGTTATCACTGCCGCCGTGCTGCGAGACATGGAGGATCTTGCGATAGGGCTGATCACCGAGCTGCGGCCCGATATCGGCGATCTCATGCCACTCCTCCGTCTCCGTGGAGTAGACGTAGAGCGTCGATTCGACAAGCCACGCCTCGCCGTTGTCCGGATCATTCGGCAGATCATCAACGGTGTCGACCACGCCGCTGAGTTCGAAGCTCACCTGCGTGCCCGGCTCGCCACGCGGACCCTGGGGAATGCCCATGTGGAGCTTCTGCTCACCGGGATCGCCCGTGATGTCGATCGTGGCATCCTGCCCCGGCTCAAGCGTTTCTACATTACCGGGCTCCAAACGGGAATGGTCAGCTGCCAGTTCCGCGTAGTTCTCCGCCTCATCGCGATGATCCTTGGCTTCATCCCGATACTCTTGAGCGTTGTCCCTTGCATCCTCGGCCCGATTACGCGCATCGAGCGCGCGTGTACGATGTTCATGGGCCCTGGAAGAATATTCTTGTGCTTGCTGTGTCGCCCGCTCAACATCGTCGACTTCCGGTTTGCGCTCCCGGATCACTGTATGCAGTGCTACGGACGACGTATTAGGCGGGATAACGATGTAGAAAGCATCAGAACTGTATTCCTGATGCTGAACCTGCACTCGGTAACGTGTACCGCCGACCTGCGAAGCAGTGAGATTCGTCTCGATCGAGCCGTCCCAATCAGTGTATGCGACTTCTTGCGTACGCCCCGGTACCAGCCCTTCGATGCCGACCGAAGTCGACTCCAAGCTGAAATAGACGGTAGCATGCCGACTCGGCGATCCGTCTGGCTGGTAGATCGTTCCGTAGACAGTAACTGGACGCCCCATGACCGCTCCTTGGCCTGTTCACTGCGCCAACAATGCACAACCCACTATGGGGACTGCTACTGGCCGAAGAGGTCGTCACGCAGGAATCGGATGATCGGGTATGCCGGCATGCTCCGCTCCTGCACGCTGGGGTCGCCGATGCCCTCGGTGATCAGCTCCTCGGCGTGGGCCGCGGCCGGGCCGCCGATACTGGACAGCCAGCCCATGCGGCCGTAGTCCTCGGCCACGTCAGCGTCGATGTACATCTGGAACATGCCCGGCAGACCGGCACGCTGCGCGGCCTCGAAGGCGTACGTCGGCGACCCGAAGCCCGGCCGGTGCGCCGGGTCCGTGATCAGCCAGCGCAGCTCCATCGACAGCATGGCGATCGGCATGGTCATGGCGGCGAGTGTGATCATCGGGGCAGCCGCGTAGAACTTGCGAGCACCCTCTTCCTCGCCCCACTTGTTCCGGGCTTGGTTCCATGCCCGACCGAGGATCTGGAGATGGAAGCCCCACATGAAGCTCTTCAAAAACCAAAAGACCTTGGTCGCCGCGTGGTTACCGAGGTTGCCCCGGATCGCCGGACTGGGATAGACCACCGTCTCGTCGATGAACTGCTGCAGCGCACCGAGCACGTTCTCGTGGCGCTCCATGCCGTTTTTGATGATGCTGTCGAGCGGTGCGCTTCGATCCTGCCACTCGGCGAGGAACGCCCCGACTTCTTCGGGGGTGACATTCAGCTCATCGAAGAACTCTCGGCCGACCCGCCCGGCTTGGTAGTCCTGGTGGTACATCTGAAACAGCCGAATCCCGAGCGAGGCCGAGAACGTCCGGGCGGCGTTGGTCGCAAAGTGCATCAGGTTGAGTCGGAAGAAGCCCTGGTGCAGCCGCTCGAGCTTCTCGTTCATCATCGCCGCGGCCATGTGGTCAGTGTGCAGGTGCTGCAGCGCATCGCGCTGGGCCACGCCGAGCGCGCGGGCAACCCGCACGGCCTCCTCCCGGCCCTCGTTGGTCAGCAGCTCGCGGACCACCGGAGCCAGATGCTTGCGGTACCCGGCCGGCGCACGGGCGGCGATGAAGCCGGCGTCGACGAACTGGGCGAAGACACCGAGCGAAAGCAGGCGGAACGCCTGGTAGGCCATGATCGCCTGCTGGAGCCGGCGCCATGCGATGGACGTCGTCTCGTTGCCGTAGATCCCCATGTAAGAGGGGATGATCTTGTCCGTCACCCGTCGGAAATCCTCCGGCGACAGGCGGCCCTGGTCGTAGAGCTGACGGATCTGGACCTTCAGCCCGGCGCTCGGGTCGTTGATGTTGACCCCGTAGGCCTCCTCGTAGAAGCGCTCACGCTCCTCCCGATACCGGCGGGCCGCGTCGATTGCCTCCGCGCGCTCACGCGGGTTCGACTTCTGCCGGGCCTGCTCATAGCGCCGGTTGATTTCGCTGATCTCGTCATGCAGCGCGAAGTGCTTGGTCCACACGCCGCGGTGGATACCGGCCTGCAGGTAGTGCATGGCCACCCGGTTCACGCCACGGGTGCGAAACTCGCGCAGGTACTGGTGCAGCTCATCGGGCATGTGCCGGGCCTTGCCGTACTCAAAGCCCGGCGAGACAAAGTCCCCGCTACGGTGATCCGCGAACGCTGCGCTGACCGGATCCATGATGGCCTCGTTCTGCGTGAAAGCGTCGTAAAGCGCATGGGCGTAGCGGCGGTAGTAGT
>PWHD01000054.1 GCA_003555335.1 Mollicutes bacterium | reverse complement strand
TATTTATTATACTTCTCCTTTCCTTTTAGTATCAGAATAGCTCCTTTATAATGAGAACTAATAAACGTTGTGGAGTGTGACATATTATCCCCTTGTATAATAAATAACGTGCTATTTATTATACTTCTCCTTTCCTTTTAGTATCAGAATAGCTCCTTTATAATGAGAACTAATAAACGTTGTGGAGTGTGACATATTATCCCCTATACCACGAGTATGTGAGGGAGGGTACACCCACAATCAATATGGCGAATGTGAATGAGCTGGTTATCCCTCGAGGATGGATTGACAAGGTCACAACCCTATTGATGTGTGGAACAACGTTTACAATTTCTAAAGGAGGTTTGAAACATGCAATACGTCGGAATTGACGTAGCATCCTTGAAACATGACTGCACGATCATCACGGATCAAGGTGAGATTCTCAAAGATGGTTTGACCATCACAAATGATTCAAATGGCTTTGAAGATCTAATGGACACGATGCGAGGACTCGGCGCCACTCCTGAAACAACAAAAATAGGAATGGAAGAGACCGGCATCTACCATGAACGCATCAGAACCCACCTAATGCGTTGTGGTTACAATGTCTACACCATCAATCCCGCACTGATCTTCCATAGCCGAAAAGCCGAGACGCTTCGAAGTACAAAGACCGACAAAGTCGATGCGCTCGTGATTGCGCGGTATTTAATGATGCATAAGGGGTCTCTTCATTCCTATACACCATCATTATACCATCTGGACGCTTTGAAATCATCCACGAGGATTTATCACGCAAAACGAGAAACGCTCGCGCGCACCAAGACGGAATTGAAGCGTCTACTCCATTCGGTCTTTCCGGAGTTCAAATCACACTACGACCCACTAAGTCAGTGGGCACTCGATCTGCTTGAATCTTATCCAACGCCCGAAGACATCGCGAAAATGCATGAAAAGACACTCATTCGGATTTTAAGAACCAATGGCAATCGCATGGAAACAGCAAAACATATCCGCATGTTGGCGAAGCAATCGGTCGGCCAAAGTGATTCGATGAGTAGGCAGCTCATACGTTTTGCGATTTGTGATCTCAAACATTTCAAGGCTCAGATCCGTGAAATCAAAGCGGTTCTCGAAGAACAAATGAAGCCTTTTTCGCATATCATGTCCATCCCTGGTGTGGGGGCGCTAACAGGCGCGACCATACTCGCTGAAATCGGAGATATCGAACGTTTTTCACACAAGACCAAGCTACTCGCTTACACGGGCATTGACCCTGTGATCTATGAATCCGGTAAATTCAAGGCTAAAAACACGACGCTTTCAAAGCGAGGATCAAGATATTTACGCTCAGCACTATTCATGGCCGCAAGAGCCGCTTGCGTAAACACCAGCATCATAAAAGACAATAAGTTTAGACGAAAATACGAGGCTAAAATCCGAGAAGGCAAACATCATTATACCGCCGTCTTCGCAGCTGCCAAGAACTTAACATACACTATATACGGTATACTCAAATCTGGTCAACCATTTGAATACGATTATTAATCAATAGCCAAAATACACTATAGAATTTTCAAACGCGTCAATGACGCTTCTTTAAGTATGCCTGAATTCACGATTCCATTAAATACCTTCAATGACTTGACTTTTTAATAGCTGGCTCCCAAATGGTTTTATATGCATAAAGACCGTTCAGGAAAGCACTCATCGACGGCATGACAAAACAAAAAACGTTTCATTGCAGGTCACGATGCAAAAAAGGATGTTTTGCGCAACACAAAACATACCTGTTCTCACGGTCGGACAACCAACAAAACGTCATGTTTGACCACATCCCCCGAATTTATCCTTCCCTTACAATCCCTATACTCTTACTATATAAAAAATATATGTATCAAGCAAATGTTTATTTGACGATATGAGTGGTGCCGAGAATAGTAGATACAGAAAGCGACAAACACAAAAAATGGAACAAAGGTAATGGAAGATACAATAATCGTGTCAAGCGCACCGGGGAGTTTCGGACGGCTAAAGATTCCAAGTCCGTCCATCAAAAAGCCCCATGTCGATGAACCAATGGTAAGCAATAGCGCGGCATCGTTCAACTCAAACAAGATGACGTCAAGTCCGTCAAACGGTCGGGACGGACGGGTTGCAAAACGAACATATGCAACACTAGAACCCCCCCGATCACTGAACGAACTCGAGCGTGCCCTGGGCCTCAGCACAAACATTCAAAACGCCAACAACAGACATGTTTTTTGGAAGAAGCATCCTCACTTCCTCCCTTGCACTGTCTCTTGAGGGTTTATGCAAACAACGGAAACGCTATTCTCCCGCCGGTCCTATGGGATTCCCGACAATGGTTTTCCCAATGTTTTTAAACGTATATGCTTGCCTTACAAAGGCACTTTCTTCTGTTCCTTCGATAATTACCGTTATATCCTGGTGTTCGATTCTTACCCGCACTGTCTCGACATACGCGTACTCTGAATAAAATGTATCACGATAAAGAATTTCAATAAGGGTATACGGATCGCCATGCGTTCCCTCCGACCAGTCGATGTCAACCTGCATATAGGTCTCGACGAGGGTACGGAACCATTCGGACGCATCGGACGTGGCATCCGCTTGTGACCACGCGTCTTCAGGTGCGAACCGTTCATGGATGTTTTCCCCGTCTTTCACATACATTTCAAACCACGGCTCACCACGGTCTCTTTTCTGATAGTAGAAAAGTCCATCCACACGCTGTGTGTAGAGAACCGTTTCACCGTCATGAGATTCCGATTCGAACACAAGTGTATAGTTCTCCATAGCCTTAAGCGAGTCCAACGCCTCATGCATGGTAAAATCGTCCCGATTCAACAAAAACCCCGACATACCGACAATGCCAAGCAACGCAACCAACAACACAAACCAAACTTTCATCGTCCTTCTCCTGCTTTCAGTCATATTTTTTTGTCAAAATCACCTGTTTATAATTATAGCATGTCTTGTTTGAAAAAAGTAGCTCGAATAAAGGGGGCATGAAACAACGTTTCGCTTGAAATCTTGACCTTTTGAATACAATGGATGCGTGCTTTTTTATTGTCAATTTGTTCACCATGGATGTGTGTACATGGTATTGCACTTGGTTCATAACATAAAAACGACCGACATCCATGCATTGGATCGTCGGTCGCTTTTGATTCAGTTACTTTTTTAGCTACGATTCCAGCAAAATGGTTGCGCATAAAGATTCCATGCCAAAGAATCATGAGAACTGTACTAAGAAGCTTGAAACCGTGAATGCGTCAAATTATCAGAAAAAATGGTTGTTATGGTGGTCATCCATATGCCTGTTGTGGTCCTCCACGAACCTATCGTGATCCTCCATGTGTCGTTGATGATTTCTCTCGTGCTCTTCTCTATGCAATCGATTCATTAACTCCCTTCTATCATCATCCGAACCACTGGTGAAAAAGGTAGTAAGCTTATTTTTTCTCCCTAACTTTTCAAGGATTGTGGCAGATACAATGGATATGACGATAAAAACAAACGGATTATAGCCAAACAGTCGAATCTGTGTTGGGTCGCCTCCGTTGTGTGCGACCCAGAATGTATAAAAAAACATGATGAGAGCCGGTATGCCTAAAACTGTTCCTATAAACGCCGCAATGATCACCCCAAAATATATAGGCATGACAATAATCAGGATAACCCTTTTGAATAAAACGTGAATCATGTTATGTCGCTCCCCTTCCATTCAATCGCTTATTATTATTGTTTCCACGTCAAACTTGCCATCAAACTTATACCGGCCATTTACACATTTAGCCGGTTTCCACAAGTGAACCATGCAATTCATTGAAACATTCAAGATGTAAGGATGTTCTTTCAGGCTGTTTTCTGTTGATATGACGCTTTTCAATATCTTCCGTTCTACGCCTGCTTGTTTTGATGATCATATATTAAGGACACACTCGGTTTATCTTTACTTTTTCCTGCTTTATTATTTACCATTTCAAAAAGATGTCAGGAATTGGAATAAAGACTGGTTTCGCTGACTGAACGAGGCTTGATTACTGGTGTCAAAGCCCCCATGAGCACACCGATAGCTATCAGGCCAATCACGTTTTCGAAATGGAAAAAGTGCATGAATAGAATTCGCTCACCAAACACGCTGATTAGACCCGCGAGCACACTGAGTGAAACGACACTTGATATCAGTGTGAATGCACGTGGATTGCTCATGCCTTTCTTCCATCTGTGAACTAGACTGGCGGTGGTCCCACCGACGAATGCGTGCCCGGTTATGATCGCAATCATTCCCGGACCCAAAAAGGGTGAGCCACCAGGTGCACTAAATACAATGGCCAGTATGACAACGGTCACTAAAAGACTGACAATGCTTCCGACAAACTTTAAAAAATTCAACGCGAACACGACAATCATACAGACGACGGTAAAAGCTATAAATAGATAAATCATCACAAATCCCCTTCCTTGCTATAATAATGACACGGTTTGTCAATGGTACTCGCAACGCCAATATAAAGACCGTTCTTCGGCGTGTGCATGAAATGCATCAGAATATTCGAAGTCGTC
Source organism: Mollicutes bacterium (assembly GCA_003555335.1). The sequence goes on along the minus strand of PWHD01000054.1, from coordinate 281 downwards.
ATCACGACGATACATCCTATGGTGCTAGAAGGCCTTAACTACTTCAGTGTGTAGACCTTACTAATATCCAAATCATCATCCAACTCGACAAGATAATCGCCGTGAAGGATTGCATCGTTACCCGCATTTTTATATGCGACAAAGTACGTGCTGATGATGTACCGATCCAAACGTCTTGCGTCATAGACATTGACACCGATCAAAGGGTATTTGCCTTCAAGGACACAGTCGTTCTTGGCAAGCGCTGCATCAATCATGGCCCTGGTTTGACGGTGGTATTG
>PWHD01000053.1 GCA_003555335.1 Mollicutes bacterium | reverse complement strand
CTTTCTCGGCGTTTACCACATATGGCTCATCTAATTCAACAGTTGTCCATGCCGACTCATTAGGCTGAAATTCTTGAACTACTTTTTCTTCAAGATCACCCTCTTCTCCTTGGTAAACTGCAATTTTTGCATAATCGGGCAAGTGCAGGGTGAAAACATCCACATAGGTTAACTCCCATCCGTCAAAAGCTTCGATGTCTTCCGGTTCAAAGCGGGCTGCGGTCTGCCATTCAGTTGGTGCGCCAAACCCTACAGCACTGAAAGGGATACCATCATCCCAGTGAAGCCATACCCCTACTGGTTCTTCCTCTTCCTCTCCGTCATTGTCATCCTTAACATCTACCCCATGTGATATTTGGGTAGACTCAAGTTTTTGTTCAATGGTTTCTTGCTGCTGCCCAAAAGCAACTGTGACGGCAAGAACCATAAAGATCGTTAATAGTTGTTTCATTGTTTTAGAATTTTGGTTTAACACTTATTAATTAAATAAAAAAATCAATTTTAAGTTATTTACTATTATTAAAGCTGTTTATTTTGTTTTTTTTACATAAGGTTTATTTTTTGGTTATTAATAAGATTTTATGATTTATTATATTAAAATTTAATAACAAGGTTACATAAAAACCGGAAAAAATTTCAAGTAGGAATCCTTTCGGCCATAGTTGATTTAATTTGAAATACTACTTTGTTCCGGTCTTATTATTTATAGAAAACTTTAAACGTTATTAAAATTTCAAAGGCAAATATAAATAAACTTTTTAAATGACAATAAAAAAATGTTAACAAAAAATTTTTTCAGCAAAAATTTACAAAATTTATGCTATGCTTAAAAAGAAGTCTATTTTTGCAAATTTTCCTAAAAACTTTTATTACAAAATTGTTAAAAATATTAAATAAATTGGTTCAGTTTTGAACTGATTAACATTTGAACTGATTAACATTTGAACTGATTAACATATTCAAAAAATAATGATAAACATTTTATTCCATAATAAAGGAGTACAAAAATAGGCAAAACGTTGCGTGAGTATAAATAATTTTTTAGAAAATTTTAAAAAGTTGCAAGGGTAATACAAAATATAAGAGTTATTTTTGTTTATGAATAATAAAATTGCTCAACCCCGTGGGTTTGGCAAAATTTACGGAACTAACCGTCATGGCCAACCATGCAGGTTTTGCCAAACCCACGGGGTTAACTTGCAAAATATTGTTAATCAATTTAATAACTAAAAAATATGCAAATGCAAAAATTTTTTTCATTACTTTTATTAAGATTTGTAATAATAGCTTTTCTGTTTTTATTTACAAATATTCACCTTTTTTCACAGATACAATACAGTGGTTCCCCTGTTGGGCTTAAGAAGGATTTGTCTGCTGAGGATGTAGAAGTATTCAGTGCATCTTTGACGGAAACAATGAAGCAAAAGAAGCAATCTTATCCTGTTTCTCGACAGCCGGGTGAAGCTATGCATGCGGGTTTTGCATTGCCGGCAGGGTTGGAGCCCCGCAATTCCGGGAGTTGGGAGTTAGTAGGTGATTCGTTAAGAATATGGCGGTTGAAGGTCACTTCACCCGGTGCTTTGGCGCTTGGTTTGGTGTTTGACGATTTTGATCTTTCAGTCAACTCCAGGATGTTTGTTTACAGTGAGGATAAAGAAACTGTTTTAGGCTCATTTGATCATAGAAACACCAATGAGGAAAACGTTTTTACTACCCAGATCATACCCGGCAATACTATAATAATTGAATACGAGGAAGATGTTGCTGAAGGTGAAAAGTTAAAGAAAGAAGGAAAATCTTTATTTTCCATTAGTGAGGTGGTTCATATTTCAATTGGTGGGGGCTTATTCCGGGAAACAAGCAAGAGTCTTGGTAGTTCGGAGGATTGCCAGGTACATATTAATTGTCCTGAAGGTGATGATTGGCAGAAGCATAAGCGGAGTGTAGCACGTATGCTGATGAAAGTTGACGAGGATTATTATTGGTGTACCGGTGCCTTGGTTAACAATACGGCTCAAGATGGTAAGCCTTACTTATTATCAGCTTCGCATTGTGGTGAAGATGCCTACTATGGAGACATGCTTTACTGGCATTTTTATTTTAATTTTGAAAGGCCCGGATGTGCTGATGTTGGGACTCCACCGCATAACATGATACACGGTAGTGAGTTAATTTCTGAAGGCCCGCTTGAGGAGGGGTCGGATTTTAAATTGTTACTACTCCGGGAGCCTCCTCCTTCAACATGGGATCCTTACTATAGTGGTTGGAGTACCATTGATGAACCCGCCAATTCAGGTGCCGGTATACACCATCCTGCAGGTGATGCCAAGATGATCTCCACTTATAATGAAACACTATCAAGTGCTACTGCTGTTGTAGATGAACGAGAGATGGCGCCTAATTCGACCTGGAAGGTAGAATGGGATAGCACAGAAACGAATTGGAGCGTTCCTGAATCTGGTTCCTCCGGATCACCAATTTTTAATGAGGAAGGGTTAGTTGTGGGAACATTGACAGGTGGTTCAGCTACTTGTGAAGAGCCTGATAAACCTGACTTTTATGGCAAGATGAGCTATCACTGGGAATCCAATGACCCGGAAGATGAGATGAGGCAACTCAAACCTTATCTTGACCCAAAAGGAACAGGTGTCGAAAAATTAGAAGGTTACGACCCTTATTATGTAGAATATCCACCTCCGGGTTTTCTTACAACAGAAGCGCAAGATGATGAAAATATTCATTTGAAGTGGTATAGACCCGGCAGTACACCAAATCGCGAGGGGTGGTTGTCTTATGTTTATGATGTTTCACACCTGGCATGGGCAACACCCGAACGTGCTACATTATTTGATGATGATAAACTGGACTTTACTTTTCCGGCTACTTTAGAAAAGATTTCACATGTATTTGTTGAGCATGATGAACACCAATGGGCAGGTGAAGATGAAACGTTTACATTTAAAATTTATGGTCCTCACGGGGAAATACTGTATTATGAATCGCCTGAATTAGTGGCGGAGCCTATGAAAGAAAACGTATATACCCTTGATGAACCTTTGGTTATGGAGGATAAATTTTACGTGGCTGTGCAGCCCCTTGATGAAAGCGGACATCCCTCTACTGCAATGAAATTGGTTAATTATGGAGCCACTAATTCCTTTTTAAAAACCGATAACGATTATTGGACACCTTATGCAAATATAGCTGATGAACAGGAGTTTGAATTTTTAACAAGAATATATATCACAGCTTCCAAAGGCAAGGATCCGGAATCTGTGCAGAAGGAAAGCCCTGTTAGCACTGCAGAGATTGAAAATAAAGCAAAAGAATATAGCGAGTATTCATTTGATAATAGTTATGATATATTATATAAGAAGCATGATAAAGAACCCGGTTATTACAGGATTTATTGTGATGATGAAATGATAAAGGAAACGGAAGATAACGAAGTTACAACTTTCCCGGATGAAAATCCCGGGTATGGATTTTATAATTATTATGTTACTGCCGTTTATGACGGGGATGTTGAATCAAAACCTTCTAATGAAGCTTATGTTCTTTTGGCTGAGCCCTGCCAGGAATTTATTGACCAGTTTCCATATAAAGAAGTTTTTGACGTTCAAGAGTTAGATGAATGTTGGATGATTGAAGCTCAATCATCAGAGTCCTGGCAATTTACTTCAGGATATACGGTAGAAGATACTAATGTTGAACCGGTAGAGGGTGATAATTTTATGTTTATTCCCTGGTTGGAAGATGAGCTTCAAAATGAATGGTTGATTACTTCTCCGATAGATCTTGGGGAAATTGATAAACCGGCATTAATGTTTTGGTTCAATGGTAGTTATACATGGTCGGTTACAGAAGAGAATTGCCGTTTAGATGTATATGCAAGTGTTGATGATGGTGCTTTTCATAAGATCTGGGATCATGCCGATCATCCGGGGTTTGACTCTTCCCAGTATAATTATGAATGGTTGCAAGCATTGATTAATTTGGCTGAGTATGGCAATGAAGCCAATGTAAGGCTTGCATTTAAATATGAAGGGCAGGATGGCGCAAGTTTTGCTATTGATAAGATTGAAGTTATTGATGCAGCCGGTATGGAAGCATCAGTAAAACTGGAAGTGAAACCCGAGTTTTCAGGTATAGCTAAAGGTGAAGGTACATATATGGAAGGAGAACCCGTTACAATTAAGGCAGAGCCAAATATTGAATACAAATTCAAGGAATGGGAAACCAATGCCGGAGAAATATTCAGCCATGAAAAAGAATATACTTTTTCCATGCCTTCTGAAGGGCTTAATTTGACTGCAGTATTTTTATCTGTATTATCAGTTGATGAGCGAGTTTTATCATCGGACCAGGTAGTTGGATATCCCAACCCTACAAGTGATAAATACAATGTTTTGTTTAACAAAAAGATGGAAAATGTAAATATAAACGTTTACGATATGCAGGGAAATCGTAAGATGTTTTATGAATATAATATTATTGAGCCGGGGTATGAGTTAAATATTGATATTGAGGATTTATCCGGTGGTTTGTATTTAGTTAAAATCATTGGCGATAATTACAGGGAAACATTAAAAGTAAGTATAATTGAGTAGTTTTTTTGTTTTAAAGTAATAGTTAATCCTATATTTATCTCAAAAAAGATTTTGCCATATTTTGTTAAGTTACCCCATAAAAGGAAAAATTGAGCAAATTTTTCATGCTAAATTGAAATATTTTTTATTACTTTGAACGCTTTTTTGGCAAAGCAAGATTTTTATAACGTGTATTTATTTCGACATTTTAATTTTCAAGGTGTTATATAAAAAATTTAATTTAAGGAGATATGTCTATAAAATTTAAAACGATTGATCTTAAAAAACGTATACAGTCGGTTCTCCAGGGGGGAGGTAAAAAGGCTATTGAGAAACAGGTAGCTATGGGAAAAATGACAGCCCGTGAGAGG
>PWHD01000058.1 GCA_003555335.1 Mollicutes bacterium | reverse complement strand
TGGGAATCATGGCATAGCCGCCACCGAACGTAAAGGCGCCTATTTTCATGAAGGTCAGGAACAAGCGCATCAAAGTCGGCTTTTCCACACTATCAACTCCAGTCACAACTATCATAACAAAAAAGGGCTTGTTTGCACAACAAAAATTGTCGGTCAAGCCCTTTTGTGATTGTCTTCATCCTTGCAAAGTTACTTCCATTACTTGTCCTGTTCCGCCTTGTATTCAATATCTCTGAACAATCCGAACGATTTCTTGATATCGAGGATGAAGATGATGCCTTTACCCGGTTCGTCGATATCCAAGTCCTCACGAATGCTTTTAGTAATATCGTCCACTTTCGAGTATTCCTCAATGACCAGAACCACTTCTTTTTCAGGTGAAATATCCATGTTGAAAAGTTTATTGGTTTCATGGATTCCAGAACCTCTCGCATTAATGACAGTCGCACCCTGGGAACCGGCTTTGCGTGCCGCTTCAATCACGGCTTCGCCTTGTCCTTTGTCCACAATGGTGAATATGGCGTTGTACATAGGGTTTTTCACTCCTTTATCGCTGACCTCACTGTGATGAAGCTTTGAGCCCATTACTTGCCTGAGCGGTATGGTAATGGCAATCCGTCCTCTTTTTTCAAACGATACCTTTTTGTTGAGTTCAACCATGATTGTGTCTTCATCCGCTTCACTCATCACAAGCAGGGCGATTTCACGTTTGAACTCATTGAGATCCAGGTATTTCATGAGGCTTCTTTGTCTGGTGATGCCTTTCCCCATGAATACCGTGCATCCTTTGACACCAAGTTGTTTGCCATGTTTGATAATCTTCTTGCCAATGCCATGTGAACCAATGACAATCAACAGTTCATAAGCATCCAAATTCGCATTCTGTGTGATAATTACACCCCCGTTTTTCTTGACTTGTACTTGTAGACCAAACCAAGGATTTCCAGTGTCAGTATAGGAATGAGCGCTACCATCGCAATCATCCCGAACCCATCAAGAATCACATCGGCACCTTCTTGTGCGTGCGAAGCCCCTTGAACGAAGGCCAGGATGAATGTCGCCGTCATCGGGCCCGTCGCAACGCCTCCTGCGTCAAAAGCGATCCCGGTGAACAACCTGGGTATCAAATACGTTAAACCGATGGCGATAATGTATCCCGGCAACAAGTAATGCCAAACTTGCAGTGGCTCGACGAATATGCGGAGCGTCGCCAGAGCGACGGCAAGCCCGACACCCAAAGCAAGGACAATCAACACAATCAACCCCGAGATATATCCGGTCGTCACTTGCTCGATCTGTTGTGTAAGAACATGGACGGCCGGCTCCGCAAGAATGGTTGTAATGCCCAGGAAAAACGCAATGATTATAATATAATGTATTTTGTCACTCTCAGTCAATACCCGTCCGACTTCAGCACCGACATCCATGAACCCGCCATTCACGCCAAGCAAGAAAATGAAAAGACCAAGCATTGCATAGATGAAGCCTCTAACGAAACGGGATAAGAGTTTAAGCGGAAACCTGAAGATAACCAACTGGAAAAACACCATTGTGGCCAGAATCGGTAGCAAGGAGAGAAAGGTTTCCATAAATATCCTGGGGGATCGTTCCATATAGACAGAAAAAATACCGGTGGTTTCTGGAACAATCCTCTCAAAATCACTTGTGAAATCGATGGGCGGACCAAAAGCGCCGAACATGAGCACAGAAATGATCGCACCTACTGAAACGATCGCAATGATTCCAAAACTGTCATCTTCCCCTTCCTTTACGTCTCTTTTCAAATGTGAAATCCCATAAGCGAGCGCCAGAATGAAAGGAACCGCAAGCACCCCGGTTGTAGAGCCCGAGGCATCAAAAGCGATGACCAACATTTCCGGTTGCACTCTGAGGGCAAGGAAAAAAACGATGATATAAAGAATGGTCAGCACGATATGCAAATCGATATGATAAACAATACGATAAAATCCAAACGCCAGCAAAACCGCCAAACCGAGCGATACGACAATCAGTAAAGTCCAAGCCATGACGTTGCCCGATGATACCATCTCAACCTGATTTGCAAAAACAATAAGGCCCGGCTCGGCCAATGTAATGAAAAGACCGAGAATCAAGCCCGTGACCAGCACGATGGTCAGGTTGTTCGATTTGGTGATGACTTCACCGATGTTGTTTCCAAGCGGAGTAATCGCTTTATCCACGCCTACAAGAAAAAGTGTGAGGCCAACGACCACAAAAGCCGCTCCAAATAAAAAGCGTACGAACATGGCCGTTTCCAGCGGAACAACACTCAAATGGAGCATGATCACTATGAACGTTACCGGTACCACCGATAAAACGACTTCTTTCAATTTTTCAGCAAGCAGTTCAATCGGTACCCCCTCCTTCCGGAACGTAAATCACTTTATTAACCGTTTCAAATCATATTATCTCTTATAACGTTCGCTGATGAAAAACCTTTGAGTTACCGTTTGTATCTCATCTTCATTTTATCACATTTGGCTTAGCCGATTATAATCCTGTGAAAATTTTATCCAAAGGAAAACCCCTTTGAACATGTTTCCTAGTTCAAAGGGGTGTTTCATACAGTCATTATAATGCTTCAGTTACTGTTTTTCCAAGCATGAACAGCTTGAGGTAATCCGGACCTCCGGCTTTGGAGTCGGTACCGCTTAACTTAAAACCGCCGAACGGTTGGTATCCGACAATGGCGCCAGTGCATTTCCGGTTGAAATAAAGGTTTCCGACCTGGAATTCCTCGCGTGCTCTTTCGAGGTTTTCACGATTTTTGGACAGAACCGCACCGGTCAGTCCGTATTCGGTATTGTTGGCGATATCAAGCGCCTCATCAAACGTGGAGAACTTGGTCACACCGAGTACGGGGCCGAATATTTCCTCTTGCATGATGCGTGCGTAAGGATCGAGATCATAAAATACCGTCGGCTGAATGAACCAACCTTTGGATTCATCCGCCTCACCACCGACAAGCAACTTGCCTTCCTGTTTTCCGATGGCGATGTATTCCGATATTTTCTTAAAGGCCTTCTCGTCTGTGACAGGCCCCATGAATGTCGCGGAATTTTCGGGGTTGCCTACCGTGGTGTCCTGGACTTTTAGTTTCAATGCTTCGAGCACATCGTCATAGATGCTTTCATGGATGATCGCACGGGATGCCGCAGAACACTTCTGGCCGGCGAATCCGAATGCCGATGCTCTCAGTATTTCCGCCGCTTCATCCACATCATAGCCTTCATCGACGATTACGGCGTCTTTTCCGCCCATCTCCGCGATGACCCGTTTGAGGTGTGTCTGGCCTTCTCTGACTTTGGCGGCTTCTTCATAAATGGTCTGACCGACCGCTTTGGATCCGGTGAACGAGACAAAGGCCGTCTTGGGGTGCTTGACCATAAACTCACCAATCTCAGGACCGTCACCGGGAATGAAGTTGACCACACCCGCGGGAAGGCCGGCTTCCTCCAAGGCTTCAATCAGCTTGTATGCGATGACTTGTGTCGTAATCGCCGGTTTGACGAGGATGGTGTTCCCCGTAACGACAGCGGATGCGGTCATTCCGGTAAAGATTGCGAGCGGGAAGTTCCATGGTGTGATGACGGCACCAACACCCATGGGAATGTATTTGAACTCATTGCGTTCAATATTTTTTCTTGAGAGGACTTTCTTGTCCGTCTCTCCGTCAATCTCAAGCATCTGACGAGCGTAGTATTCCAAGAAATCGATTGCTTCCGCCGTATCGGCGTCCGCTTCGTTCCATGGTTTCCCGGCTTCTTTGGTCATCAGGGCCGAGAACTCGAATTTGCGCTTACGTACAATCGCAGCGGTTTTGAACAAGACATCGGCACGAACCTTTGCCGGAGTCCTGGACCATGTTTTGAACGCGTCAAGCGCACTCGCCATCGCTTTTTCCGCCTCTTTTTCAGAAGCCTGATGAATGTGGCCGATGGTTTCACCATGATCGGCCGGATTTTTCGATTCATAGAGGTTTCCTGTCTCGACACGTTCTCCGTTGATGATCAGCGGATACGTCTTGCCGAGGTACGATTCCACGGTTTTAAGACCGTCCTGGTGCTTTTTGACGTTCTCCTTGTCCGTGAAATCCGTGAATGGTTCCATCTTGAAGTCATAAATTGCCATAGTGCATCTCTCCTTTATGTCAAACTACAGATGTCTCAACATCTTTTATATCCTTACCCTCGAAACGGGAGAGTAACAGATTCTCTACCGGAAGGGAAGGTTCCTCTCCCAAAATCATCTCGCTGAGCAAAAGACCAGTCATCGGAGCCAGCATGAAGCCGTGGCCGGAAAAGCCGCAAGCCATGTAGAACCCTTTGACGTCTTTCGCATCGGAAATAATGGGTTGGGAGTCAGGTGAAAAATTATACAGTCCGCCCCACTGCCGGATGACTCTCAGTTCACCGATCGGTGGAAGCAGTTTGGTCACGGTCTTGGCCATTTCGTCTAAGAACGTATGGGTCGATTCCATCGAGTAGCCGGGAGCGCGCTTGTCGCCACGTCCCATGATGAACGCGCCATGTGGCGTCTGTTGGCAGTAGATATTGCGTGAGAAGCTTATGACCATAGGACCTTGTATTTTTTCTATGGGTTCGGTCACTAGAATCTCCCGGTTCTGTGAATGGACCGGGATATCGACACCGGCCATTTCACCGATTTGCTTGGCGAAACCGCCCGCCGCATTGATCACGACATTCGTTTCGACGGTTCCCTTATCGGTGACGACGGCTTTGATCGCACCGTCTTCAGTGATGATGTCTTTGACTGTGGTATAGGTATAGAAATCGACGCCTTCACGCTTGGCTGCCTTGTAAAAGGCATCCGTGGTTGTGAAAGGATTCAAATGTCCGTCCGTGGGACAGAATGTCGCGCTGGTCACACCCTCAAGATTCAGATGCGGCACAATTTCCTTGGCTTCTTGCGGCGAAAGCATCCTTGCAGGAATGTCGAGCGAGTTTTGAAGCGCGACGTTTTTCTTGAACTGAGCGTCTTCTTCCGCATTGGTGCCGACGATGAGATAGCCTTCCTGCTTGAACTCGACG
>PWHD01000057.1 GCA_003555335.1 Mollicutes bacterium | reverse complement strand
CCGCTTTATAATTTTGTGAATGTCAATAAGGCGCGTTACCATATCATCCAGGAAGACTATACGCAAGCGCTGTCGATTCTGGAGACCTTTGATGTGAATATTTTCCAGTACCACTTTTACAAGATTTTATCGTATTTCAGACTGGGTAGGAACATGGAGGCGCTGCGTGAGATCAACCGCTTCAGAAGCAAACAAGGGATATTGGTTACCGATATCGACAAGAGACTGATCGAGGTCATAGAACATGGCCTTCTCAAAAGTCAGGACGACCATTATCTGTCCTTATGCAAATCCTTGTTGGACCTTGCTCATGAGGAACGCGATTTCATCGCGATCCAGGTCGGAACGATTCTTTATACCGAGGCGCTCGAAGCAAGACGTCATTACAAAGAGGCATTTCATTATTCCGATAAATTTCTGCAGGTACTTTACAAAATTCACTAAGGAGGATTCCATATGAAACATTATCGAAAGACACTCGTGTTCAACACCGATAAGCGAAGAGAGTATATCAACATCACGTCGGATGTTGAGGATGCTGTGAGAGAAAGTGGCATTAAAAACGGCTTTGCGCTCGTTAATGCCATGCATATCAGCGCATCGGTCTTCATCAATGACAACGAATCCGGGCTGCTTCAGGATTTCGAGGACTTCCTTGAAAAAATGGCGCCGGAAAAGCCTCACGATCAATATAACCACAACAAATTCACGTATGAAGATAACGCGGACGCCCATATCAAACGCCAGATCATGGGGCGTGAAGTCACCGTGGCCATCACGGATGGCGCATTGGATTTCGGACCCTGGGAACAGATTTTTTATGGAGAGTTTGACGGTAAGCGACGCAAAAGGGTTCTTATCAAACTAATTGGCGAATGATGTTGACTGCTTATGTTTTAGCCGGCATTCTCTCAGCGTGGACACTTTTCGAATGTGTTCCTTTAGGACTCAGTCTGAAGACCGCTCCGCTTAGAATTCGGGTACGACTGATCAAAAGAATCATCAATCGTCTCGTTTTTATCGCACTGATCATTGTGCTTGGCCACGCCCTTTTGCAAGAGGAGATGGAATTTTTCCTGTTGTGGGCTCTCATGATTTTGCCGGTGTATGTTCTATTTATTGAAACTCTGTACGGATTGCTCATTCGGACGGACTATAAACGCACGATGCTGAACGCACTCAGTGTTCTTGTCTTCTACATTTTAGCCGTTATCCTGTTTGTATCGGCGAAACTCGTCTTTTTCGTATTGGTTCATCCGCTGATCGTCCTCGGAGCAATGGCGTTGATCGGCCTTGTCGTCTATTTTGTACTCTTTCCAAGAACCGTGCGCAAGCTTTCCGATAAATTTCGGATGGTGCCCTACCGTCATGGCTTGTCGGAAGCGTTTTTCAAAAACATTGTCAAAAGCGACTCAGTTTGCATGATCGTTTCAAATGCCGTTTCGCTTGGTTTGAATGCCATGTTGCTGGATGTGGGAAATCATCGCAATATGTATGTCTCAAGGCCGTTGCTCGCAAGCATGAACCACGATATGGTGGTGGGCATACTATCCCATGAAGTCGGCCATGCCTATGAAAAGCATATGTTCAAGCGTGTCATGGTCGTCATTCCGATTGTGTTCACGTATTTTATCGCAAATTTCATCATTTTCGCACTCGCATTCGAAACGCTTCAGGATTTTTCGTTTTGGGTTCCAGTCGTGCTGTTCAACGTGATTTTGATCCGACTTGGAACGCTGGTTTTTTTGGGCTTGCTTCAAAAACAGGAGTTCGAGGCCGATCGTTTTGCCATAGAAGAAGGGTATGGCGAAGGGTTGTCCAAGGCACTTGAGAAGCTCCATAAACAGACGGACGATAAATATTATCATCCGCTATACGCGAGGCTTTTCCGGTCTCATCCGTCCATCAGGATAAGGCTGAATCGATTTTAAGAGACAGTAATTTCACTTTACAGGTCGTTTCTTTTTGTTTTTTGAGGGGAATACAAGTATAATTAAACTATCAAAGCTGTGGGAGGGTTTGTATGTTGGAACTGGTAAAACGAATATCGTACTCTTTTGAGATACCTTATATGCTCATAGGGTATAGAAACAAAGACGACAAATCATGTCTTGAACTCGTGAAAGGGCTCCTATTGCCTGAAGAGGACAACCGTTTTCTGTTGAAACTCTATGAGACCGATGTTATCGAACGTCTGGAGGAACAACAGCACATCACCGTTTCAATGCTGGATGCCAAAATGGATGAGGATGAAGTCAAGAAAACGCTCGAACATTCGATTATTGATCATGATAAACTCAAATTGCCGATTTTCAGCCGCACGGACCATGCCGTCCGGGCCGAAATTCTCATGCGCCAAGGTGTTGAGAAAAACGGCACACTGATACTCCGGCTCGGCGGAGCACTTTGTCTGGAAAAAAGCCAGCGGGACATCCGCACAGACGAAGCGAAACAAAAAAAGCTTGTGCGTGTAATCAACATGTCGCAATCAAAAATGAAAAGCCGTACCAAGAAAAACGAAGCGTATCATTTCAATTTCAAATACAAGATATGCCGTCTCAAAGAACAAGGCATGACCTATCAGGATCTGGCCGCTCAATACGGCGTTTATCACGAGACGATCAAGGATTGGTATTTGCTTTATAAGGTGTTTGGAAGAGAAGGACTTACCAAGAAAAAAGCGAAAGAACTTGCGTCCAAACGCATCCCCAAAGAGAAGAAACAGGTGCTCGCCAGAAACATCATGGATGGTGTTAAAACCTACCGCCAGATTCTTGAAGAGGAAAATGTATCCCTCTCAAGAATTCGAAACTGGGTCAAGAAAGAACGGAACAATCGAGCCTAGTCGTTCGAATACAAACTTGCAATGCATATCCTTTGAACATACGCCTCCAAGCATTTAGAATACAAGTGCTTGGAGGCGATTTTTATGATTCATGCACTAAAGTGGATTAAGCGTCATCTTGTGTTGAGTATTGTGACCGGAATGGTCGTTGGCCTTTTTGTTGGGGCATTTTTTGATACGCGACCACTTAGTTCACTGGTCACCGCAATCAGTTTTATGATGGTGTATCCCATGATGGTCACACTTGATTTTTCTTCACTCATGAAGAAAGGAAACTATAAGTTGCAGCTGGTTGCACAACTAATCAATTTTGTATACTTACCGTTGTTGGCCTTTGGGTTTGGATTGCTGTTTTTCCCGGGAGAAGTGTATCTCAGGCTAGCGATATTGCTCATTGCGCTCTTGCCTACATCCGGCATGACTGTCTCATGGACGGTCATGAGCAAAGGCAACGCGCCCGAAGCCATCCGAATGATTGTTATCGGCTTGATGCTAGGGGGATTGTTGGCGCCATTATATATCGGTGTGCTTCTTGGCGAGTCGATTGCGCTTCCCTTTAACGAGATTTTTTCACAAATCCTTGTTATTGTTTTCATTCCCATGCTGCTCGGTCTTCTGACACAGAAAGTCCTGAAGCGCAAATATGGTGACGAACGGTTTAAAACAAGCATTCGTCCGCTTTTCCCGCTTGCTTCGACGTTTTTTGTGGTCTTGCTTATCACCTTTGTCATGTCGCTCAGAAGCGAGATGCTGCTTTCCAATCCTACCACCATCCTTCGAATCATCATTCCCATCATCATCGGCTATGTAATCATGATCGCTTCGGTTCATTTCATCGGAACGCGTCTCTTTTCTTTTGAAAATCGTGTCGCGCTTGTGAATGGAACCGTTGTGCGCGCTTTGTCGCCGGCGCTTGCAATCGCTGTGACCGCCTTTGATTCCATCGGTCCGGAAGTCGCGCTTGTCGTCGCACTTGACTTTATTGTCCAAGTTCAACTCGCGGCGTATTATACGCGTTGGAACATCGCACGACATGAGAAAGCCCAAACATAAAAAGAACTCGAAAGCCAGGACAGGCTTTCGAGTTTTATTTAACCGAGAAGTTTTGCGATCTGTACACGCATGCGATCAGGTTTTTTCAGTGGGGAGTAGCGTTTGACGACTTTCCCGTCCCTGTCGATAAGAAACTTTGTGTAGTTCCATTTGATCTTGGACCCGAAAAGGCCACCTTTTCTCGCTTTGAGCCACTTGTAAAGTGGGTGGGCGTTCGGTCCGTTGACCTTGATTTTTTGGAACATCGGAAATGTGACGCCGAAATTGACTTCGCAGGCTTCTTTGATCTGTTCGTTGTCTTCGTATTCTTGCTTGTTGAACTCGTCACTCGGGAATCCGAGTACGACGAAACCTTCACTCCTGTAATCCTTATAAAGTGTCTCGAGCTCTTTCAATTGTTTCGCGAATCCGCATTTTGAAGCGGTGTTGACAACAAGAATGACATTGCCTTCATACTCACTTAGGTTGAGTGAGCGGCCACTGAGCAAGGTCGCATCAAACTTATGCAACGACATGAAGAATCACTTCCCGCCGAAGACTTTGTCCCAGTCGCTCAGAAACGCTTCGATGCCTTTGTCAGTCAGTGGGTGGGTGAACGCTTTATCGAAGACGGCATATGGAACCGTTGCGATATGTGCGCCGGCTTTGGCGGAATCGGCAAGTTGTTTCGGTGAACGGATGGAGGCACTGATGATTTCGGTGTCAAATCCATAGATGTCAAAAATATCACGGATTTCCTCGACGACCTGGATGCCGTCATGCAGTGTGTCATCCAGTCTGCCGACGAATGGTGAGACATAGGTCGCACCGGCGATGGCTGCGAACAAGGCCTGGTTGGCGCTGAATATAAGTGTCACGTTTGTCTTGATGCCTTCGCTTGAAAGTGTCTTGACCGCCTTGAGTCCTTCTTTGGTCATCGGGATCTTGACAATCATGTTCTTGTGCATTTTGGCAATTTCGCGGCCCTCTTCAATCATTTCTTCTGCTTTGAGGGAAATGACTTCGCCGTTGACAGGTCCATCAACAAGGCTGGTAATCTCTTTGAGTACCTCTTTGAAGTCTCTGCCTTCTTTGGCAATGAGTGTCGGGTTGGTGGTGACGCCACTCAATATTCCGAGTTCTGCTATTTCCCGGATGTGTTCCACATTCGCTGTGTCGATAAATAGTTTCATGTTTTATCCT
>PWHD01000025.1 GCA_003555335.1 Mollicutes bacterium | reverse complement strand
CCAGGATGGCAATGTGCTGAGACGCAATTTCAATTCCTGGAATATCTCAGACCCCAGAAACTTCCAGTACTACTACCTTCCGGGAGACACCATCCGGATGTCCGTCTATAGCCCGGCAAAAGACTATCTACAACTGCGGATCGAGATCATCGAGCCTACGACCATCCCGAAATATGTCGAACAAAGAAAGCGGTATGGGCTGAATGCGCCGGGGACCTTCTATAGCCCCATCTTCCATTCTGAGGGCCAGGGCAGCGGAAAGGCTGCGCTATTCAAGCGTGTCAACTCCATCGACCAGTTCGGCAACGAGGGCGGCGTCGCCAAAGTGACCGACGCGACGGTCACACCGGCCGAATGGAAAGAGGTCTATCTCTATCGTGAAATCGACGGAACCCTGCAAAAAGTCCCCTTCAACGCTTCAAGATGGGCCAGCATGTCCTGTCCGGACGCACGTGCCTATACGGTGAGCTATGAAGGGCTCGAAGCACAAAAAGGCGCCGAACGGATTGAAATCCATCCCGGGCGCACCAAGTGAGGAATCCCTTATGAACAGACAGTATGACATCATCGTAGCCGGGGCTTCGATCGGCGGCGTCCTGGCCGCCTACTCGGCGCTTAAAATGAACAAACGGGTGCTGTTGACAGAAGAAAACGCCTGGATCGGCGGGCAACTGACGAACCAGGGCGTCCCAAGCGACGAGCACGACTGGATTGAACAGTTCGGCTGTTCAAAGACCTATCGTTGGTACCGTGAGCGTGTGCGCGATTATTACCGTCAACACCCTTTCATCAAAGACGAAATCAAGCAAAAAAGCATCTTTAATCCCGGCTCCGGATGGGTGAGCGCCATCGCTCACGAACCCAAGGTCGCCTTGCACATTTTCGAAGAGATGCTTATGCCTTTTTTTAGCAACGAACAACTCACCCTCCATACATCGACGCGGATCATCGATGCGAAAAGCGAAGGTAAAACGGTCACATCCTGTACATTTGAACACTTGAAAGACGGTAAGCTTTTCAGCGCCACCGCCGATTATGTGATTGACGGAACGGATACGGGTGAACTGCTTCCGCTCAGTGGAGCGGACTATGTGAACGGCGCCGAAGGCGACATCTACGGTGAACCGCATGCGACCAAAGAAACCCTTCCTGAAGACATGCAGCCGGTTACTTGGGTGGCGGCGGTCTCCTATCATCGGGGTGAAACCCACGAAATGGAAAAACCGGAAATGTACGACCATTTCAAAGCCATCACCATGCCGTATGGCAAGAAGCTTTTGAGCTGGTATGGCCCGACCCTTGACGTCTCGAAGGATTATCGCAAGTTCCGCATGGAAGGCACCTTTGAAAAAGACGATAAACACCCTCCGCTTTTCACCTACCGTCAGATCATTGACAAGTCACACTACAAAGCAGGGTATGACATCGCCGATGCAACACTGATCAACTGGCCCCAAAACGACTATGTCTTCGGCAATCTTTTTGATAGCGAAGAAGCCGAAAAACACCAATACATGGCGCGTCAGCTCAGTCTTTCACTGGTCTATTGGCTGAAAACCGAAGCCCCGCGTGATGAAGGCGGCACAGGGTATCCCGAACTCAAGCTTCGCGGTGATTTGCTCGGAACAGAGGACGGACTCGCGCAAGCCCCCTACATCCGTGAATCGCGTCGTATGAAAACCGAGTATATCGTCAAAGAGCAAGACATCTCCGCGAAGACCAACGATTCCCTTCCGCACTTTTGGGACAGCGTCGGTGTGGGCTGTTATCACATCGATTTGCACATGACCACCCAGACGGGGGACTACTACTTTGAAAACACGTGGCCGTTTGAAATCCCGCTCGGAAGCTTCATCTCCACCAACATGGACAACCTGCTTCCCGCATGCAAGAATATCGGAACCACGCATGTCACCAACGGATGTTTCAGGCTCCATCCTGTCGAGTGGAACATCGGCGAGGTCGCCGGCTACCTGGCTGCCTGGTGTTTGGACAAAGGCATCACCCCGCGCGCCCTTTACGCCGACAAAGAACAAGTAAAAGCCTTCCAGAAACACCTGGAAGAACAAGGCATCGAACGCCACTGGCCCGAGGACAAAGTGCATGTCATATAAAACGACCGTTCAAAACATGACATTAAGAGAGAAAATCGGCCAGATGGTGATGCTCGGATTCAAAGGCTATGAACCCGATAACGACATAAGAACTTTGATCAAAGACTACAAACTCGGTAACGTCATCTATTTCAAACGAAACGTCAAAACGGCCGAGCAGGTCTATGACCAAAACAAAACTCTGCAGTCATTATCGACCCACCCCATGCTGATCGGCATCGACCAAGAAGGCGGCCTCGTCACCGCCATTGACGACATCGTCCCGATCCCCGGCGCCATGGCCTCCTCCGCCGCCGGTGATGCAGACCTTTACCGACGCACCTGCGAAGCCGGCGGACGCGCGATGCGCTCGCTTGGCATCAACATGAATTTCGCCCCCGTCACCGACATCAACAACAACCCGAAAAACCCTGTCATCAACGCGAGAAGCTATGGTGATACCGTGGAAACCGTGAACCTTTTTTCAACCGCGGCCATTCAAGGCTATGAACAAGCGGGCATCCTTTCTACGGCCAAGCATTTTCCGGGCCATGGGGACACCGATGTCGATTCGCATCTCGGCCTGCCGCTTAGCGAACTTTCGGAAGCACGGTTCGACAATTTCGAACTCGCACCGTTCAAAAACGCTATCGCTGAAGGCGTCCCTTCCATCATGACCGCCCACATCTTGCTCAAATCTTTTGATGAAGAGAACCCGGCGACGCTTTCGAAGCCCGTCATGACCGGGCTTCTTCGTGAAACCCTCGAGTTTGAAGGCATCCTCATCACCGATCTTCTTTCCATGCATGCCATCAAGGACCACTATGATCTAAAAGACACGATCCGGCTCGGTGTCAATGCTGGAAACGACATCCTCCTTTATGACGCCTACACGCTTGAGGATAACATCCGTTTCCTCGATACGTTCAAACGTCTGGTCGACGAGGGTAAAATCGCCATGAAAACCCTCGACGAATCGGTTGAACGCATCCTTGCCTACAAAGACCGTTACCGTGTCGGAAGCTTGTCTGAATCGTTCAAGGACATCGAGCCTTTGCTCAATCCTGCCGATGCGCTTAGAGACAGTGCAACCCTCACTGAACGCTCACTGACGCTTGCAAGGAACGAAGGGCACCTGCCCATCGATTACGGTAAGACCCTCATCATCTTCCCCGATGTCTCCATCTATTCCCTGGTGGACAACTATACGGAAGACAAAGAAACCTTCGGTTCCTTCCTGAAAAGGCAAGGGTTCAAAGCAACCGAGATGATGCTCAAGGATGAATGGGACGATGAGAACCGGGCTGAGCTTATAAAACACACGCAGTCGTATGCGACCATCCTGGTCTTCACGCATAACGCAACCCTTTCGCCACAACAAGAAACCTTCATCAGAAACATCGACCCGAACAAACTTGTTTTAGTCTCACTGCGTGCGCCTTATGATGCGTTCATCGCCGAAGGCGGCACCAGCATCTGCGCCTATGAAGCCACCCCGCATGCCTTCAAAGCCATCGACAAACTGTTAAGAGGCCGCATCGAAGCGAAGGGGACCCTTCCCGTCTCAATCCCTAAAAAGGCGTGTTCGAACGCGGACGGGCTATGATTTCCCATTAAAAAACACTTCGGATTTGAAGTGTTTTTTATTGATGGTCAGTCGCTATAATTGACAGCGCGTTTCGGTTTGATATGGATCCGCTCGCCGCCCATGTCGGCGTCGACCGAATCATAATCGAGGATGAAACCCTCCGCATCCGGACAAAGCATGGAATCGAAACGGTCGCGGGTGAACGGGACACGTCTGAGTTCCCCGTCGATTTCACGGTAGAGGAACATTTCATGCCAGATCGCATCGGTGACTTCGGACTCGGTCGGCTTGGCGGGTCCGCCTTCATTGCCTACTTGGTCGATGGCGTTGACACGTTTGAACTCGGCCGCATCCCCACCATGGCCCACAGAAGGCATCTTGGGGCTGATGAAGTTGGCTGGCATGTTGTTTTCAATGCGCCAGCTGGCACGAAGCTCCACGTATTTTTCGATGGTTGTGGCTTCGAGGACTTCGATTTCCATCTGGATGTAGCCCGGTTCCGGTACAAACACGGTCATGCGGAGTTTATCACCGGGGAGATAATAGTATTCAGGCTTGCGGTAATCGGAGTTCGCCCAGATGTTATCGCCGCCATGAATATAGCGCCAGAACGGTCGGAACGCAATTCGCTCCGTTCCCGGAGAAAGACAAAACGCGTTGTTGCATCCTGGCATCCAGGAGAGTCCTACGTCGGATTCCGCGCCGGCGTTTCCGCCAAGATAGATGGAGGGGTTGTCAAGGTAGCGGCTGTTGTCCACATCGAAGCGGCCTTCCCAGAGGTTGACCTCGGGCAAGGTGATCACGCCTTCGATGCCTAGCCAGGCGTCTTTGCTGGAGACGGCCTTGTTATACCAGGCGCCGGGGAAACACGGTGTGCCTTCAGGCGGGGCGACTTCCCCTTCGATGTCGCAAGTGTGAATCGGGGCGTCGAGCGGACGGATCAGGTCGACTTCCTCGGGAAAATGAAGGGGCTCGTAATGCGTCACGATGGTTGAAAGCGTAACGGTGTCACTCACGTCACCGTAACTCAGTGTCACCGTAATGTTGACAGGGACTTCGCTGCCTTGTTCCGGCAGGACGGTCAGCCCTTCATCACTTAGATGATCCGGCGTGTCGGATGACCATGAAAGGCTTACGCCATACATTTCACTCGGGAAATCGTAGTCTTTTTCAAAAATAGTGCGGTTCGGCAGGGAAAGTTCTTGTTTCACAGCGTCAATCAAAGAGGCTTCGCTCGGTTGAACGTTTACCTGGTAGGTTCTTGTCTCGCTGTGTTCACCGCTGGTGAATGTGGCGGTCAATACCACATCGTGCGGGTCCATGCCGGGAAGGCTCACTTCACCGGATGGAGGAATGATGCCTTGTTTATCGGACGACCATTCGATGGTGACGCCCTCTAT
>PWHD01000003.1 GCA_003555335.1 Mollicutes bacterium | reverse complement strand
CGGTTAACATGCCAGTCTGTCACACTGGAGATCGCGGGTTCGATTCCCGTCAGGACCGCCATTTTGGCTCAGTAGCTCAGTCGGTAGAGCAATGGATTGAAAATCCATGTGTCGGTGGTTCGATTCCGCCCTGAGCCACCACTAGATTTTCTTTAAGCCGTTATAGCGGCTTTTTGTTTGCTTTTTTTAAGTGGTTCATCATGATTGGATTATGATCAAATAAAAGTTATCTTATTGAGGAGAAACAAGGTAATTTCTAGCTTATCAAGACCTTATAATCAGGATTGTTTTCTTTCTAGCTTTAAACACATATTTATGGATACTCATCCTTAATCTCCAGCAATTTTATACGTTAGCTTATAATGATTTAATTTGATAGAAGCAATTTCTTAAGCTTATAAATATCATAAGGTAAAATGACGTTAGGAGAAACACATGCTAAAAGAAGACTCGATGTTATATTTTGAAGATTTATTTGCATTCAGAAGATTTTATTCCGATTTCAATATTTATGGAACTTGGAGGATTACTGGAGAAGACATTAATAGTAGAGGTGAAAGGGTCCGACATGCACCCTATATTGAACGGTTAAGAGAAATTTTTAATGGAAAAAAATTGTTTAGAAAAAGCGTCTCTATTGCCGAATTAGTATCCTTTGTTGATGGTTATTACATATTTGACAAGATTGTCAGAGAACTTCGGAATGAGTTGGCACCAAGTACTTTTGAAAAGATTTCTTTGATATCAGAATATAGGATAAAATTATCAAAAAACAGAAGGATTGATTTTATTCTTATCTATGAGAAAAAGTTGTTACTGATTGAATTTAGAATCTCTAATACTTTTCCGAATGTTTCTAATGTTTGGCAACGAAAAGAAACTGAACTGCTAATATATAAAGAGCTTCTTGGAAATTACATCAATTCCCACTATCGTATTCACATATATGCCTTCATCGGTATGCCGGAATACGTAGGGAAAGACCCTATAAGCAAACAAATCAAATATAATAACGATAATATTCGTTATTTTGTTGAATATATCAAAGAATTTATCATTAAGTCGCCTAAAGAAGAAAGCGTGTAAAGGGTTGAAAAAGAAACAATTTAATTATAGAATGGATTAGACAAAAGTTCTCGGGAGGTACAAATGGATATATTATTGGTAAATGATGATGGAATTGATTCCAGACGCTTGGCTTTTGCCAGAAAAGAACTTGAAAAATATGGCAATGTCATCGTTGTAGCACCTAAAAGCCAACAGTCCGGAAAAAGCACGGCCATTTCGATACAAGGATTTCCTTTCGAGAAGATCGACAAAAGAACTTATGTTGTTAACGGGACTCCTGCAGATTGTGTTACATTCGGCCTACTTGCATTAGAGTTCAAGCCTGATTTGGTTGTCTCCGGCGTCAATGAGGGATATAATACTGGCGTTGACACTATGTATTCTGGAACAGTAGGAGCAGCTTTTCAAGCTTATTATCATGGTTATAAGGCCATTGCGTTTTCAGCAGACCCAAAGGGGATCAAAAACATGAAGAAATGTTTTTCCAAAACTTTGGATTATATTATAGATGAACGCTTACTTTCCAATGACCATATATTAAACGTGAATTTTCCCAAGGAACATGTTGATGAAATAGAGGGAAATAAGATTACAAAAACTTACTTCCTCTCATACGATGTGGAGAAGACTGTTGAATCTAATTTTTTCAGCACCAAAAGAGAGGTTCTCAGTGATGAAGCCCCTCTCGATAGTGACATATATGCGATAGAAACGGGTTATGTTTCCATCTCAAAACTTCAGGTAGGTGAGAAAAGATGAAGCACATCAATGTCGCAACTGCGGTAATAGTGAATAAAAGACGCAAGATATTGTGTTATCAAAGAGTCAAAGAGGATCCATTATCACTTTCTTGGGAACTACCAAGCTTTAAGATCGAAGCCCACGACTTAGACAATGAGATTGATAAACTTACATCAGAAATAAATAAGAAGTTTGATATAGAAATTGAAATTGTGAAAACGATCGGCTCGACTAAACGGATCATTGACGAGGATAATACAGAAGTTTCAACAAATTATTATGATGCCAGAGTGAAAACGGGGAGACCTGAAAAAGGCGAATATAAGGCTGTTAAATGGGCAAACATCCCGAATATAATGAATTTATCCTGGGTGCCGGCTGACAAGCCTGCATTGAATAGAATAATGAACTATCTGATTGATATGGGACCGGCGAAGTGATTAGCCGGTCTTTTTTAATATAGTTCATGAAATGTAAGGGTTTTTATGTTATTATAACTTTGGAATTTCATTTTGAGGAGATGATTGATATGGAAAAAATCAAGGTTGTCATATGGGGTTTTGGAGCCATGGGCAAAGGCATTGCTGAAATGATAATGGAAAAAGAAGGACTCGAAATCACAGGTGTATGTGATTTGCATCCTGATTTAGAGAAAAAATCCATTTTTTCTGTTCTGGGTAAAACCAACGAAGACATCGCGAACGACGTTCAAATTAGCAGCGATATTGATTCTTTATTAAATAAGGAGGTCGATGTTTTATTTATCGCGACAGACTCATACACTTCAAAATCTTTCCCCAAGATAAAAAAAGGTCTTGAAAACGGAATAAACGTCATTAGTACTGCTGAAGAAATGGCATATCCCTATGCGAACGAGCCTGAATTATCAAAAGATATTGATGAAATAGCCAAGAAAAATAACGTCTCAGTGCTAGGAACAGGAATAAACCCGGGCTTCGTCATGGATGTTTTGGCTTTGTCTTTAACAGGCGCCATGACTAAAGTGGATTCAATAGAAGTAAAAAGAGTCAACAGCCTCTCTCCTTTTGGACCGACAGTAATGGAGGAACAGGGTGTAGGGATATCTTTGGATGAGTTCAATAGAAAACTGAAAGATAATGAACTGGCTGGTCATGTCGGCTTCAAAGAGAGTGTCTATATGATTGCCGATGCTCTCGGCGTTGAAATTAAGGATTTCTCCCAACAGATGAAGCCAATTGTCACATCGGTTGATCGCGAGTCAAAATATGGCAAAGCGCAGACGGGGCAACTTGCTGGGATTGATATGACTGCGCAAGGATACATCGACAATAAACTTTTCATTGATATGAAACACCCCCAGCAAATCGAACCTGAGACTGAAGGAACACAAACGGGAGACTACATCAAGATTCTCGGAGAACCAAATATCAATATGTCTATAACACCTGAGATTGACGGTGGATTCGGAACGATAGCGATGTGTGTCAATATGATACCGCATGTCATTAATGCGTCCCCAGGCCTAAAAACCATGATAGACCTTCCCGTACCTCGAGCAATTATGGGTGATGTTCGTAAATTGATTAGAAAATAAGCCGATTCTCCCAAAAAACCTCTTAAAGGGGTTTTTTGTTTTTATTGGGTAGTAATCCGTCTAAAGACTATACAATGTAAGGGCTTTTATGATATCATTATATCGCGTGGAAAAATGATTACTGGATAAAGGAATGATAGATGTGTTAATTAAAAAGGGCACCTATGTCAGAATAAGGCAACATCTTTTGATGCCAGGGGAAAGAGTAAAAAACATACCCGAAAGTACCACTAAGGTTCCTTTAAAAAGCTGGATCAAAGGCAGGCTCACCGAGGAAAGCGAACTTTATGAAGAGGCAACGATTCTAACAGCCACCAAAAGGAAAGTTGTCGGAACAGTTAAAGAAGTGAATCCTGCTTACAAACACACTTTTGGTGAGTTTGTACCTGAGATTCTCAAGATGAGGGAAAAGATACTCGAAGAGATGTGGGGTGACACTGATGAGTAGTTACAATATCAAGGATCTGGAGAGAAGGAAACAAGAAATCATCCGAAAATCTGTGGGTCTTGATTACTCGGATTACGAGACTGACGGAATCGCATTTGATTACAATAAGATGATGGAAACCGCGGGTTATGATTATAATCGTGTCCAGGCCATCCAGGTTGATTCCAAGGTCGGCAACACGCCATTGATCGAACTGAAAAATATTTCAGATTACGCAAGAAAATTTTCCGAGCCCGGTTATGGGGCACGTATTTTCCTAAAAGATGAAGCCAACAATCTCAGTGGTTCTTTCAAAGCCAGAAGGGCCGCTATAAGTATTGCGAAAGCGAAGGAAATGGGTTATGAAGGTGTTATCGCTGCGACCAGCGGTAACTATGGTGCCGCCGTTGCCGCCCTAGCTGCGAAAAATGGTTTAAAGTGTATCATTGTTCAGGAATGTTTTGACTCGAATAATCTAGCTCAGCCTGAGATTCTGGAAAAAGCAAGAGCCTGTGAATCTTTTGGTGCCGAGGTCATCCAACTCAGTGTTGGTCCTGAACTTTTCTATGTATTTTTGGAACTACTTGATAAAACAGGGTATTTCAATGCTTCGCTTTATTCACCGTATGGAATCATGGGCATTGAAACACTGGGTGTCGAGATTGCCCGCGAACTAAAGGAAAAAGAAGGTAAGTTCCCAGAAGTTGTCATCTGTACCAATGCCGGTGGCGGCAATCTGACCGGAACCGCAAGGGGTCTTAGAAGAGCCGGGGCAAAGAATACACTAGTTTATGGTGCAAGTGTGAATCTTCAAGGTTTGCATATGGCAAGTGATGACGATTTCAATAGAAAATCTTTCACTACCGGACACACGGGATTCGGGATTCCTTTTTCGGTGAATCCAGACAGAAGTGATGTTCCCCGTAGTGCTGCACGACCGCTAAGATATATCGATAAATACTTCACCGTCAACCAGGGCAGTGTGTTTTTTATTACCGAAGCACTTACCGTGCTTGAAGGACTCGAAAGAGGCCCCGCAGGCAACACGAGTCTGGCAGCGGCATTCAAATTGGCCCAGACGATGAAGGATGATCAGATCATCGTTGTCCAGGAAACCGAATATACCGGTGCGGGCAAACATCACCAACCACAACTTTCTTTCGCCCGAAAAAATAATATCGAACTACTATTCGGAAACCCGAAGGATGAGATTCCCGGAAAGAATATCATATTCCCATCAAGCGCAAAAGACTTGGATGTGGAAGAGATAGATCTGGATAGACTCAGAAAATCCTATCTCAGAAGATTTGTTGACCAGTCACTTAACGACCATGAAATAGAGTATCTGTCCGAAGAACTCAAGGTGAATCAGGATAAAATCAATCAACTACTGAAGGAGGCAAAGAATGAAAGAGCGAAATGATGATTTTTCAAAAAGACGCGAAAATTTGAAAGACTTAAGCGATAAGGAACTGAAGAAATATTTTTATGAACTTGCGGATAAGATTGTTGACCCATTGGTGAAGATGGGGTTTGACAACACGTCGAAATCAATTGAAAGAAGCGTGCTGTTGAGAATGGGGTTTTCAAGTCTGGAATGCAAAGGTATCGTCGATCTTCTTTCAGAACACGACCTGCTTCAAAAAGGTGCCGGGCATTGTGTTTACAAAATAGCGAAAGATAAGGCTCTGACAATAAGACAAGCTGGAATCGAGCTGGGTGAAGGCAAGCATGTCGATTACCTGAAAGAGGTGTTCAAACTTTATGGATAAATTGAAGCCGAATGAAAAACTTGATATCAGGAATATTCTTCAGGATCTTGAAAATTACAGACCAAGCAAAAGAGGCTGGGTTTGGAGAGATAAACGGGAAATAGAGCTGGGTCAATTCAAGTTCAAGCAAGCGAGCCCTTCACTTAAGAATTACACACCTTTGCAAAGCGCGGCTTATCTTGGTGGGATTGATCCGCAGCCAGATGCGGTAATCACTGCAGAAATCGCCTCCGGTCGCTTCGAAGATGATATCAGGAGGATGCGGATGGCCGCTTACCATGGTGCGGATCATATCATGGTCATCCGCACCGCCGGGCAGTCACATTTTGACGGTTTGCTCGAAGGAACGCCGCAAGGTATTGGCGGGATTCCGATCACAAGAAAGCAACTGAGAGCCCAGAGAAAAGCTTTGGATCTTATCGAAGAAGAAGTCGGGCGTCCAATCAATTATCATTCTTATGTTTCGGGCGTCGCTGGTCCGGAGATTGCGGTTTTGTTTGCTGAAGAAGGCGTCAACGGCGCCCATCAGGACCCGCAATACAATATCCTTTATAGGAATATAAACATGGTAAGAAGTATGGTTGACGCCGCCGAAAGCAAGAAGATAATGGGGTATGCCAATATTGCACAGATTGATGGCGCCCATAATGCAAATGCAACAGCAAGGGATGCCTGGAAAGTTATGCCGGAGTTGCTTGTCCAACATGCGATCAACTCTGTTTTCAGCGAAAAGATTGGCATCAAGCCTGAGAACATTTGCCTTTCGACCGTTCCGCCGGCCGCACCGCCATCACCGGACTTGAAACTGAACCTCCCCTACGCGGTCGCATTAAGAGAATTTTTTGACAGGTACAAGATGCGTGCTCAAATGAATACTAAATATATGGATTCATCCACAAGGGAAGCAACTGTAACGCATGTGCTCAATCTGCTTATCTCCCGTCTGACATCGGCCGATATCCAAAGCACCATCACTCCTGATGAGGGCCGGAATGTTCCTTGGCATATTTATAATATCGAAGCGCTCGACACTACCAAACAGGCGATGACCGGCATGGATGATCTGCTCAGTATGGTAGAGATAAAAAACAGCGGCTATATCTATGAAAAGAAACGGGAAATCCAAGAACGTGCGGTTCTCATGATGGAAGAGATCATCGAACTGGGTGGTTACTATGAAGCTGTCGAAGCCGGGATGTTCGTCGATAGCGGCGAGTATCCGCAAAGAAACGCAGACGGCATCTCCAGAAAAATCGATGGCGGAATCGGAGCCGGTACTGTCGTCAAACGTGCCCAGGACTATATGGCTCCTGTCACCGCACACTATGGCTATAACAATGTCGCCCAGTACGGTGAGGACTATGTCGATGACCCTGCAAAGCTAATCGAAGGCTCGACCTTTGAAAAACCTGAAAAGATACAGTTCATCGATGAGCTCGATGAGACCGACAATGTCTATCTAAGACTCGATGAGACTGAGAAATACCGAAACACGAACCTGATCAAGCCGGAAGTAGAATGGCTAGCTGACGGTGTGGTTACCGTGGACCTCTTCTTTCCTGTCGGTCTGAAGGTCGCAGTTGAGGCTGCTATCCAAGCCGGTAAAAACATGAATTTATCCGATATCGAAGTAATCCATAAGGAAAGTCTTCATCCTAGCGAAGGCACGAGAGTGCAAATAAAAGGAAGGGTCAACTTTGACATCGATATCGATAAGCTGACCATCCCGGAGGAACTGGAAACAATTTCCGAAGAAGCAATTTTTGATTATGTGAAGAAAAACCCGATTAAAGTTATTGCTGGCACAGGGGGCGATGATGAACACAGCGTCGGTATCCGGGAAGTTTTGGATATCAAGCACGGTGGCATTGAAAAATACGGAATATCCTACGTGTATCTTGGAACCAGTGTCCCTATAGAGAAGTTTGTGGACGCTGCCATTGAGATGGATGCTGATTGCATCATGATATCGACGATTATCTCGCATGATAACGTCCATTACAAAAATATGCAGAAACTCCATGATTATGCCGTCGAAAAAGGGGTCAGGAATAAGATCATATTGATTGCCGGCGGTACCCAGGTGACGCCTGAAATCGCACGAAAAAACAATATGGACCAAGGTTTTGGCAGAGGAACCAAAGGAAAACATATCGCCAGCTTCCTTGTTGAAAAACACAAAGAGCTGAATAAGAAGTGAAGGTAGATCTGTTGGTTGCTGAAATCGGAAGCACGACAACCATACTGAATGGATTCGCAATCAAAGACAATATTCGTTTTATTGGAAAAGGCATGGCAAAAACCACAGTCGAGACCGATGTGACAATCGGATTGAGAGCGGCACTTGATATGCTTGAGACCCAGACCGGTTCTGATACATTGACATATGAAGAGATGTTTGCCGCTTCCAGTGCTGCTGGCGGCTTGAGAATGACGGTTTCCGGACTCGTCTATGAAATGACGGTAAGGGCCGCGAAGGAAGCCGCCCTCAATGCCGGAGCGAACATTCACCTTATCACGGCTGGGGAGTTGACAGAAGACGATTTGGAACAGATTGTCGATATCAGACCCAATATCGTCCTTGTTTCCGGAGGAACTGATTACGGGGAAAGACATGTTGCCTTCAACAACCTGAGAATGATAGAAGCCTTGAAACTGAATACACCAATCCTTTACGCCGGCAACATCGAAAACCACTACAGAATCAAAAAATTATTCGAGGAAAGCGATCAGAAACCCTACCTTACCATTGTCGACAATGTCTACCCACGTGTCGATTACATGAACATCCATCCTGTGCGCAGACAGATCTATAAGACATTTGAAGAGCATATCATCCACGCGAAAGGGATGGGCGCAATCAAAGACATGGTCAAAGGTTCGATTATGCCAACCCCCGGTTCGGTCATGGAGGCAGCGATTCTCCTCCATGAGGCAATCGGCAATCTCATGGTCATCGATGTCGGTGGTGCAACGACCGACATCCATACAATCACATCCCCGAGCAAGGAATTCGAAGTCTATTCCGAAGGGGAACCGCTTGAAAAGCGAACGGTCGAAGGTGACCTCGGCGTTTTTATTAATTACAGGAATGTCATTGAACTGATCGGCAAAGAGAACCTCAGGAGAAAACTCGATGTTTCAAACAAAACCTTTGACACGCTGATTGAAAATTTCAATTACAAACCTGAGACACCAAATGAGAGAAAACTCATCTACGAGTTGACCAGAACATGTGTCCATCATGCGCTCAACCGTCATATCGGAGATTTGAGAAGCGTCTACACCAGCAGCGGTCAGAAGGTCATTCCTGAAGGCCGTGATCTAACCCAGGTCCAAACCATCATCCTGACAGGTGGTGCGCTTGTCTATCTCGAAAATACTGAAAAAATCATAAGGGAATATATACGTACGAACCCAAAGAAACTCGTTCCCAAAGGCGAAGTGAAAATCTATAAAGATCATGATTATATCATGTCAAGTCTCGGTGTCTTGTCGCTTAAATATAGAAAAGAGGCATTAACACTGTTACAGTCTTCTCTCGGACTCGGAGGTGAGTGACCGTGTATCCAAGAATCATCATCAATCAGGAAAAATATCGTCACAATGTCAAAATCGTCCAGAATATGTGTCGTAGGCACAGCTTGACAATGATGGCCGTGACGAAAGTTTTTTGCGCAGTCAAACCGCTGACCGATGTGTTGCGCGAAGAGAAAGTCGATTTCATCGCGGACTCCAGGTTGGCCAACCTCGAAAAAGTCTCGACCAATATTGAAAAGGTCTTGCTGAGGCTTGTGTCCCTTCATGAAGTTGACAGAACCGTGAATGTCGCGGATATGTCGCTGAACTCCGAAATTGAAGTGATCAGAGCCCTTGATCATGCGGCCAGCTACTATGGGAAGCGGCATTCGATCATTTTGATGATCGATATCGGCGATCTCAGGGAAGGAATTTTTTATAAGGAAAGAGTCCACGATATTGTCAGCGAAGTTCTCAAAATGAAGAACATCATTTTAAGGGGTATCGGTACCAATCTGACATGTTTCGGCGCGATCATCCCAACAGAACAGACCCTGAAGAAACTAATTGATATCACGACGGATATAGAAGAATCGTTTCAGATGGAACTTGAAATCATATCGGGGGGTAATTCTTCGCACCTTCACCTTCTGGACCGTGATATCCATATTGAAAAAGTCAATAATCTCAGAATCGGCGAAGCCTTGGCACTCGGCAGAGAAACTGCCTTTGGAAACAAAATCGACGAACTTTACGATGATGTTTTCACGCTGGAGGCCGATATCATAGAACTTAAGAGAAAACCATCGCTTCCAGAAGGCGAACCCGGCATGGACGCTTTTGGGAAAAGGCCCGAATTCACAGATCTCGGTGTCTTGAACAGAGCAATCCTGGGTATCGGAAAGCAAGATGTTGATTTCTATGAACTGATTCCATTCGATAAGAACATACGACTTTTGGGAAGCAGCAGTGACCACATTATCGCAAGCGTCCCATTTGAAAATGGCAATTACAAAATCGGCGATGTCCTCAAGTTCAAACTGACTTACGGAAGTCTGCTTTCCTTGATGACATCCGAATATGTGGAGAAGGTATATGTCAAGACAATTTAGAAAGACATGGCTTGAAATCAATCTGTCCAATATTCATCAGAATCTTCTGAAGATGAAGGAACATGTCTATCCGAAGAAGATTATACCGGTCATCAAGGCCGATGCCTATGGTCACGGTGCGAAAATGGTTGCTCAGTACCTGATTGAATGGGGAGAAGTCGACTTCTTTGCGGTCAGCCTTCTGGAAGAGGCGCTTGAACTGAGGGACTTGAACCCGGACATCGATATTCTCGTCATGGGGGTAGTGGATGAGTTCGCCCTTCCGACACTCTCCGAGAAGAATATCACCTTCACGGTGTCCCAGGAACAACTATATAAGAAAGTATTGGACTCAGGGTTGCCGTTGAAGTTCCACCTGAAATATGATTCAGGCATGAACCGTCTCGGCTTCAAAAGTCCGACCAAGATCAGAAAGATCGCTGATGATGCGATGACACACGACCACC
The DNA here is from genome assembly GCA_003555335.1 of Mollicutes bacterium. The sequence goes on along the minus strand of PWHD01000003.1, from coordinate 10,048 downwards.
TAAATCTGACAGGCATCTACACCCATCTAGCGACCGCCGACAGCGATGAGGATTATGTCAAGATGCAGGCTAAGCGGTTCAAACAGATTGTCAAATCGCTACTGATACGACCTAAAATGGTTCACATCTCCAATACGCCAGGACTTTTGCGGTATGAGAACTTATTTGATTTCACGACCCATGCGAGAGCGGGAATCGGTCTGTTCGGCGACACCGTCGGCTATGATGGGATAAAACTCAAGTCCACATTCATCTTGAAAAGCCGAATCAGTGAAATCAAGGAACTGAGCCCAGGTGAAAAACTGGGGTATAATCTTACGTATGAAGCCAAGGAACAGGAAAAAATCGCCATCCTTCCCATTGGTTATGCGGATGGTCTCATCAGAAAAAACCAGGGCGGGCATGTCTCGACCCTAGGACGGAGATATGAGATTGTCGGTCGAATATGTATGGATCAGACCTTTGTCAAGGTTGATGATTATGTCCGTCTAGGCGATACAGTCACAGTGATGGGTGATGATATTGTGAGTGTCAAGGATGTCGCCGACAGGCTCGACACGATTACGTATGAGATATTCACCCAAATTTCCAACAGGGTACACCGTATTTATTATGATGATTAGGAAGTGACAATTATGTTCAATGTATACTCGGAAATCGGCAATCTCAAAACAGTGCTTCTGCACCGCCCCGGAAAAGAACTCGAAAATCTTACTCCCGGCGTATTGAACAGACTACTGTTCGATGAGATTCCCTTTCTGGAAGTCGCGCAGAAAGAACACGACTACTTCGCGAGCGTCTTAAGGAATGAGGGCGTAGAGGTGCTTTATATCGTTGATATGGTCAGTGAAGCCTTAGAGGCCAATCCCGAAGTGGTGGACCATTTCATCAAACAGTTCATCGAGGAGGCTTCCATAAAATCCCGCACAGTCCAAGATGCCGTGTTCGATTATCTGAAGTCGATGAAGACAAAAGTGATGGTCATCAAAATGATCGAAGGGATCAGGACGAAAGAGATATCGGTTGAGAAGGATAATTCGATTATGGATATGTTGGAAAGAGAGTATCCTTTCCACACGGATCCAATGCCCAATATCCTGTTTCAACGGGATCCTTTCGCAAGTATCGGACGCGGCGTGAGCATCCACAAGATGCACACCACCACAAGACAACGGGAGACCATCTTCAGCAGCTACATGCTCAAGTATCATCCGCGTTTCCAAAAAGAGACGCTCAACGTCTATTTCACCAGAAACGAAAAGGAATCGCTTGAGGGAGGGGATATCCTTGTATTGAACGACAAGACACTTGCGATCGGAATCAGTGACCGCACAAATCCCTATGCGATTGAGAAACTGGCAAGAAAAATTTTTGCGAAGGAACCTTTTTTCGAGACCGTGCTTGCCTTCAACATACCGAAAACCAGGGCCTTCATGCATCTTGATACGGTATTCACCCAAGTCGACCATGGCGTTTTCACAATCCACCCGGGCATCATGGAATATCTGACTGTGTTCGAGATTACAAGAAAAGACAATGGGCTGAAGATAGTCAAAGTTGTCGCCACACTGAAAGAGATTCTGGAAAAACATCTTGGAAGGACTGTTGAGCTGATCAATTGTGGTGGCGATGACGTTGTGGACAGTGAGCGCGAACAATGGAGCGATGGCGCAAACACCCTGGCCGTCGCCCCAGGCAAAGTGATTGCTTATTCGAGAAACCATGTGACCAATGCATTGCTTAAAAAAAGAGGCATAAAAGTCATCGAGATTCCCTCGAGCGAACTCTCAAGAGGACGCGGAGGACCACGTTGTATGAGTATGCCGATAATTCGGGAAAATATTACAAAGGAGTGAACATAATGAACTTAAAAGGTAGAAACTTCATCACACTGCTTGATTTCAACAAAGAAGAGATTCTTCACCTGATTGAACTGTCACTGAAACTAAAAAATGACAAAAAAGAGGGCAGACCCCATCAGTTTCTCATGGGCAAAAACGTTGTGCTTCTCTTTCAAAAGGATTCGACAAGAACCCGGTGCGCTTTTGAAGCCGGCGCCTACGATCTAGGGATGGGTGTGACCTATCTGGGTCCTAGCGGTTCTCAGATGGGTAAGAAGGAGTCAATCAAGGATACCGCCCGTGTGCTCGGAAGGATGTATGACGGAATTCAGTTCCGCGGTTATCTGCATCAGGATGCCGAACAACTGGCAGCTTTTGCCGGTGTGCCGGTATGGAACGGGTTGACGGACCTCTATCATCCGACACAGATTCTTGCGGATTTTCTCACCATCAAGGAACACTTTGATAAACTGGAAGGAATCAATTTCACCTACGTGGGCGACGCCCGAAACAATATGGGGAACAGCCTCATGATCGGTGCCGCCAAACTCGGTCTCAACTTCACCGGTGTTGCCCCGAAAAATCTCTGGCCCGAAAAAGGTCTGATCGACCACTGTCGCACCATCGCTAAGGAAACCGGGTCGACCATCGCGTTAACCGAGGACAAATGGGAAGGCACCAAAGGTGCGGATGTCATCTACACGGATGTGTGGGTATCCATGGGCGAGCATAAGGAAGTCTGGCGTTCACGGATAGGTGAGCTCGTTGATTATCAGGTGGATAAGGCACTGATGGAGAACGCGGACAAAGCGGCTATCTTCATGCACTGCCTGCCTGCTTTCCACGGTAAGGATACCGAAATCGGCGCCCAGATCGCCGAGGCATTCCACAGCGAGTATCCTCAGGTGAAAAATGGTGAGATGGAAGTGACTGACGAGGTCATCGAGTCCGAACAGAGCAAGGTCTTCGAAGAAGCGGAGAACCGTCTTCATACCATCAAGGCGGTCATGCTGGCGACGATGAGCAACGACTACTGAAACCTCGTCTTTAATTAATTGAAAGCGTCTGCATGATCACCAGGCAGACGCTTTTATAATAACAAAATACTATGTGTTAGGAACGGAGAATGGTATAATATTTCATAACAGGAGTGATGATTGTGCAAGTAATTCTGATGTTTTTTGCCTATGCATTCATTGGATGGATTATTGAAGTCCTTTATCATGCGCGTAAGCATAAACGTTTCGTGAACAGAGGATTTCTAAATTCTCCACTTGTCCCGATTTACGGCATAAGCATGGTATTTTTACATCTGGCAGGAGAATTTCTGTTTCAGGATTTCACACTGGGCAGTCCTATGTACCTACTTGTTGTTTTTGTTTTCATCACAGTATTGTCGACCCTGCTTGAGTTTATCGGTGGCGCCGCCCTTTATCATTTATTTGATGCGCGCTGGTGGGACTACTCAGAAGAGAAATTCAACTACAAAGGCTACGTCTGCCTGCGTTATTCACTAATCTGGGGTGCCTTGGGAACCGCCGCATTCACGTTCGTTCATCATCCGTTTGTCGTTCCCGCGCTTGACGCTCTGGATGAAACGATTGCCTACACATTGACGATTTCACTTCTGATTGTGCTCGCAATCGATTATGTGTTCACCCTGATTACCCTTATCAACTTCAAAACAATGCTTCAAGAACTCAAAACCCGTGCCGAAAGGCTGGAAAAAGAAGCGGAAGAATTCCGTAAAACAACTGAAAATGAACGCTTCCGAGGATTTAAGGACACTTTGAGCAACGTACTTTTTGGAATCAGAAATGATGAAAGAATCAGCAACATCAAGTCCCGGGTCGATCAACTCAAAGCCTACATGTCCTCAATAAGAAGGAAAGAGACGAAAAAAGAGTTCAACTCACTTAAGAATGTTGCGAACCGCATCACAGAAAGCCGTCTTTATAAGGCTTTCCCCAAAATGAAGATCGGTTTGAAAAAACGTGACAAGGATGATGACAGTGAAAGATGAAAATTTTCAGGCTTTTTTTGAGATTGCCGAGGAAATCATCGCTCATCCTATGTATAAGACACAAAAAGACTTCTATCACCATGATGAGACAAGTGTTTTTGATCATGCGGTGATCGTGGCGTTTGAATCATACCGGGCTGCGAAAAAACTTGGACTAGACCCCACCGGTATTGTCCGGGGAGCACTTTTACATGATTTTTTCCTGTACGACTGGCACGTCGAGGGGAAAATCAGACAATCATCCCTCTTTAAGAAGCACGGTTTCACTCACGCGGCGGAAGCGCATGCAAACGCTGATTTCTTTTTTGAACTGGATGAGAAGGAAACCGATATCATCTTAAGACACATGTTCCCACTTAACATTAAACCTCCGGTTTACCTGGAAAGCTGGCTTGTGAACATCATGGATAACTACATCACTTTCAGGGAATATTTCAGACCGCTCACAAAGACACAAATGGATCTGCTTGATTTTGTGAAAACGAAAATCGAGTATTAGGACAGGATACGAATTGGTCACGTCCCGAGTGCTCAAGAAAAGGACAAAAACACATTGCCATTGTGATCAATTCCGTTATTTACTGAAACGCATGACAAAAGGGCATAAAACCAAGAATCCTCTTGTGCGCCTAGTAGAGATGTCAAAGGCTAAACGGAAAAATGTTGAATCCTGGACCAACCCTGAAAATAAAAAAACCCAAATAAAAGACTTGCAATGGGTCTTTTTTTTTGTTAACATATCATAGACTTTGAAGAAAGTCCGGCTGTGAAGTGGGAGGTTGTTGACACACCGATAGGCGTTGTCTTGACAGTGTGTTAAAGAAATTTCCGCGGAGCAAGTCTATACATTGATTGTAGGCGAAAGGAGGAACTTTTCATGGCGAATCAAAACATTAGGATCCGATTGAAATCGTATGATCACAGACTACTCGATCAATCGGCAAAGAAAATTGTTGACACGGTGAAGAAGACAGGCTCAAAGATTTCTGGCCCTATCCCGTTACCAACTGAAAAAGAGGTGTTCACCATCTTGCGTAGCGTCCACGTTAACAAGACATCTCGTGAACAGTTCGAAAGAAGAACGCACAAACGCCTGATTGATATTGTGGATCCCAATCCACAGACAATCGACAGTTTGATGCATCTGGATTTACCATCCGGCGTCGATATCATTTTAAAATAATTTAGGAGGTGTACTCATGGCCAAAGGTATCTTAGGAACAAAAGTAGGAATGACACAAATTTTTGATGATGCAGGTAGATTAGTCCCTGTGACGGTAATCAGTTGTGAGCCTAACGTTGTTCTGCAAAAGAAAACAATTGAAAGTGACGGTTACGAAGCTTTGCAGCTAGGCTACAAAGACAAGCGTACCAATTTGGCGAATAAGCCTGAACTAGGACATTTCGCGAAATCGAACTCTAACCCTAAGCGCTACGTTAAGGAAATTGCCGGTAAAGAAATGAGCAATTTCGATGTAGGTCAGGAGATCAGAGTAGATATATTCGAAGACGGTGAGGTTGTCGATGTCACCGGAACCAGCAAAGGTAAAGGGTTCCAAGGTTCGATCAAACGACATAATCAAAGCCGCGGACCAATGTCACACGGTTCTCACTATCATAGGGGTCCTGGCTCGATGGGGCCTATCGATCCCAACCATGTCAGAAAGGGTAAGAAACTCCCTGGACATATGGGGGCTGAAACCGTAACCATTCAAAATCTGGAAATCGTCAAGGTCGACTCGACGAGGAATCTGCTTCTTGTCAAGGGCAACGTCCCTGGAGCGAAAAAAAGTCTCGTCACTGTCTATCGCGCAATCAAACAAGCCGCGATCGATCCGTTGAACCCTGAGGATTTCATCAAAAAAGAAACCGAAACAGAACAGACCACGAAAGAAGAATCTTAAGTTTAAGACCTGAAAGGAGGATTTGAAATGCCAAAAGTAGCATTGTTAAATCAAAGTGGACAAAATGTTGGCGAAGTCAACTTAGAAGATAAAGTGTTCGGCATCGAGCCGAATCAACAAGCTCTCTATGACGTTGTCAAAGCAATACGCGCAAACAAACGCCAAGGCACACACAAAGTGAAAACTCGCACCGAAGTCCGCGGCGGTGGACGCAAACCATGGCGTCAAAAAGGAACCGGACGTGCCCGTCAAGGGTCGATCCGCTCACCACAGTGGGTCGGCGGCGGCGTTGTATTCGGACCGAGCCCCCGCGATTACACACTGAAAGTCAATCGTAAAGTCAGAAAGCTGGCTTTGAAATCCGCCCTGTCTTTGAAAGTCACCGATGAAAGCCTGCTCGTTCTCGACGGATTTTCAATCGACGCACCTAGAACAAAGACGATGGTGGAAGTCCTGAACAATTTGAAAGTGACCGACAAGGTCTTGATCATTCTTCTTGAAAAAGATTCGAATGTCGAACTCTCAAGCAGAAACATCCCGAACGTGACAGTATCCACAGTCTCTCAGGCCAGTGTCTATGACATCATGAACAGCACTGTCCTGCTCACGACCGAGGAAGCCGTCAAAAATTATGAGGAGGTGCTTGCATAATGTTAGCTTCAGAAATTATTAAGCGCCCTATCATCACTGAAAAGAGCATGCAACTTGTCGAAAGCGGAAACAAGTACACCTTTTCCGTCGACAAGCGCGCGAACAAGATTCAAATCAAAAAAGCAGTCGAAGAGCTCTTCGATGTCAACGTGCTGAGCGTCAATGTTATCAACGCGAAACCGAAAAAGAAACGAGTCGGCCGCTATGAAGGGTATAAAAACCAGGTTACAAAAGCAATTGTGACCCTCTCGGAAGACGACAAAATCGAGATATTCTCATCTTAATTAACCAACGAAGAAGGAGGTTACCGTAATGGCTTTAAAGAAATATAAACCGACCACAAACGGTCGTAGACATATGACCAGTCTGGATTTTTCCGAAATCACTTCCGCCGAGCCTGAGAAATCCCTGCTCGTGAGCCTGAGCAAGAGATCGGGTAGGAACAATCAAGGAAAAATCACCGTACGCCATCATGGTGGTGGCGCAAAGAGAAAATACCGCATCATCGATTTCAAACGAAACAAAGACGATGTACCGGGCCGCGTCGCGACCATCGAGTACGATCCCAACAGAAGTGCGAACATCGCCCTTATCAACTATGCGGATGGCGAAAAACGCTATATCATCGCACCCAAGGGCATCAAAGTAGGAATGACAATCGAATCCGGCGAGAAAGCCGACATCCGTATCGGAAACGCCAAAACACTCAAAACGATTCCGGTTGGTACCATTATCCACAACGTGGAACTGACTCCGGAAAAAGGCGGACAGCTTGTTCGTTCAGCCGGCGCACGCGCCCAGATTCTCGGCCGTGAGGACAAGTATGTCCTGGTCAAACTCGCTTCAGGTGAAGTGAGAAGAATCCTGGGAACCTGCCGCGCGACCATCGGCGAGGTCGGCAACGAAGACCACGAACTCGTCAATATCGGTAAAGCGGGCCGTAACCGCCACAAGGGTATCAAACCAACCGTCCGCGGTTCAGTCATGAACCCAACCGACCACCCCCACGGTGGTGGTGAGGGACGTCAGCCGATCGGACTCAAATCACCGATGTCCCCATGGGGCAAGAAAACCCTCGGTCTTAAGACCCGTAAGAAGAAAAAAGCTAGCAGCCGTCTTATCGTAAGACGCAAGAAGAAATAGAAAGGAGGAACTCATATATGCCACGTTCCGTTAAGAAGGGGCCGTTTTGCGACGACCACCTGATGAACAAAGTTGAAAAAATGAACCAAGAAAGCAAGAAAAAAGTAATCCAGACATGGTCCAGACGTTCTACCATTTTCCCGCAGTTCGTAGGACACACCATCGCGGTTTACAACGGTAAGGAACATGTCCCTGTATACGTTACCGAAGACATGGTCGGCCATAAATTAGGAGAGTTCGCTCCTACTAGAACTTACCGAGGACATACAAAAGACAAGAAAGCCGTCAGAAAGTAGAGGAGGATATTATGGAAGCTAGAGCACAAGCGAAAACAGTCCGCATCTCTTCTCGCAAAGTCCAGTTAGTGATCGATTTAATCCGGGGCAAAGATGTCGGCGAGGCATTTGCGATCTTGAAACATACGCCAAAAGCCGCCGCACCGGTAGTTGAGAAGATTCTTAAATCAGCTGTTGCAAACGCAGAACACAACTATAATATGGATATTGAAAACCTATATATCAAGGAAGTCTTCGTTGGCGAGGGGCCGACTTTGAAACGTATCAGACCCCGCGCACAAGGTAGAGCAACACAAATCTTAAAAAGAACCAGTCACACAACCATTGTTGTGGCTGAAAAAGAGTAAAGGAGGGAATCTAATGGGTCAAAAAGTAAATCCAGTCGGACTACGAATTGGAATTATTAGAGATTGGGATTCTCGTTGGTATGCAGATAAGAACGAAGTCGCAGACTTACTGCATGAAGACATAAAAATCCGTGAATTACTTGACGAGCTCTATGTCAATTCCGCTGTCAGCAGAATTGAAATCGAGCGCTTGAAGAATAGAATTGTCATCACCGTCCACACCGCCAAACCCGGGATGGTTATCGGCCGTGAAGGTTCAGTCAAGAACCAGGTTGTTGACAAACTCAAAGAACTGACCAACAAAAAGATTATCCTGAATGTTGTCGAAATCAAAAAACCAGAGCTCGATGCTAAACTGGTTTCCGATTCGATCGCGCGTCAGTTAGAAAACCGCGCCTCATTCAGACGTACACAGAAAATGGCGATCCAACGTGCCATGCGAAGTGGCGCAAACGGATGCAAAACATTGGTTTCCGGACGCTTGGGCGGTGCCGAAATGGCACGTAGCGAGGGGTACAGTGAAGGTAACGTTCCTTTGCATACTCTGCGTGCGGACATTGATTATGGCTTCTGTGAAGCTACGACCACCTACGGCAAACTAGGTGTGAAAGTTTGGATATACAAAGGTGAAATCCTACCAAAGAAGAAGGGGGCAAACTAATATGCTAATCCCAAAAAGAACAAAATACAGACGCCCTCATCGCGTATCATATGAAGGAAAAGCCAAAGGCGGCACCACCGTCAGTTTCGGTGACTACGGTCTTCAGTCCCTTGATGGGGCATGGATCACCAGCCGTCAGATCGAATCAGCGCGTATCGCGGTCAACCGTTACATGAAACGCCAAGGGAAAGTCTGGATCAGAATCTTCCCGCACATCGCGAAAACCGCGAAACCCCTCGAGGTCCGCATGGGCTCCGGTAAGGGTGCGCCAGAAGGTTTTGTCGCAGTTGTCAAAGAAGGTACCGTTGTGATGGAAGTCGCCGGTGTCACCGAGGAAGTCGCCAATGAGGCGCTTCGTCTTGCAGCGCACAAACTGCCGATCAAAACCAAGGTAATCAAGAAAGAAAGTGGTGATTTTAGTGAAAGCTAATGAAATTAGAGAAATGGAAACTGCTAAAATCAACGATGAAATCGTGACACTCAAAAAAGAATTGTTCGACCTACGCTTCCAACAAGCCACAGGTCAACTTGAAAACACAGCTCGTATTAGCAACGTTAAGAAGGCCATTGCGCGCATGAAAACCGTTTTGAACGAGCGCAGTGCCAAATAAGACGAGAGGAGAATTGTATGGAACGTAATGATCGTAAAGTCGTGACTGGAACCGTTGTTGCAAGCAACTCGGACAAAACCATTTCGGTTATGGTTGAAAACTATATCAAACACCCTAAATATGGGAAACGTGTGAAGCATACCAAGAAATTTGCTGCACATGATGAAAACAATCAAGCCAAGGTTGGAGATGTTGTCAGGATTATGGAAACACGACCATTGTCAAAGACAAAGAAGTTCCGCTTGCTTGAAATCGTAGAGAGTAAGGTTCTCGTTTAGAAGAGCTTAAAAGAGGAGGTTCTTTAGGATGATTCAACAAGAATCAAGATTGAAAGTCGCCGATAATTCCGGCGCTAGAGAAATATTGGCCGTCAAAATTCTTGGCGGAACCGGTAGAAAATATGCATCAATCGGTGATGTCATCACCGCGACAGTGAAACTGGCAACACCCGGTGGACAAGTCAAAAAAGGCGATATCGTCAAAGCCGTCATTGTCCGTACAGCACGCGAAGTGCGCCGCAAGGATGGTTCATATATCAAATTCGACGACAATGCTGCTGTAATCGTGCGTG
>PWHD01000034.1 GCA_003555335.1 Mollicutes bacterium | reverse complement strand
TCGGACGGATTGATATGGATGTCATGGTCGATCGCATCGAGGGCGACGGTGTCCCCTTCGCTTACGTTCTTTAAAACGCCTTCCGCGCCGACGATGGCCGGAATGCCGAGGGCACGGGCCATGATGGCGGTATGGGAGGTCAGTCCCCCGACTTCTGTCACAAAGCCTTTGACATGGTCGAGATTGAGGCTCGCCGTGTCCGAAGGCGTCAGGTCGTGAGCGATGACAATCGAAGATTTGTCCATAAGGGAGGGATCACTCGGTTTTTTCCCTTGCAGGTAGGTAAGGACACGTTTACGGATATCCTTGATGTCCGCGGCACGCTCCTTGAAATAGTCGTCTTCCATGTTTTCAAAGATGTCGATGAACTGTTTGGCGACTTTGTCGTAAGCGGCGTCCGGGCACAGGTTGTCCCCTTCGATCATCGCTTTTACCTGATTGCTCATCTCGGGATCGTTCACCATCTGGATATGGGCGTCGAAAATCTCGGCATGTTCGTTTCCCATGGTCTTTTCAGCGTTATCCCGAATCCTTTTTAGGTCTTTGGTGCTTTTTTCCAGTGCGTCTTCCAATGTTTCCAATGATTGTTTGGTATCTTCGCATTGTTTTTCCTCGACGACGATTTCTTCATGCGTCATGGTGACGGCTTCGCCGATGCCAATGCCTTCGGATGCGATGTTTCCTTTTTTCATGCCTCAATCACCCAACTCTCTCAATTATCTTTATTCACAGGGAATACATGTCCGCGTTTGATGACGGTGTGAAGGTTGAACTCGTCGTCAAACAGAACCATGTCCGCTTTCTTTCCTTCATAAATCGAACCGATTGTATCGAACACTCCGATGGCTTTGGCAGGATTGGTCGAAGCCATCCGTACCGCTTCTTCGATTGGAATGTCGTTATCTCTTATAACATTTTTCACCGCTTTATTCAAGTTCAGGGTGCTGCCGGCGATCGTCCCGTCGGAAAGATGGGCGGCACCGTCTTTGACCGTGACTTCCTGACCACCCAGGTCGTACTTGCCGTCTTCAAGACCCGCGGCACGCATCGAATCACTGATCAGCACGAGGTGTTTGGTGCCTTTGGCCTTTATGGCAAGGTCGACGGCAGCGGGATGCAAGTGCACGCCGTCCACGATGAGTTCGGCCATGACACGCTCATCGGTCAGGATCGCGCCTACCGTACCGGGTTCACGATGCGTGAATCCGCGCATGCCGTTGTAAAGATGGGTCGCGATGTTCATGCCTTCGGCGATGCCTTTTTTCGTCGCTTCATAGTCCGCGTAGGTATGGGCGATGGCGGATGCGATGCCTTCAGACTTCAAATAGGATACAAGGTCGAGCGCACCGTCAAGTTCCGGTGCGAGCGCCACCGCTTTTATGGACCCTTTGGAAAGGTCCACAACCTTCTTCATGCGCTCAATATCCGGTTTGCGGATGTCTTTTTCCGGCTGGGCGCCTTTTTTCTTGACATTGAAATAGGGCCCTTCGAAATAGATGCCGCCAAGCGTGGCTTCATCTTTGGAAGGATCCTGGTCTTTCTGATAGTCGACCACGGTCCGGATGGCCGCATCGAGTTTTTCTTCCGGATTGGTGACGGTGGTCGCAAGGAACGTGGTCACTCCGTTTTTGAGGTAATAGCGCGCCATCGAGCCGATGGCTTCGGATGTAGCGTCCATGGTGTCATAACCGCTGTTTCCGTGGGTGTGGATGTCAATGAATCCGGGCGCGAGATACATGCCCTGCCCGTCGATGCGCCGGTCCACTTCATATTCCATGTCCTCTTCGACAAAGAAGATTTTCTCAATGGTGTCCCCGTCCACGATTACTCCGTGATTTTTGATGATGCCTTCTTCAAGGATAATGCGTACATTGTCAATCAGTAGCCTCATGTTTTTCACCTTTTCTGTAGTTTTTCGCGGCCGCTTCATCCATGACGACCGTCACATGCTGATGAGCGTGTAGAATGCTCGCGGGAAGTTCGGGGTCAATATCCTCAGTCCCGAGGAACCGTTCCATGATTTCCGCTTTGTGCTCGCCCAATGCAAGCAGTACGATGCGGCGGCTTTGCATGATTTCTCCGATGCCCATGGTGATGGCTTTAAAAGGCACATCGTCTTTTTTGTCGAAGAAACGGGCGTTGGCTTCCCGGGTCTTCTCATCAAGTTCGACGATATGGGTGTGGCGTTTGAATGTTTTTGCCGGTTCGTTGAATCCGATGTGTCCGTTGTCGCCGATACCGAGCAGCTGGATGTCGATGCCGCCTTGTGCATGGATCAAATCCGAATAACGGGCGCACTCTTTTTCCGGGTCGGGGGCTTTCCCGTTTGGGATGTGCGTGTTTTCAGATTTGAAATCGACGAACTGAAAGAGGTTTTCCTTCATGTAGCGTGCGTAGCCTTGTTCATCATCTTTACCGAGCCCCAAATACTCATCAAGATTGAAGCTGAGTGCGTGGTGGAAGGTGATTTCGCCTCTGGTGTAGGCGTCAATCAGTCTTCCATAAACCCCTTTCGGGGTGCCACCGGTCGCAAGACCTAGTACGGGTCTGTCCTTCAAAGCAAGGACGTTCATGAACATCTCCGCCACATATTGCGAGGCTTCCGAACGGTCTTTTGTGATGATGACTTCCATGGATGATTCACCCTTTCAACATAGTGTGGTATATTCCAATTTTAACATTTTTTAAGGTTTTTCCAAATATTTTTACATATGGATATGGGCGGGCGTTTCCCAAAAAAGGACGACGTCATCTTTCCTCGTCGTCCTTGAATATATAGCGTACTATGCCTGCAAACCGTTGCGCCCAGGCGGATTCCTCATGCGTTCCGCCAGGGATGATTTCATAGCGGAAACGTATCGGGGAGACCTTTTCACTGATAATGGCCGCGATCGTACCGTTGCTGTGGAGATATTCTTCCTTCGGTGCGACGCCATCCTCCTGATCGCCCGTGTCCATGTAGAGTTTCTTAAGCGCGCTGAAATCGGCGGCTTCAACAATCGAAGCAAGCGACTTGGGCGCCACATAGAACGCGCCGGAAAGCGAAGCGGCACGTTTGAAGATGGAAGGGTGTCGAATCGCGGCATAAAGGCTGATCACCCCGCCCATCGAAGAGCCCATGATGGCGGTGTCGGTCGGGTCGCTTCGGTAACTGTCGTCAATATGCGGCTTGATGGTGCCAAGAAGGTAATCGAGATACACATCACCCTTGCCTCCATTGTCACGGTACGCTTCAAAGGGAACCGGACAGTATTCATCCAGGCGTCGCTCGTCCTTCGCCGAATCGATGCCCACAACAATGACCTCGGGAAGCGTCGAGTCTTCCATGAAGGCTTCTTCGACTTTCCAGGTCTCACCCGAATAGGAGTCCTCCGGATAAAAAAGGTTGTGTCCATCCTGCATGTAGAGCACCGGATAGCGGGCCACGGAATCGTCGTAGCTTTTCGGCAGGAGCACGTACAAAGTGACGTCACGGTCCAGCTCAGGAGCATGCATGGTCTTTTTGTCAATACGCATGGCGATTGTCCTCCGCTTTGTCCATAGTGTGGTTGAACGCCTTCGCAAAGGCGGCAATGTTTTTGTGGTGAATGCTTGCGATGGTCTGTTTCGTCTTTTGGAACTCATCCATAACCTGACGGGCGATGAGTTTTTTCAAAGGGCCTCCCGAATCGAGGCGGATCTCACCACCGAGATGCATTTTTGATGCCGCCCTTTCTATCAGTGCGTCCGGATAGCTGAGTCTCAGGTACTTATCCAGATCGATGGTCTCATCCGCACCGACGGTGAACAGATGGATTTCCTTGCTGAGCAAGGCATCAATATGTTTCAACACAAAAGCGCGCATCGATTTGAGGATATAGCCCATATAGATCGGTGCGCCAAGAATGATGCGGTCAAAGGTTTCAAGGTCAACCGTTTTGATTTCATCAAGAGAAACCACCGTGACCGTGTGGTTGATTTGTTTCACAAGCAAACGTGCGATGTCTTTCGTGACACCCGATTTGGTGCCGTATATCAATAAGACGCTCATGCTTTTCAATCCCTCATATGGCTTAAATATATTAAAATTATATCATAATGGTCTTACGGTTGAAAGCATGTTTTGTTGCCTCCGGCCCAGCTATTTGATAGAATGGTTTTAAATAACAGGGGAGGTTTTATCATGAAAAAAATTATTTTCACATTGTTTTTCCTATCGATTTTCATCGTTGCCGCGTGCGACAGTTCACCGAGCATGCCGGAAGCCATGGACAAAATGCTTCAAGAGGACATGTTCAACGAACCGATTGTTCAGGACCTCGAATTTCCTGAATACTACGAAGGCTATCAGGTGGAGTTCCACTCAACGGACCAGCGGATCATACATAATGACGGATCCGTCAACACCCGCGCATATCCTGACGGCGAACGCACCGTTGACATCGAGATCACGATGAGTGACGGAAACGATGTATATCAGCGCACCGTCACGTTCACTGTCGGTGTCGACCCTGAAACCGCCCATCTTTATGAGGCGCTTGAGGATTTGGAAAACCGGGCGCTATTCAACGATGTGTTTGACGAGGATGTCGTTTTGGTCGATTCAGTAGACGACCTTGATATCAGCTACGAAATCGACAGCCCTTATCTCAATGAAAACGGCGAGGTCACACGCCCACCCTATCATACCGGTGGCGTCGATGTGGATGTCAATGTGACCGTGAGTGATGGTGAGAATGAATTGTCCAAAATATTTACAGTCGCCTTGCTTCAAAAGCCCTATTCGACCATATCCTATGATGAAACGCTTGAATTTGAAAATCTGGCCACCGAATATTTGCTTGACGATACGACACTTGATGTCTTTTATACGATGGAAGGCGGACTTCCCTATGTCGACATCGAGTCGTTTCTTACTCTGCTTGATGGCGGTGAGCAAACAGGCGCCATCGACAAATCACAGCTTGAGATCACACACGATGGGCCTTCTTTGACCATTTCCATCACAATCGAAGCGGACGATGAAGAGTATGAAGAAGGGGACACGCCGGTCGAGGAGGATACGACATTCATCCTTGATTTCGCTTTCGACGAAAACCGTATCACCGTTAATGAGTTCAATTTCTTCGGCTCATTCTCCGAGTCCACCCAGACGGATTTCGGCAGCGGCCTCAGCGTCAGTGACTATGAGGAACACCCCGGTGATGATGTCACATTCGAACTTAGCGAATACGATCTCGAGATCATCCACGATGAAGAACGCGGCTACCTCATGCCGTT
>PWHD01000029.1 GCA_003555335.1 Mollicutes bacterium | reverse complement strand
CGCAAAGTAGTAATCTTCAACTTGATACGCGGCAGTAAGGATCGACCCCGGGTAGCGCGGCGCCTTTTCAATGTCGTCGTCATCGACGACATCAGTTTCCGGGAACGGCTCCGGCGTATGGTCTTCAATCATGACCACGAAATGCGTCGCGTCAATAAAATGCTTGTCAAAGTACCCATGGATACGGATGAAATCGTCATCGTGATAAAAAGAAATCTCCCATTCGTTGTCACTGTAATGCATGGTTTCAAGCGAACGGAACTTATCATCATCCTCATAAAGTTCTATGTAATGGTTCATAATGTTTTCTACTGAGAAGGAACTTGCGAAATAAAATCTGTCGTCTCGTCCTTGATAGCGAAACAGCATTGTCTCTTCGGGTCTCGGTAGGAAGTCGGGATCGGATGCGTCCACATAATCCTCATCTGGAAGCGGTCTTAACGACCGGTTGATCAGACGCACTTCATATTCAATCGCATCACGGAACTCGGAGGTGTGGAAGATCCGGATATAAAAGCGCTGTTCCTCCGTGGCTGCATCAAGGTACGTTGCATTGTTTCGCGTATGGTAATACAATTCTTGCGTCAGATCCATCGCTTCAAGTGCATCCATGAAATGCTGTTTTACCGTCTCGACATCGCCCAAGGTTACAAAACGGAACGTTTCTTCAAAAAATTGAAGGGACTCATGCGTGTCAATGAGTCTCGAATCCGGATAACGCGCAATGGCATCCATCTCTGCGTCAATCAGATCCGCATCCGGGTATTCAGACGCTTTTTCGATCCAAATACGGATAGCGAGTGCGTCTTGATACGAATCGCTACGTTGTATGTCCATGGAGAAATAATTCTGGTCATAGTGCCCGCCAACAGAAACAAATGCTTCGTCCATGTCGATGTATTGAATCGTGACTTCATCGGTAAAGGCCTGATGCAAATACTCATCGATATCGAACGTATCGATTCCGCCGAAAAGGTCGTTATCAAGTACATAATCGTAACGGTACGTATCGTCGTTCCAGGCATTGTAATCGACCAGCACCATTTCTTCCAGGACGGAAAAGAACATCGTGTCAGGTTCGACAAGGTCCGCATCCGGTATCGGCATTGGACGATAGTCACGAACATAGACGTACAGCTCCTTTAACGACCCCACTTCCATGTCACCTTCCAAGGAGACATCGATGGACCAATCATTGTTCTTACCAATAATGTAGAAATAATCGCTATCCATATGCGTTTCCAGATCATCCAATCCAAACGTTGCATCCATCACGTCTTTGTAAAAATCGAACAGCTCGTCAACCGGAGCTAAGGTCCAAAACACATAATGGTGATCCTGCGTGTTCGGGGTATCTTGTTCTCTGAGATAAATCAATGGATAATGCTCCAATGGAAAGGATTCATCCAACGCTTGATATTCCTCAGAAAAGAAGATTGCTTTGAGTCTTAAGTCATCCATTACATCAAACGTCACGGTTGATTCCTTGCTGAAAACGCTGGATTCATCAAGGTTGAGCCAATAGGAAAAATGCACGTCATCGGGTGCCTCTACACTGATTGTGAGCGTCTCTCCGGGTATGAGTCCATCCGTTATCGATTTGCTCACGGTTGTGCCTTCGTAATTGGTTTGAAGTTCGACGTCGACCAAAGACGCTTTGGAAATATAGACAGCGGTCAGTTGACGGTCGGTTTGCGCTTCGAACGTATAGCTTTGCGATTCGCTGACAATTTCCTCACCTTCAAGCCAGTGCTTGAAAATATAATCATCGCTTTCCGCTGCTGTAACGGTGACTTCAGTTCCGAGGGTGATTTCCCATTCGGGGTGAATCGAGACCTTGTCTTGGTGTGTCCCTGTTGCCTCGATCGACACCGTTTCACTTTGGATATCCTCTGTTGTCGTGTCGCACCCCGCTAAAAACAATAACCCCAGTAACAATACTGCATTCCTTACAATTTTCATGTAACCCCTCCTCAATTTAATAAAAAAAAACACATCAGACATCCACCACAAAAAGGATGTTCACAATGTGTCGAAATTTACAAAACTGTCGCCAATCCCTGTTGAAAAAACAAAAAACTGCAAAGCGAACCCCTCCCCAAAAATGCAAACGCGATAATGCCTCCCAATATCATTATACATGTTTCTTTCATGCAAAACCATATTATTTGGTAGTTTAAACGAAAGAGTATTCCTAAGCTTACGCTTCAATCCGACAAAAACGAACCAATGGTTTTCTGTTTTGCATGCACTGACCTGTAGCCACATATGGAGGAATATGAGAGGCAAGATCTTGCGATTGCGAAAGGTCTTTTTGCGTCCATTACAAATCATCCGAGAATTGTTTTGTTGGCATATTTATGCGTGAATATATGGGGCATATATCATATGTATTGAAATCATATAAAGACCTTAATGAAGGGCTTAAAATAAAAATATAATATAGACAGTGCAATCACGCCATGCTATACTTGATTTGTTGATGCAAAACGGGGGATAGACAATGCCTTTATTTTGTAAGCTACAGTAAAGTATGAAAGAATTATTATAATACAGGGTAAACGAAGGAGTGTGTGACAATGGAGTGTAAACAGTGTGAAGCGACGTTGAATGAGACCGATCGGTTTTGTTCGGCCTGTGGGTATGAAGTATCCGGTCAAATAATCAATGAATCAGGAAACGATGTGGTGCGTAAGTCTGAATACCGGGATCAATTCGACGGTAAGAAGCTTTTGGATACCATTCAGATTTTCATGGTGTTGTTCTATTTTGCGGCGGGTGTTGTCGGCATATTCTACCTGCAACAGGCGTCTTATCAAAGCTCGGATGCGTTTGGGTTGGCGGTCATCTTTGGGAGTCTGTTCACTTCCGCTACACTGATTGCCTGTATGTATGCGGTACTTAAGTTCAAACACGGCAGCGAATGATATTATTAAGCAAAACAGCGATTGAATATGAGACACTTGCAATAATAAAAGGGTGATCCTGAACCATCAGTGTTCAGAATCACCTTTTTGTTTGGCTTATATCAGTTAATGGTCACATCGACCAGTTCAAAGTCTTTTCCTTCAATATGCAAGGTTTCATCGCAAGGGGAGAAAAGAAAGGTTCCCGCTTGGTAGGGTGTGCCGTTTATGGTGAGTGATCCTTGGGATATGAAAAGATAGCGGCCGTGTTGATGGGGTGGAAGGATGTTGGGTGTGGTGTGGATGTCAGTGGTGAAGTAAGGCGTACTGAGGTCATGAATGACCTTATTGTCAGGGATGTTGATGACGTCCATGGCTTGCTTGAGATGGAGCGGACGTTTTTTCCCATCATAAATGCGGTCATAATCATAGAAACGGTAGGTAACGTCACTGGATTGCTGGATTTCCAGCAATTGAGTGTCTTTTTTTATTGCATGGATTGTTCCGGGGTTGATGCGGAATGCATCGTGTGGTTGAATGGGATAATGGTTGACCAGTTCTAGGAATCTTCCTTCCTCCACATAGGCTTTGAATGTGTCCATCGTATCGGCTTGGTGGCCGATGATGATGTCGCTTTCAGGCTTGCAGTCGAGGATGTACCAGCATTCGGACTTGCCCAGTGAGTGTTCATGGATTTTGGCATAATCATCATCGGGGTGCACCTGGATGGACAAATCATCCTGCGCATCGATCAGCTTGATGAGAATGGGGAAATCTTTACTGGGGTGATGGCCGAACAGTTCGGGGTGTTGTGTCCAGAGTTCATGCAGGGAGAACTCTTCATAGGGACCCTCGGCCAGGCGTGTTTCACTGCCTTTATAGCCGCTGATGCCCCAACACTCGCCGATGTTTTCCTGGTCGGTGGTAAAACCATACATTGTGCTCAGTCTGTTTCCTCCCCAGGGTTTCGCTTTGAAAATGGGTTCGATGCGGTATGGCATAAGGATGCTCCTTTCAAAAACGATGTAATCAAGTACATTGTACGGTTTTTTATGGAAGATTCAACGAACCCAGGTCCCAATATATGAAAAACACCGTAGTGAAAGAACGCCACCAGAAGCAATAATGAAACCGCATACATACATCTTGGAACGCCACAAACCCCTGTTTGTGGGCTTGCGAGTGGTTAATACCAACACACTGCAAGGTTTTTTGCAAATGATTGTATTTTATGGTGTAGACTTAAGATATAAAATGAAATTGAAGCGAGAGGGAGACTGCGATGAAATCATTGGATAAAAAGTCGAAAAAGATTCTGTACGCATTTCTGACCCATGATGTGTTAACCACTGAGCGTCTGAAACAAGAGGTTGACATGTCTGAACGCACCCTTCACGAATACATTAATCATCTGAATGAGGTTTTGTCTGAATATCGCTCTTCAATCATCAAGAAACCGCGTGTGGGGATGTGGCTTGAAGCGGACAATGAATCGATCAACACCCTGCACATACTGGCCGGAGGCACCGGTGAGGAACATCTGAGCGACGCGGAGTCCCGGGTGCATTACCTGATTGTCCGTTTGCTTGAATACGATGACTACCTTACCATCCAGTCCTTGGCCGAAGAAATCCATGTCTCGCACGGCACCATGGTCAACGATCTTGAAAAGGTGGAACGTTGGCTCAAGGGATATCATCTTCGCTTGGAGCGGGTTCGCAACAAAGGGGTACGCGTGCTTGCCAGTGAAAAGAAACGTAGACAAATCCTTGCGACCATCTATCAGCTCCAAAAAGACAACCACACCCTGCTCAAAATGATTCGCGGTGTGGTGGACCATGAAGATTTCAAAGGAATGGAAGACTATATCGGCTCCGCCATATTCAGTCAGTTCGACGCCTTTGAAATCGGTCGCCTCAAGCGCATTGTCAAAACCATGGAAACCTCGTCCCCCTTACAGTTTTCCGATGAAGGGTTTGTGGCATTGGTCATCCATATTGCAATCGCCTTGAAACGAGCAAGGGATGGACAGTATGTCAAGCTTGACAATAAGACCAAGCAACGCCTCAAGAACAATGAACTTTATGACAAAGCGAATGCGTTCGTCGAAGCCATCGAATCAGCCTTCGACATTGAACTACCCGACGATGAAGCATGTTACATCCTGATGCACATGCTCGGCGCGAAAGTGCAAGCTCAAAACGAAACCGACGACCAAGCATTCTCGCCATCCATTGAAAATGTGGTCGAGGCCATGATCGCACGTGCGGAATCCCTGCTGGACACAAACCTTTCCCAGGATGACATCCTGAAACGAAGCCTGGCGCTTCACATACAGGCATCGATCAATCGGCTCGAACACAACCT
>PWHD01000015.1 GCA_003555335.1 Mollicutes bacterium | reverse complement strand
CCTCGTACTCGAACAAAAGTTCATTGGCGTCATTCAGATACTGCATGATTTCCGTTCCGGTGGTATCGTTATGATAGTAGATGGATGTATGGGATTCTCCCATGTCATAAAGCCAGCGTCTGTGGACGCCACCGTCATAACGGTAGGTGAATAGTCTCGGATTGTCGGATGCGACATCCTCCACATGGGACAATTCCATGAATCCATAGGTATCATCGAGATACCTAGTCATGTGCGTGATGGTATGCAGCCTTGTGAGACTGCGTTCGATCCGGTAGTAGTATTCGTAATAATCGCTTTCAATATAGACAATCATTTCATAACGATCCAGTATTTGGATATCCTCAAGCAACACGGTTAGATTGAAGGTGGTCTCCCCCACACTTATGTGACCGTCGACGTGGTGGCCGTACGCCTCATCATAAGTGAGCACGAGTTCGCCGTTGCTGGCATTTACCGGTTCATCCATCGCATCAAGCATACCGAGCATGGGTAAAATAATATTAAGATGCGTACTTGTTCCGTTGACCCGGTTGAAGCGTTCAACCATGGTCGAATAATATTGTGACGTTACAGTATTGAGCTGGTTCCTATCAATCACTTCGCCGTCATCCATATAACGGTTTCCGCCACTGCCGACTTCAACATCCGCAAACACATGACCGACATCGTCAAACTCGATCGGTTCGACACTCACATCATATAACGACGCAAACAGGTCAAGCATGGACCAAAATATCTCTGATGGATCGTTATCGTCGACTGGATCATCATTCTCATCGGGGTCATCCGAGTCAATGGGATCCGTATCGACAGGATCATCGTCTATCGGGTCGCCGTTATAGGAGTCATCGTCTTCATTATCACCGGGCAACGTTCCATTGTCATCATCACCGTTGGTATCCTCATACTCGGGGGAACCATGCCCGTTGTCATCACTTGGTTCATCAATGGTTGCACATCCTGCCAAAAACACAAGAATCAATAATAAAACATACGCATTTTCATTCCACATCATCCCTTCTTATCTCAATATAAAATAACGCACCAAAAACGCCTTTCGACGTTTTTGGTGCGCGTTGAGACTAAGCACAGCTTTTATCATTCATCCCATCCCCTACGACAAGAAATACAATCAAAATCTATTAGGATATCTTTATTATAGTCTAATAAAGGCATTGAATACAGCGCACATCTGTCGCATTTCAGTTTTTCTGATGCTAAGCGGAATACATCTTGGTCTCCTTGAAGGCAGTCAGTAGACCGTTCCTGCGATAATACACTTATCTCTTTTTCGGATGAACCGTGGGTCGTGTCATTGACCGGTTGAATGATCCTGCGTTCCTCTCCTTTCGTGAACATCCGTTGGGGACGCTTGACAGTTTTTATAGCCACATCGCGTTTCATTTGGTACAATACATGTGCAAGCCCCGGGTTCAAATCATGTCACACGAGGAGGTGCCCCCATGTCTTCAGACACTCTTGTTCTTCTGTATCTGCTTTACGGTTTCACATTCATCCTGTTCGGCGTCTTCGCCATCATGGGATACCGACGATCCTACAGCGTGTTTCCGATTGTCAACGCGCTTTTTTACCTGGGCATCTTCGGCATCACTCACGGTGTGAGCGAATGGGTTACCATGTTTCGTCACGCCGGAGCGTTTGAGACGTATCGGGTCGAGCTTTTCTATTTCGGACGCATCCTCAAAGCCGTTTCCTTTCTGGCGCTGATCCAGTTCGGCATGGTGCTGATTTTAAGACCGCTTTGGCGCAAGGTATCCCTTGTGGTTCTTACGTTATGTTTCAGCCTGTTTCTCATCTACTTCTACCGCATTGTCTTTATCATGGGCATGGACTACCTTTATGACAATCCTTTCTTCCTGATAGTCACCTTGCGTTATCTCATGGCCTTGCCGGGCGCGATCATTTCGATGGGCGTGCTTATCTATCACGGTCTCAAGGTGCGCAACCTCGACAAGATATGGATGCGTTACTATTACTATCTGGGCGTTGTCATTCTGATTTATGGGTTGCTTGACGGCTTCTTTGTGAGACAAGCCGACTTCTTTCCGGCCAACACGTTCCATAACCAGTGGTTCATAGAAACCCTGGGCATTCCCATCCAGATCTTCAAATTGATTGCGGGCGTAGGACTTCTTGTTGGCGTCCATGTCATCATCAAAAGTTTCGCCTGGGAAAAAGAGAGGAAATGGGATTCCATCCAGGAGGTGTCCAACACGTTGATTGAAAAAGACAAGCTCAAACAAAAAATCCACGACGACCTGATTCAAAATCTCTACATCAACGGGTTGTCCCTTGAAACACTCAAAAACGAAGCCCAAGACGATGATGTCAAACAAGGGCTTGATAACGCGACGACCGTCATGAATGACACCATCGGCACATTACGGGAGTTCATACGCTTTTCCACCAATCGGCCGATCCCCGTCCATGATTTCAATCAAAAGGTGCTTACACTGATCGAGACAGTCTCTGAAAACACGGAAGTCGATTTCATCTATCACAATCATCTCGGCAACCAAGGGATTCTGAATCTGGACCCGGCCTTCTTGGAAGATGTCTACGATGTCCTCAAGGAACTGACCATCAACGTGGTCAAACATGCCGAAGCGTCCAAAGCCTCCATCGTCATCTACCAGGAGTTCGAATGCCTCAAGGTCATCGTCTCCGATGACGGCGTCGGGTTTCCCAGATCCGTACCATCAGACGAGGAACATCTTGGCATCCCCCTGATCACCTCACGCATTCAACAGCGCGGGGGCGCCATCAAAATCCACACGCGACGCAAACGGTTCTTCATTCCATCGGGAACCACCATCAGCGCGTTGATTCCATTGGAGGGATGAGGCATGCATACCATCGGCATAGTGGACGACCATCAGATCGTCCGTGAAGGCATCAGGGGACTGCTTGATAAACACGAACATTTTAGCGTCATCTCGACAATGAGCTCGATCGGCGAGATGTTCATAGTCCTTGAGCAGCGACGTCCCGACCTTCTGATTCTCGACCTCAAGCTGCCCGACGGCGACGGCGTCAGCGCCGCCGTTACGCTCAAACGAAAATACCCGTCATTGAAAATCGTTATCCTTTCGGGCTTCATCGAGCCCGACATGGCCAAAGAGGCCCAGTGCATCGGGGTTGAGGGCTATCTTCTCAAGACGGTCGACCTGGGCAAGCTCACCACATCGATTGAGCGTGTCCTCAGCGGGGAGACCCTTTACGATCCGGCCGTCGACACCATGGCAATGCGCGACGTCCCCGAAGCCCTTCGGGCCCTCTCTGCCCAGGAACGCGAACTGATCCGCCTCATGGCGCTCGGGATGACCAACAAAGAGATCGCATCGACCATGCGGATCGCGGAGAAAACCGCACGCAATTATACGAGCAACCTCTTCAAGAAAATCAACGTCGACAACCGCAGCGAAGCGGTCGGCTACTACATGCGCCACTGCAAAATCACATAGAATAGGGTCAAATGTCCCTATTCTTTTTTTGCGGTGTGAATGCTATCATGAAAGATGTAATACAAGCAATAATAAAATAGAAAGGAGACATACACATGAAAAAATTCATTTTGGCATTTGTGCTTCTATTCGGATTGACTGCATTGGCTGCTTGCGGCAGCAACGATGGATCGATCGTCGATGAGGACGGCTATGTGAAAAATTCCGAACTCAGAGGGGACTATCCGGACGCCCGCTACCGCGGTGTATTCATCGACAGAGGCGATTTGCTCGGCGAACGGATCGGATTCCCACAAGTCATCATCCAGTTCACCCTTGAAGACGGCATCATCAACGACATCAGCTTCCGTGCGCTCGCATATGGCGGCAGCAACTACATGGTTCCTGAGGATGAAGGCAACGACTGGTCCGAATACGATGTTCAACAACTTTACGATCAGCACGTAGAACTGATCGAAGCGCTTGAAGGCGAGCACATCCGCGACATCGAGATGCTCAGAAACCCTGAAGACCTTGCCGACGACTACGACGGCGATATGGTCGACACGTGGACTGCGGCAACCATGCGCAGCAACAAGGTCCTTCATGCAATGCGCGACGCATTGAACAAAGGCCCATACGACAGAATCCAGGACTAAGTATCAATCACGGATTGATACGCACACGATCAGTACTCCCGTATTGATTGCATATTGACAGCACCCGCTTTAATGAAGGCTTTCCTTCACTATAGCGGGTACTGTTTTTTTATCCTCATTGAATCAAAAACGGTTGTGTGATCATGAAGACCACCATATCTCAATCAGAGAAGTAAGTTCAACGCACTGCTTTTGATCGTACATCTTATTGTGAGCTAGAATTTAAATTGTTGATAATCTGATTCCCATCATACGTAATTGCTTGTTTTGTTACTCTAAATGTTCCATCCGTTTTATTTGTCTCAAACCAATGAACAGCATCTCGGTAGCGGTTGGATATCAGTATGAGGTTTTGATTATCCGAACCGATGTTTTTTCGGTTTTTGGATTCATTTCCCTTCTGGTACGCACCGTCGATGATTAAATCCGTGTGTGAAACCAGGGATGTATCCAAATCATTAATGGATTTTCCTGTATAAAGAATAACGCCCAACCCCAATCTTTGTATTGATTCACATAAAGCATAGAGATGCGATTGCAAAGTTGGTTCGCCGCCCAGCAGCGTCACCCCTTCAATGGAATGCTTGTTTTTTGATTCTTGAATGATTTCCCTTATTTTGTTCAATGAAAGAATGTGTTTGGGCTTAAGCGGTAACATCTCGGGATTGGCGCAGTCCTTGCAACCGATATTGCACCCTTGAAACCATATGGCCAAGCGATTGAAAGGACCTTCATGCACGGTGTTTGCCACAATGCTGTGGACATTGAACAATATGTCGTCACTCTGGGAATTCAAACGTCAACGCCCCTTCTTTTACGACAACGTTCAGGGTTGCGTCCTCATAAAGGTCGAGATTTTCCTTGTGTTCAAACAGGAACATGGCCAAGGCATTCAGAAGATTGTCATTGATGGCGTTGAGAATATCACGCCCTCCTTTGGACAGATCGGCATCCTTGATCACATGGTCGACAAAGGCTTTCTCATCCGAGAAATGGAGCTTGATCTTGTACTTGTCATAAAGCCTATCCTGAATCGGCTTGAGTTTTGACAAGGCGATTCTGCTTTGGAAATCCTTGTCCAGGATGAAGTTGAAAGGCACAATGTTTTTATATCCGAGACGACCGAGCAGTTCGGGCCTTCCGATTTCCTCATCGAAGTATCGCTTCACAATAGAGAAGAACTCTTTTGAGACTTTTTCATGGTTACTTTGGGCCTGTACTTCGCTGGAACCGAGATTGGAAGTGAAAATGATGACGGACTCGCCAAAATGAACGGTTTCACCACGGCTGTCAGTCAAACGACCGTCTTCCAGGATTTGCAGAAATATATCCAGAATCTTGGGATTGGAGCGAGCCGCTTTTTCTATCTCGTCAAACAGGATGACACTGAATGGTTTTTCTTTGATTGCATTGGTAAGCTGACCGCCTTCCTCATAACCGACATACCCCGGAGGTGCACCGATCAATTTCTGGTCGCTGTTTTCCTGGGAGTATTCGCTCATGTCAAAGCGGATGCAGGCCTGATCGTCGCCGAAAAGAAACTGTGCCAGCGCTTTGGAAAGCTCTGTCTTCCCAACACCGGTGGGGCCGACAAAGAACAGGGTGCCTTTGGGCATTTGTCTGGATGAGCCCTTATGAATCCCCGTAAGACCCATGTACGCTTTGATGACCATCTTCTCTATCTTCTCAATGGCTTCTTCCTGGCCGACGACTCGTTCAGACAGGGTACCCTTGATGTTTTTGACAGCCTGGTAATCCAGTTTTTCCCAGGGATTATCCTTTTCGCCGTATTTGAACAGATAGTATAGTTTATCAAACGCGATGGAGTCCACTTTCTGGGACAATTTTGCCATTTGGACGATTTCCCTGTTGGTGAACCCTTCCATCATATCGATGTATTCCGAAAACTTTTCGGATTTGACGATGGACGCTGCATCCTTCGTATCGATATTGAAAGCGTAATTAAGATTTTTGACAAGGGCCTGGCGTTCAAGGCGGTCGGGCTTTTGCAGGGTGATCACACTGACTTCAGGATTGTTCTGATAGAACGAAATCGGAAAGTGGGCAATGTTGTTCACAAGAATGATAATGGTGCTTTCATGCGTACCGTCATTCCGGTATGATACAGGACGGTCACGAATTGCTTTCCCAAGCAACGTAAGATTGTTGCGTTCGTTATCATCAAGCTGTTCATTGCTTCCGAAGATGTATTGCGCCCAATTGAGCACAAATGCCACGTTTGACCCTTCGTCGTTCATGTTCTTGAAAACGATGTTGAAAAGTTCGCTTGGGTCTTTAAACGCACCGCTTTGAGGCAACGCTTCGTCTTCATCATCCAGATTGTAGGCTTCACCCTCCACATCGGATTCATCGGCAACCTCAAGCAATTCGACATTGCCCTGCATGCCATCCACTCGGTCCCAGTAGTAGTATTCGTCATACTTGTACTCCTTGAGAATCGCAACAAGGCGTTCTTTGATGCTTTCGATCTGCTTTTTATCGTTCAATGAGACGTCGCTTGTGTTGCCATCAAGAATAATGCATCGCTTGACACCAATCTCTCTTTTCAATCGATTGAATCCATGTTCCAATGACATAACGTTACCTCCTGTTCACGTTTTGTTTCATTGTTTTTTTCTTACGGGTCTGATATTTGTCCGGGTTGCTCCAGGTAACCGTTTCGTTTTTCACTTCGACGTTGTATATGGATTCGAGTTTGTCACGGAATGGTTCGATATCCTCTTGACAAGCCTGACCTTCATAGCCTTCGAACTTGTAAACGAATCGTCCGTCTAAAAAGATGTTGAACTCGGCGTACTCGCCACTCGCTTTTTGCGCAAGGATGTGAACGTCGTTCTTGTCTTTGCGCAGTTTAATGTTTTTCTTGTCAACGATGAAGCCTTGTTCCTTGATGATTTTGACAATGGCCTTGATGGTCTGTCTTCGGACCTTCTCATCCGCGATTTCCTTGTTGGCACTTGTCTGCAATGACTTGAGGTCCTTTGCATCGCGTCTGATGGCATCGATGGTTTCCTGGTCGACCTTGTTGGAGGCGAGTGTGTCCATAGTCTCGGACACAATTTCTTCCTCATTGGCTCTGAGACTTTCTTCCGATGTCTTCTGCAATGATGCTTCGGCTTCTTTTTTGATGGCTTCAAACGATGCGTCCGGAGCATTCATCCATGCGTCATAGACTTCTTCCCGCAACAGGGCGTCATCCATTGCATTGATTCTTTTAAGTTGCTCAGGGTTCAGTTCACGGCTTCCAAGGGCTCCACCGCTATCTGATTTTTCTTTTGCGTAAGCGGCCAGGTTCTCAAGTACCTTCGCTTTCACGGTGTAAAAACTCTCCGTTGACAAGGACTGGCTGCGTTCGGTGAGGGTTTGTGCGTCTCTAAGCACCTGCTCGGCTTTATGTTTTTGTGCTCCGGTAGCATCTTCATTAACGCCTTTTTTCTTGGTGGATGTCGCAGTGCTCCGCACGTGATTCAACTCGGACTGAATGGTTTTTATTTCGCTTTCAATGTGACTGATGAGGCGTTTTTCTTTCGTTCCGAGAAATTCCGCTTCATCCCGTTTAAGTTCCTTCAACTTGGTCTGCAGACGTTCCAGTGTCGATTCGGTTATTTCGCACTGAGCGATGGTTTGCATCCCGATGCTTTCATAGTCGATGATCACACGTTGACTCATGAGGGGGCCTCCATTCCGTTGATGATTTCGATGATTTGTTCGAGGTCGTCCCTTGAGAGGCTAATGGCCTTGCCGTGATGCAGTACCTGATTTCGTTGGACTCTGAACCGATGCAGTGTTTTATGCGCTTTTGAAGTGATCTGTTTTGATTTGAGTGCGACATCAATCAATGCTTCGAGTCGAGTGTTTTTCAGTTTGGTCAATTTGGTCAGCTTCCGTTCGAGCTTCACTGCGATTGTCATAACGATTTCAACCTCGGACATCATCTCGAAATCGATTCGGATCGGTTCAAAAGCGGACTGCGAACGCTGACGCTGGTCCTTGAGTTGTATCAACACTTCTTTAATACTCTTAAACTGTCTCATATAGCTTTCAAGAACCTCAAAGGTTTCCGCTGAGGCCTTAGCATGCGGGCTGATCTTTTTATAGGCATTTTCCAGTTGGTTCAAGGTTTTGATGTGTCCATCCGGGAACGCTTGCAGAGTACTGCTGTCATAATCGTGTGGCGAGGTCATCTTCAACTGCTTGCGCATGGGGTGAAAAAGCGCATTGAAACGATTGAAGGCATCGGCCTCCTTTGAATCCACGGGTATCGGATTTCCCTCGATAATGGACTTCATAAGGCGTTCAGGTATACCAAGCGTCTCAAAGACTACCTTGTTGGTGAATCCGTAGCGGTTCAGCGTGTTGTAAATGTCAAGGGCGTTTTGTTTGGATTCGTATTGGTAGTGCTCGAGTATTGTCTCTGGCGATATTTTCGATTGATGCCCCAGATGATCATTGAGCGTTCTGATTTCGGACAATGTGTGTTCAAGGGAATCAGGATTCAAATCGTTGAGTTTTTTTGAGGCTGTTTTCATTAGATGTTCTCGCACGAAAGGCTTGTCTTTCAGAATGTCCCCGTGAGCCTTAAGCAACGTGTCCAGTTCATCCACGGACATGGATGGCGTGATGTGATGAAACAGCTGACTCACATAGTCTTCCTCCGAATCGATGCGGTCCGCCGCCATAGCCAGGGCGAACGCCTTTGAATGTTCGCTTTCGTTCAATAGTTTCTCAAAAGCCTTTTTCAAAGCTATGACCTGACTTTCATCAAGCCTTGCCACCACGGTGAGCGGCACCGTAATACGTTTTTCGAGGTTACGAAGTTTCATCGTGACTTCACACCCCAGATAGGCCGTCATTCCTGTTTTATCCCAATAGATATGCGCACCCTTCAACGTTTCACCCAGTGCCTGATCGATCCGCTTTCCTTGAGCGACATTTTCTTTGGAATGCAGCGGGGATGATTTTGGAACAAAAGTCAGTGTATGCTTATTAAGTTTTGTCTTAAAATTTTTTGGAAAATCGATTGATTTCACGTCCAGTGTCCCAAGGTCACGGTTGAAAGCTTTGATTCCTTCCGGGAAAGTGAATTTCTTTTTGAGCTTTAAAGCGTCTTGAAGAATCTCAGGGGTATAGTTTTCATTAAAGAACTTGGTTTTATGTTCGTCCTCAAAGACAATATCGGCGGTCACCATGTCCGTGCTCAGTGTGAAATCGTATTTTTCCTGCTTTAAGGTTGCGCCGAAACCTTCGGGTAGTTTTGCTTCGTGAAGCACATCGTCTTGCGAAAGTTTATCTGGTCGAACCTCGCGGTTCGGAGTGTTCTTAAGAAAAGCTTTCAATGATTCTTCCGAGTACTTCTCGTGACGATCGTAAAGGCTTCGTGGCAAAGGGCTGTCGGATGCATTCCCAAGCTTTCCGTTTATGGAAAGCGCGTACTGTTCGTAATGCGGAAGATAAAACAGTTGTTTTTCAAAACGTTCTTTGGCCTGGGTCGGAATTCGTTGCTTTTTGAGTTGTTCCTTGCCAAGAGGCGTCAAGGAGAAGTGATTCAAGGCATACTCATTGAAATCCTGGGGTATATAAGTGTTGTTTTTAACCTTCACCACACCGCTTTCAACAAGCGTTTCGATTTCCTTGGCCAAGAGGGCGTGCAACGATTCGGGAATGCCGAAGTTGGCGAACAGATTCGGCAATTTTATGGTGCTTCGCCTCAGTTCGGAGAAAAAAAGCAGTAACATATAACTGAGCCCCGAAGGTTTTTCAACTTTGAAATAGCTTAACATCGGTCTCAGTTCATAGATAGGAAAATGCAGGCTCGTTCTCAGTTCATGGCGCATTAGCTAGAGCCTCCTTTCATAAGCACATCAGCGGCAAAAATGCCGTCATGCCTGGAGATGGTCTTAAAGATTTCCTCATAGACCGGATAATTCTTCTGGTCTTTGTGCTTGTTTCCATCAAGGTTGGGAAGATTGATTTTTCCATATTCGGAGAGATAGTCCTTTGACCCGACAATGATCAGCAGTTTACGAGCGCGTGAAAAGGCGACATTGATCCGCTCAAACTGTTTGATGAAGGATGGGTCGGCTTTGCGGCGGTTCTTGGGATTTCGAACCATGGAAACGATGATGACATCGCGCTCATCCCCTTGAAAATCATCCACCGTGCTTATGATGAAGCGGTCTTCATGGGCTTTCTTGAAACTGGAATACTTTCCTTTATGCGGCTGATTTCTGATAGCGTGTTTGATTTTCCTTGCCTGGTCTCCGTAAGTGGTGATCACGCCCACACTGACCGATTCTTTACCCTGTTTTTCGATGTAGGATTGATTGATGATATCCAGAAGCTTTACCACAACATCGCGTTCGCCGTCATTGCTCATTGACGTGGATCCCTCTTCACGATTTTCATGGGATACATTGTCAATGAGGTATGCGCTCGTATCCGGCGTCATGAAATCGATCCCTTCAATGCTCAGGCGCACCGCATGCTGCTTATCCTTGTCTTGATGCTGATAACCCAGTTTAAGCTTGCCATCATAAAAATGGTTGTAAACATCCATGATTTGGCTATGGGATCGATACTGACGTTCAAGCATGTTTTTAAAAGGTTGGTCAAGCGCCATGAAAAGGGTTTTAAAGTAGCTCTCCTCATAGATTTCTTTAAACTTATGGTTCGCTTTTTCGTTCAGAAGTTCGTTGTCCAGCTGGTCAAAATCCGTTGCTTTCATGTGACGGTGCTGATAAAAAGGCGACAGCTGCCTGTGGTCCCCGACGAGAATGATTTGTTGCCCATATTGAAGGGGAATAAGCAGTTCCAAGAAACTCGATTTGGATACCTCATCGATGATGACGACATCGATGCCTGCCTCTTTGAGGTCAAGCGATTCGATATCGTATCGCTTGAAATCCTCCAAATGCGTGCCATCGAAAGAATCCCTTGAAGTACAGGTGATGCCTATCAGATTCACCTGCTCAAACAGCGTGTTGGTATACGTCTTACGGTCGGCATCGCGAACGTCCCTATCTTCTAGATAGTCGGCCACTTTCTCAAAAATTTTGACGTTTCCTTCTTTCATCAATGGGTCCGAATCGAACGTTTCTTGTTTCTCCGAGTATGTTTGTTCAAGGATTTCCAACGCTTGTTCGAAGGAATCATAATCCGCATGAATGTTCCATTGATTGAATAGTGCTGCAATCCTTTGATTGATGTCTGATTGGAGGTTTTTCATCGTTTTTACATCGTCATTTGTGTCGAGTCTCTTGATTCGCTTCAAGGTCATGTCAACTTCCTTCTCGGCCTTCTTTAGTTCAGCATCAAGGTTTAAAATGTTCAGCTCGACGTTTTCAGCTTCTTCGGAAAGGGATTGTCGGAACGATTCCATTAATGCATTGAATTGTTCTTGAAATGCCGTAAACTTTGTCTTGAAAGAATTACCTGTCAGTGCATCCTGACTGACGAACGACATAAGCTTGTCCAAATCGGGGTGAACGTCTATCGCATTAAGTTCTTTACGTATTTGCAACAGACGTTTGCGATGTTTTGACCGTTCGGCATACAAGTCATTAAATTCTTGGTAGAGTTTATTGTATTTTTCGGTTGTCTCAGTGTTGGTCTCCAGCCAATCTATAATTTCCAGCCATTCAAAATCCTGATCAAGTAGTTGTTTCAGAAAATCATCTGGGTTTTCGGCACTATTCTCGTTGATCCATTCCGTGTTGGAAATAAGTGATTTGCCCTCTTTTTTCAACCGGTTTAACGCTTCGACCGATTCTGTTTGATCGTAATAAAAATAGGATTCGTTCTTCATGGAATGTAGTCGGTCGATTTCTTTATTATACTGAACCTTATCATTAGCAAGTTGTTTCAAGTGTTGCTTTTGCGCTTTCAGCTGCTTTTCCTGGTCGCGAATCATATCTTGGTCGACACGGCTTTTTTCAGAGATTGTTTCGTAGCGTTCAATCATAAGCTTTACATCGTTATAGCTCTTCTTGAATTCATTGAGTGAGACTTGGATGGCGTCATACCTATGTTTATAATCACGCATCATCCCCTTCATTTTGTCATAAAGGTTGTCGACCAGTCGGTGCACTTCATACCGTGTTTCTTTGCGGTCGTGAGCGACAAGCCGGAGCGGTCGGATCCCCGGATTGTTCGGCAGACGTTCAAAAACGTTGTCAATGGCTTTATGCGTCTCGCTCGCTACGACGACCTTCTTGCCTTGTGCGGTGAGTTGAGCAACGGCTTCGGCGATGACTTGTGTTTTTCCGGTTCCCGGTGGCCCTTGCAGCAGAAAGATGCCCTTGGACGCCAGTATTTTTTGAATCGATTCCTTTTGTTTCTCGTTAAGCGTTTCAAGGTGCCATTTGAGCTTTTGCTTGTCAACATCCTTGTAGCTCAATGCTTTTGAAGCGGTCAGATAGCTTGCGATAAACGGATTACGCATATTCCCCTTTTTCAGGTTCGTCAATGCGTCACGTTGCCTATTAAGTTTCGAACGCTCGGCAACATCGCTGAAAACAAGATGTTTTTGGTCGCTCAAAACATTTTCGCTTATGTCAAATGATTCAGAGAACGGCCTGAAATACATGGTAAAGGCAATCATTGTCTCGTCTTCTATTTTTTTTGAGCGTTTGGTTTCAAACGTATCGCGAATCGCTTTTATTTCATCGTCATGCTCTTGATGATGCGCATTTTGTGTTTCTTTCAAAATGCGCGGCCATTCCTTTTTCTCGAGTGTTTCCAATGTGCGCTGGATTTCTTTGTTCAAGGCCTCTCTTTTTTCCGTAAGCTTTTTGTCCCGATGGGTTTTCAACAATGTGGCGACCGAATCTTTTGAAAACAGTCGTTCAAGCGTCGTTTCATGGTCCTTCTCTATCGTTTCGAGTTTTTCCATGAGTGATTGTTGGTGTTTTTCCTTATCCGATTTCGATTGTGATTTTTTAAAAGACTTTCTTAGCTTCTTCTCTTTCTCAAGTTTCGTCCTTTTCAAGCGTTTTCTTTCATCGTCCAATAGCTTCTGCACAGTCTTTGGAAGGGTTTCTGGATTATGCGCTTGGTCTGGATCTGGCAGTGTTTGCTCATACGCGCTCAGCGTTTCTTCTGCACGGGCTTCTTGTTGGCGGCGCTCCTTTTCCTTCAGTTGTTTCAGTTGTTCTGAGGCTTGATTTTGAACTTTATTTTGCCATGACGTTTCATATGAGTGTATCGCATCCGTTTCCGCTTCATCAAGTTGAGTCAGATCCGGTTCGATCTCTTTTCTGAACACGCTCAAAAAACGGCTACCCAGCTGAATTGGCTTGGCATTTCCGTTTCCGTTAGCGGTTGTGGACGGTTTCTTTGACAAAGCGACATTATCACGCGTAAAGGCATTCAATCTTGACTTGTATGAAATCTTGCGGTTTCCGGATTCATCAATATCCTTCTTCTTTACAGCGTGCACAACTTTGATCAGTGGAAACGGGTCTGCACCCTCAAACGCTTTTTTAATGATGATCCGGTCACCAAACACCTTTAAATCAAGGTCGTCCAGAAGCAACGGTTTTAATGCTTTTCGGTTGTTTTGGTAATGACGTCGCGATACTTCATGGGCACCTTCCAGGTATGTAACATCGGCTACAGCATAACGATGTTTAAGTTTTTCATCGAGTAACGCATCCTCAAAGAGGATGTAATGTTCCCAGTTTTTAAGATATTTTTTAAATTGACCCGGTTCATCCGTTACGGCGTTATCAATCACATACTGCTTCATGAAACTGCTTGTAAAACAATCGCCGTTACCCGAACCTGAGCCGATCCACTGCGTGGAAGTGACTTTGATTATGGGGTAATAACCCTCCAGCTTCTTTTCGCCCAGCCCTTGGATATCAGAGGGGAAAAGATCCAGGGATTTTATGATCATCTTATTGTTGCCATTGGGATTCATCATAATGTCACCAATGAACAGCATAGTCCGTTGATTCGGAAGAATGTTTTCCATGTTGCGCGAATACTCCGGCCAGATTACCACATTGTTGAAATACTGTATTCCGGATTTGCTTTCGTTTGCTTCCACCTCGAAATTCGGTGCCGCAATATAAAAGTCACCAACCATTCCCGGTTTAAAGAGCCTTTTGAGAAACTCCTCGAGTTCATCTTTCTGGCGATTGATGGGGATTCGTTTCTTTATATGTTCATACTGTTCTTTCAAAGGTTTTGAATAGATCTCCTGAGCATGACTATTTCCAACCTTCTCGTATCGTGCATTAAAATCCAACTTGAGATTTCGACTCATTGTCTGACCCCCATTGAAAAAAGCACATAAAAAAATATGTGCTTTGGTTTACTATTGAAACGGCTCTGTTGCATACACTCATCCCCCTCGATGTGTTTATTTTACCATAAAAGCGTTTCCATGTGTCAGACTAAATATGATGAAACCGAGATTTAATCGTATTTTAATCACTTGGCATTAAAAAATAAGCATTTATTAATGCATATGTTGTGAGTTCAATTCGGTTGATAATCGTAAAAAAAGCATTCTCGGTCAAAGTGCAAGAATGCTTTAACGATAAAATGAAATCCGAATGGCACCCACTCTCAGTAGTGGTTCACAATAGAAACGAACTGCCTTTGAACCATCTGGACTTCGAATTATAACGGCTTTAGTATAATGCTGAAATCATATGCACATTGCAATACACATACACATTCGTGATGGTTTCTTCTTTGGCAAGGATAAAATCCGCTTTGGGCTCGTCCCCTTCAACATGTTTCAATTGATACCCCTGGTTGGTTTCAAGGAAGATTGTGGATATGTGGTGGGTCTCATTCATGGGATGGGTCTCATTGACGCTGATTGTGACGAAGTTGCCAATTTTTCGTATGGTCGGATAGTGCGGGTCGGAAGGATCCAGATTGGATTGCAACGGAACTTCCTCCACGGGCTTTTCGCAGCACGTGATCGCATTGCCCTGATCATGGACTTTGATGAACAGCTGATCGCAGGAGGGGCAGGTCAAGAATCGCATGGCATGCATTCCTTTCTGTCATTGAATGTTCGCGGCATAGAACACCGATATCAGGATGATGACATGAAGCATCACAATGATCACGGGAAACAACACGGGGAGCGTGATCGGAACGGGGGTGTATGACTTGGTGATCAAGGGCTCCGTTTCCGGTGCCTCTTCGGCCTTTGGCTGTGTTTTTTTGTTCCATGCATTGTTGATTTCCCAAGTCATGCTGGAGGACTCGGCTTTCAAAAGACGGTACACAATGGATTCGCATTCGTCATACAGCCGGATCTTCTTGTCCGGTATGAAATAGTTCTTCTGCGACGTGATGGCAATGTCCTCAAAAGCATAACTGGCGGCATAAATGATTTCACCGGATGCATCCAGCTGGCGGATTTCTATGAGGATGTCGTCCATTTCGAACGCGGATTGATTATGCAGTTTCAAAATCAGTTCCCTTTGCTTTGCAGAGGTGTTTTCAAAAATCATGTACTCGAGCAGTTGAATCGGGAATCGGCTCCCGGTCGTGGGCTGCTTTTTTGTAATCAGACGATATTCACTCATCGAGCGCACCCCCCTTTCTTTTGCGCATGACGCTTACAAACAATGAAAATCCATAGTTTAGGGCCGCAGTGAATGCGATTAAGCCAAGACCCAATCCAATGGTTTGAGCATTTATATACCAGGCGAACGGATATTCGGTATAGGCATTGACCATCAGATACAAGATGAGATAACTCAAAGGGATCAGGAGGAAAAACAGCATCAGAGATTGACGCAGCGCCACATTATTGTTCGCTTTCGACTTGTTTTTTATGTGTTCGATAATGGCCGATTCATCTTTAGACACGATGTTGACGAAGCGCGTCGCACGATCAAGTTTGATCAAAGGGTTCTCGCTAAGTTTCTTCACATCGCTTATCAAGCGCATGTTGACAAGGTGTTTGTGTTGGTCGTATTCGTTCACTACAACGGATTTCATATCATCAGACGATCCGGTGAGATGACAAAGCAGATAGGGCTGATGATCGTCATGGCTTATCAGATAGCGGTCGATGATCTTTTTGGTGCTCAGCGTGTTTTTGAACACATTGTTGTGATTGCCGGCCGCCTGGATGCTATCAAGCTTGGGGTTGTCCCGGTACTCAAATCCGGATTCTTCTTTGGCATGGTTCGCCCTGGTCAGCTTGAAATAACCGAACAGATTGATCGCAAGAAAACCGGCGATAATGGCAAAACCTGTATTCAGGATATTCCAAACCATGTTATTTCGCCCCTGCTTTTTCCAAGTCGGACGCTTTCGGTTCCTCTGAAGGAATATCGTCAAACAGTTTGAGCAGAACATCCTCTTTTCGAAGCTGTTTTGTGATGGCCTCGACGGACGCATCGTCTGTAACGTCCACGAACGACGTCTCGTGAATCAGATCGCTGAACAAGCGTGTTTTAGCCACGTTGTTTGAAAGCACAATGTTCGGCAAAGCCTTCAGCAGCAAAACGGCCATGACAATCAAGGTTACGATCAGTAACGGCATCATCTCCAGTAAAAACACACCGTAAACGATCGCCGAAGCGACCAGAAGATAGAGAATGAATTTCCCCAGATGATAAAGCTGGATATGGAAAAACTTCAAGCGACCCGCATCGGACATGATGATGCTGCTTTGTCGTAAGGCTTCGGAAAGGGTCATTGTGCGCGATTGGATCAAAAAGACCACTGGTGCGAAGTACATGTTTTTGGCGAAGATGAAAGCGACCAGCAGGCCGATGCCCAGGATTTGAAAAAACAATCCGAAATAATACAGGGGAAAACCGAAAAATTCATCCAGAGCAAAGCCCAGTTGAATGGTGCCCAACGACAAGAGACCGATCAGTAAGACACCCATGAATAAGACGAGTGTGCTAAGCCATGCATACTGGATGGCGGACCGGTATTTCTTAATGTACCCTGAATCCTTGAAGGCGTCGTTCAAATCCATTGAGTTGGTATCGTTGATTTGACCCGCGATATGGTAATCGGCCAAGGCGAATAGCGGATAGGTGAATACGAACAGTTTCGACGCCAGGCTGCACAAGGTGTAAAACACCATGGTGATCCCGCGTATGCCGCTTTTCATGCGCGCTGTTTTGGAGACGTTCGCCCCCCGGGTGATGTAATGCGATGCTGGTAAACTCATTGTATTTCCTCCCTTGGTTGTGTTCAATCTTCCAGTACTTCCAACGTTCCTTCAGAAGCATTGATATGATAGTTTTCTGTCACTTCGTTGCCATCCGAATCGATGATGGTCACACTTTGGATGGTATTTTCACTGTCGCCCACATCGGTCTGCGATCCGTCGATGTCCACGATCAGTTCATGCCCTTCGGCAAGCGAGCCTTGCCTCAGATAGAATTCATCCCGCGTCAACGGTTCGCCGTCATAGGTTTTTTCCGCCGAATAGGAGCGCAGACTTAACCTACGATGAAGCACGTCGATGGATCCGTCATAATAGACGATGTTGTAGCGATTCGTCACATCCATGCCGTTTGCATCGTAGATGCGCATGGAAGAACGAACGACCTGTGTGGTGATGAACCCGGCATCCGTCCGGGACCCTTCGATATCGAACTCGACGTGGTAGCCTTCCTGCAGGTTTTGTGAGGGAATCCAATAGTCGTCGCCGTCATGTCGGATGGGCTCACCGGTATAGGTCTGTTTGATGTCATAAAGCTGAATTTCAAATATCGGTTTGTCGTTGTCCGGCACCACAACAAGCGAGCCGTATATTTTTCGGATGCGGTATTGATCGGTGACGTCGTTGTCGTTTTCGTCACGGATAACGACCTCGAACTTGTTGCGGATCTCTCCCACATTTGTGATGGATTTGTAAAACTCCATCTCAATCGTGTGGCCGTCCGCCAAGTCGCCTTGATAGAAATAGTCTTCATTGTAAAGCGCTTCACCGTCATAGGATTTGGACGCATTGCCCGATGTGATGGAAATGAGCGGAGGGTCCTCGCAATTTACGCCTTCACATTCGCTTCCGCCCCCTTCGAATCCCGGGCCATCGGCCGTCCCGCCGGTTCCGCTTGAGGCGCCCGGGGTGACTTCAACGACTTGCCAGCCGTATCCGTCAATATAGACTTCCACCCAGGCGTGAGCCTGCAAGCCGCCCACTTCAACCCATTCATTCGCTTCAGTGGAGGTTGTGAAACCGGTCGTATATCGCGCCGGAATGCCGAGTGAGCGATACATCACTGTGGCCGCCATCGCGAAATGCTGGCAGATGCCTTCGCGCGAGTGTTCCAGGAAATATAGCGCAAAATCGGCATTGGAAGGAATGGTCGCATGTTCCTTGTTATAGATTGCGCTGCCCATGATATAGTGTTGAACATCCTCAAGCAACGTGTCGCTGTCTTTGGACAGATCATTTCGTTCGGCGATGTCGAGCAGTCCGTCTCTCGTGTTTGCCGGCACATCGAGATAATGCGCATAGACAAAATCCCTGTAAGCCTGTTCGTACGCTTCGTATTCGGTGCCTTCAAGCGTATGGGCTTCATAGTCCATATCCCCGATTGGAATATAGTTCACCATGTAATCCAATCCATATGTGTGGGTAAGGAAGACATCGTTTATGTTGTCATGGTATCCATCCTTCGCAAAGTATGGAAGGTAATAGGAAAGACCGCTTTGTAGTGCTTCAAATTCCATGGTATAGGCATCCAGGGCGTTGCCGGACGCCAAGTATGGGAATTTGAGCGGATTGACGCCGTCTTCATCCTCATACAACACCGGGCTTGAAAAGCCGTTCAAGGTGTAATCACCGTATGAACGGTCGCGCAGATAAAGCAAATCGTCCGCGCCAGTACGCACACGGAACAGTGGCGGGAATATTGATCCTCCAGGCCCGGAGGGCGATAGGCCGCTGGATGATATGGAAGTGCCGCCCGCAGCATTATCGCCGCTGCCGCTGTCTTCAAATATCGTCAACGTTCCGGGTGATGCGTACACATCGTAATAGTCGCTCGTCACATCAGTGCCGTTCTCGTCGGTCACTATATAGGTGAACACATTGTCGATTTTGCCTGGGTCGGTGATTTCACCATGCACATCGACATGCAAGGTATGGCTTTGGAGCACCTGTCCTTCCAAGAGAGACCATTCATCGTTGGTAAGCGGGGTGCCGTCGTAGGTTTTCGCGTCGGTGGCGGATTGGATGACCAATACGATGTTGGGGGATTCAATCTCCAGTACGCCATGGTTTCTTGATACGCTGTAATTCCATGTGACGTCCGCATCGTTCGAATCCAGAATCGAAAATTCAAACGTATTGTTGGTTTTTCCCACCTCAGTAATGGAGCCGGTCACATCGACATCGATGCTATGCCCGTCCACCAACGAACCACCGGTCACATCCCACGCGGGATTGGTGAGCGGGGTGCCGTCGTAGACTTTGGAATCGCCGGCGGTTGAAATGGTCAGGGGACGCGGCGTGATGATCAGTTCGCCTTTTGCAAGCGAGATGGCATAGTTTCCGGTTCGATCCGTTTCATCATCGTAGATGGTGAAAGACAGGACGTTGTCTTGCCTCATCGCATCAGAGAACTCTGTATAATCCGCAATGTCGATGGTTTCGCCATCGACCAGCGTGCCCTCGATAATCTCAAAGGATTGTTCATGGATCGGG
Source organism: Mollicutes bacterium (assembly GCA_003555335.1). The sequence continues at coordinate 1,090 of PWHD01000015.1, read as the reverse complement.
GTGCCGTCATAGACCTTCGATCGGCTGAATGTCTCGATGGTGAGGGGGCGCGGGGTGATTTCCAGGGTGCCCTTGTCCTGGGTGATTTCATAATTGCCGGTGTGATCCACCCCGCCTTCATCCATGATGGCGACGCTCAAAGTATTCGATGTTTCCTTGACATTCACGATGGAGGTATAATCGATTACGTCGATGGTGTGGTCCAGGATCAGTTCGCCGTCTATGATGGAATACGACGCGTTGTACAAGGGCTCCCCGTCATACATTTTATTGTCGCTTTGGGTTTGGAGTGTCAGTTGGACCGGTGTGATCTCAAGGGTGCCTTTATCCGGTGTGATGGCATAATTCCTGGTCTGATCCCTGTTTTCATCGTCCGTGATTTCAAAGGTCACTACGTTGTCGACTTTCTTGACATCGGTGATTTCAGTGCGGTCACTGACGCCGATTGTATGATGCGACAGCACATCGCCTTCGATCAGATCAAACGATTCATTATAGAGCGGGTGAGTGTCATAGATTTTTGCCGCACTACCTGTCGAGATGGTAATCGGGCGTGGGGTGATTTCCAAGGAACCTTTATCCAGCGTGATGGCATAATTGAACGTCTCCTCGTCACTGTCACCGTTGACGACCTTGATTTCCAGATGATTGTCGCGCGTGCCGACGTCGGTGATTTCGGTTCGGTTCACAAGCTCAAGCGCATGGTCCAATACCAAGGACCCTTTCTTCAGTTCAAAGGATTCGTTGTAAAGCGGCTCGGAATCATAGACATTCGACGCACTGTCCGTCGAAATCGTAATCGGACGGGGGATGATTTCCAAGGTTCCCTTGACAACCGTAATCTCGTAATTGTAGCTATAGTCTTCATCCGCATCGTTTAAAACATTGAAAGCAAGCGTATTGTCGATGGTCTTGACATTGGTGATCTCACTATAGTCCGTAACATCGAGCCGATGGTCCAGAACCAGTGAGCCTTCTATGATATCAAACCCTTCGTTGGAGAGCGGAGTGCCGTCATAGATTTTTTCGTCGGTAGCCGTTTTTATGGTAATGGGACGCGGAGTGACTTCAAGCAGTCCATCCACTTTGG
>PWHD01000040.1 GCA_003555335.1 Mollicutes bacterium | reverse complement strand
TCTTCTTCGGAGCGAAGACAGTATCCTATCCGCTCAAAATCAAGGCTCAGAACTTCGCTTTGCTGTTTTTCGCTTTCGGATGCGTCATGCTCGGGAACTTCTACATTCCTTTCACCGAAGGATTCTTCGGCATCCGCTACGATGACATCACCGTTGCCTCATTCTCAAACATCTTCGATTACCTCATGACGCTTGCGATCGCCTTCACGTTTTACAAGCTTGTCATCGCCAAAGACCTTGCGCCTGTCCGCATGATACGCAACACCCAGATTTCCTTTGAAAACGGCATTGTGCTGTTTTTGGCGTATATGGTCGCTATGTCCGCCTATTTCATTATGTTATAGAATTTCAAGAAAATGCTCTGCACCCCATAGATTGGAGATGAACTCTTCCAAAAGGGGTGCAGTTTTTGTTTATCCATTAAAAAAAGACCCGGATATATCCGAGTCTTCGAGCATTAGCGAAATTTGACGCTACGTCTTTTGGCTTGATGGAAATCGATTCCGAAGGTGTTGAGCAGTTCTACGAACTGTTCGCTTTTTTCATCCCTCGATGTATCTCCGCTGTCATCGATCCGGGTGCCGATCTCATAGAATGTTTTGCCCCGGTGGGAGATTTTGTCGAAGAACACCGTGATATCCTTATAAGTCGCATCGACACGATTGACGCGAATCATGTTCACGTTTCGGACATCGCCCCCGTGGATGGAATCCAGTTCCTTTATTTCGCCTTCCGGAAGCTTGTCGTTGTAGACAAGCAGACGCATTTCCTTTTCACTGAGGCGTTGGTGGTATTCCAGATAGGTATCCTCATCGATGGTCGGGATTTTGAGCGTCAGATGGTACGATATGTGGCCATCTTTCCGTATGGTGCGTTCACGCAGTGTGATATTGCGCTTTGCCAAAGACCGGTCGGGCGTATCGAAATAATAGTTGTAATGAATGTCGGTCTTGTCGGAGAACTGTGCCATGAGATAGTCCATCATCTCATAACATTGTTCTTTCGACAGCTCATGGCGTAATTCCTTGTCAATGACTCGAGTTCTTTTTGGCATGGCATATCCTCCTTACATTTCATTGATTATTATACAATATACAACGGATTTTGTGTCAAATCTGCGGAAAAAATTAGAGTGAGTTACAGTGTTGTGCTAAAATAAGGGTGGGTGATGCAAATGAAATTGGAATATTTTGACAGTTCAAAACATAATGTCCGTCAAGTGGCGGAACTCATTGAATGTTCGGATGAAATCATGTACCGGTTGTTGTTTGGTTCGAAGGAAAAGGCCATTGACATTATCGAAGCCATGCTTGTGAACGAGCAGAATGAAACCCTTTTTTCTCCACCGCATACCCAGTGCATCATGGACGAAGGAAGGCTTGTGGGTGTGGTGGTCTCTTACAAGGCTACCAAACGCAAAACGCTTGAAAAGAAGACGTTTTCAATCGGCCTTAGGAAACTCGGCTTCCTTGAGACGCTGAAACGGATGTTCATCATTCGCAAGGTCCGCAGACTTCACGGCTGTGAGATGTCGCCGGAAAGCCTTTATGTGCTGACTCTCTCTCTGAGAGAAGAAGAAAAAGGCAAAGGCTACGGATCAAAGACGCTGAAGAAATTGCAGGAAGACTGTCAGACCCTTTATCTGCATGTCAACTATCGAAACAATGATGCGCGCACTTTCTATGAGAAGATCGGTTTTGAAAAGTGCGCCGAATACTACGACAACCACAAAGGCGAGGCCATCGGTTCCATCGTGCTCAAACGCGATAAAAAGAATGTAAGGTGATACCATGCGATTAAAACCCCGCTTTTCTTTCATTAGAACCGAAGCGCTCGATTCCTGGGAAGAAGGCCTTTACAAGGCGACCCGGGAGTTTTTGCATGCGGGGGTGCTATCCAGCTATCACCTCATGGATGTCGTCGATGTGATTCATAAATCGGGACGCGAGCTCGCCATCACCAAGGACACGGTTATCCTGCATGCGCAAAGCTATGCTCACGTGACGGAACCGTTCATCGCCTATCTTTATACCAGGCAAAGCGTCCATTTCTTCGGAAAACACATCCACCACATCTTCGTTTTCGGCGCCAAAAGCCCGGAGCAACACCAGACCATGCTTGCCCGCATTTCACACTTTGTCACGGCCCTTCACGAGGATGACACCCTCAAGGATGAAGCGGCGATGGTCAAGTGGTTCAAAAACCAAGCCAAGGCTGAGGAGTGAATTTATGGAAACCATAGACATCAACGATTCCATCAAGTCGATCATCGACACGCATCCGTCCTTCAAGCAGGTCATGGTCGATATCGGGCTCGATAAAGCCACAAACAAAAACATGCTCAATACCGTCGGACGTTTCACTCCCCTCAAGCACGGCCTGAAAATGAAACGCGTCGAGCTTCCCACCTTGCAAAAGGTGGCGAACCGTCACGGCTTTCAGATTGTCGATACGCGGCCGAAATAGTTTACAGACTGATAAATATCCGTTTTACCCTCATAATTATAAAAATTGCCGTTTCACTGATCATGAAGCGGCGCTTTTTTTATACTATGGATAGAAAAGGAAGTGATTGCATGAGCGAGCTCATAAACAATGAGAGCCGAAGACGCAAAAGGGCCCTCAAGGAATTGATTAAAGAACTCCATGGAGGCAGCGACACCGAAACCATCAAAAAGCGATTCAGCCAGGAATTCGGCTCCGTCTCCACCGAGGAGATCTCCCAGATAGAACAGGCGCTTGTCGAAGAGGAAAACATCAGCGTCGAAGAAATCCAGAAACTCTGTGACATCCATGCCGGTGTCATGGGTAGCAGCGTCGAAGCGCTGCACGGCAACGACCCCACAGAACGCAGAGGGCATCCGCTTTGGTTGTTGAAAGAGGAGAACGCCCGTCTGACGGCATTGATTGACAAAGAAATCAAGCCGTATCTGAACCAAGAGGGCAACCACGCCATTTTGATGCTCAGAGTCGGCGTCGACCGCTTGGCGGAGATCAAAAAGCACTATACACGCAAGGAACAGCTGTTCTTCCCTTATTTGGAAAAGAAGGCCATCACCGCTCCGCCTCAAGTCATGTGGGGCGTCGACGATGAAATCCGAGCGAAAATCAACCATGTCCAAAGCGTGCTGAACACGCCCGGCACTGAAGTGGCGGATGTCCGAAGCGATATCGAATCGCTTGTTCACCAGGCTCAGGAGATGGTCTTCAAAGAAAACAGCATTCTCATCCCGCTACTCAACGATAAGCTGAACCTTTACAACTTCATTAAGATCGATGAGGGTTCGGATGAAATCGGCTTCTTTTTGGAAGCGCCCAAACATCGTTTCGACGCAAGTGCCGAAGCGGGCGAAGACACTGCTGAAGAAGAGGACGTCAAAATTCATTCAGGCAAAGTCGAGTTCGATGCGGGAGCGCTTGACCCCGTTCAGCTCAACGCCATTTTGAACACACTTCCACTCGATCTGACCTTTGTGGACGCTGAAGGGCACGTCCGCTACTTCACACAAGGAAAAGAACGCATTTTCGAACGACCGAAAACGATCATCGGAAGACACGTCAACATGTGCCATCCGCCATCAAGTGTCGATACGGTTGAAAAAATCGTGCAGTCGTTCAAATCCGGTGAAAAAGACAGTGAGGCGTTCTGGATTCAGATGCGTGGAACGTTCATTCACATCCGCTACTTCGCGGTTCGGGACAAGGATGGAACCTATCTTGGAACCCTCGAGATGACCCAGGACATTACCGACATCAGGAGTCTCGAGGGAGAGAAACGACTGCTCGACGATGCGTAAAACACTCTATATCGCGCTAGGGACGCTGACCATGGTGCTTGGCATCATCGGGATCGTCATGCCCTTGCTTCCGACCACGCCGATGCTCCTTCTGACCGCTTATTTCTACTCGAAAGGATCCAAACGGTTTCATCGATGGTTCATCGCTACGTGGCTTTACCGGCGCTATCTCAAAAACTTCTCCGAGAACCGCGCCATGACCCGTGGCGGTAAGATGCGGCTGATGCTTTTGGTGGATGTGATGCTGCTGATTCCGTTCATTACCATCGATATCCTGACGATTCGCATACTGATCATTGCGCTCGCCGTCACGAAATACCTGTATTTCTATACTCATGTGAAAACCATTCCGAACGAAAAAACGCCTGTTTAAAGGCGTTTTTTATTGTTCCGTATAGTCTTTTAACAATGCGACGTAATGGTCCTTGTTGTCGCGTATGCCCTGGATCTCTTTTTCACTCAGTTCCTTGATTTCTTTTGCGGGATTGCCCACCACGAGGGTTCGCGCTTTGATGCGTTTTCCCGGAGGGACCACGCAACCGGCTGCAACAAGGACGTTTTTCTCGATGACGGCGCCGTTTAAGATGATGCTGCCCATGCCGATCAGGGCCTCATCTTCAACGGTGGCCGCATGGATGATGGCGTTATGACCGACGGTCACATTCTTGCCGATGGTCGTCGGTTGGCCTTCATCGGTATGCACCACGCTGTTATCCTGGATGTTGGTGTTCTCACCGACAACGATAGGGGCCATGTCGGCACGCAGTGTTGCGTTGAACCATACGCCCACATTGTCTTCAAGCGTGACATCGCCGATCAGGTGCGCCCCGTCAAAGACATGGGCGGAATTACTGATTTGCGGGCTTTTGCCCTTATAAGTTATCAAACTCATTGTCTCACGTCCTTTTTGATTGATTGTAAGGTTTCATCATCCACTTCCAGCAGTTTCCACAAATACGATGCGGCGACAGACTGGTAGGGATGGAAGTAATCTTTAAACACATCGAGTGGCGCATCCTTATCAAGGTCGTAAAGGCGCCTTAATGCGTTGACGATGCCGATGTCTCGCAAGGAGAGGATGTGGGGATCCTGGCGACACACGAAATGGAACATCTCGACGCTCCAGCGGCCTACCCCCTTGATGTCCAACAAGCGTTTTTCGACAGTCTCTTTAGGGGCGTCCCTCAGTTCCGAGAGATCATCCATCTTTGCAAGCCTGAGAATGGTCGAAGCCTTCATGCGCGAAAGCCCGACACTGCGAAGGTCCTCAACGCTCAAGGTGCTGAAGTGTTTTTGCGTTATGGGATTGAACCGTTCGAAGATTCTCGCTATAATTGAATCCGCGGCTTTCTCGCTGATCTGTTGCCCTGTGATGATGACAATCATGGCCTTAAAAGGATCATCGATCGCTCGTTCTTCGGGTTCGCCCACTGAATCGATGAGCGCCCGCATGTAAGGGTCCTTGTTTCTAAGAAACGATTTCGCTTCGGTTGAAATTTCAAATGTCATAAAATCACCAAATCCATTATAACATAGTACGGGCTGTGCTATAATT
>PWHD01000021.1 GCA_003555335.1 Mollicutes bacterium | reverse complement strand
TTATTTTTACAAAAATCATGAAAAAAGCCGCAATTCGATGATAATTTGAATTGTGGCTTTTATATAACTAGTATTTGTCAACAGTCTGAGTCCACCTTTTCAGGTGGACTTTTTATGTGAAAGAAAGGTTCAAGACCAAAAGAAGCCGACAAATCGGCTTTTTTCATCTAGAGGTTTTTCGCGATGGTGACACGCATCTTTTCGGGGTCCTTGAGCGGTCCATAGCGTTTGATGACACGGCCGTTTCTGTCAATCAGGAACTTGGTGAAGTTCCACTTGATCTTTCTGCCGAAGAGTCCCGGCTTCTGGTTCTTCAGCCACTTGAAAAGGGGATGGGCTTTCGGGCCGTTGACATCGATTTTCTCGAACATGGGAAAGGTGACACCGTAGTTGACCCGGCAAGCCTCCTCGATGTCTTTGTTGTCATCGTGTTCCTGGTTTCTGAAATTGTCGCTCGGAAAACCGAGGACGACGAATTCTTCGCTTTTGTAATCCTGATAGAGCTGTTCGAGTGCTTTCAGCTGGGGGGCGAAACCGCACTTGCTCGCCGTGTTGACGATGAGGATGACTTTGCCTTCGTAATCACTGAGGCTGACGGTCCGGCCGTTTAGTTTTTTCGCTTCGAAGCGGTATACAGACATGAAATCACCTATCTAACTTGGTTTGGGGTGGGTGTTATCTTATTTCTTTCCGAAAGCCGCTTCCCAATCTTTTAAGAAGGCGTCGATGCCCTTGTCGGTCAGTGGGTGTTTGACGGCACTTTCGAAAACGGCGTAGGGTACGGTGGCGATATGGGCGCCCGCCAAAGCCGAATCGGCAAGGTGACGGGGGCTTCTGATGCTTGCGGAGATAATTTCGGTGTCCAAGCCGTAGGTGTCGAAGATATCACGGATGTCTTCGACGACCTGGATGCCGTCGTGCAGGGTGTCGTCGAGTCTTCCGACAAAGGGGCTGACGTAGGTTGCGCCGGCGATGGCGGCGAAAAGTGCCTGGTTGGCACTGAAGACCAGGGGGACATTGGTCTTGATGTTTTCCTTTGCGAGTGTCTTGACGGCCTTGAGGCCTTCCTTGGTCATTGGGATCTTGACTACCATGTTCTCGTGGATCTTGGCGATCCGTCTGCCTTCTTCGACCATGCCGTCAGCGTCGAGGCTGATGACTTCGCCGCTGATCGGTCCGTTGACGATACTGGTGATTTCCTTGATGACTTCTTCGAAGTCACGGCCTTCTCTCGCGATCAGGGTGGGGTTGGTGGTCACGCCGCTGATGATGCCGAGAGAAGCGATGTCCTTGATGTGTTCGATGTTTGCGCTGTCGATGAATAGTTTCATAGGTTTTCCTCCTTAAGGGTCTCGTTTTGATCTTTGAATTCTATGGGTTTTACATCTTCTAAAGACGGTTTGACGCGTTCGGTGAACAGTACGCCGTTGAGATGGTCTAGTTCATGCTGGAAGACGATGGCGGGGAAGTTCCTGAGTCTCAGGGTGGTCTCCTGGACTTCGTCGCTTACATGGTCGTAAAGATGGGTTTTCACGGTCACTTTCTTATAGCGCGGCACGAGTCCTTCGACTTCGCGGTCGATGCTCAGACAGCCTTCACCACCGGGCATATAGGTTAGCTGTTCGGAGTGCGAAACGATTCGCGGGTTGATCATCATATAATCGTGGTGGTTCTCGAGCTTCTCATCGTAGGTATGGATGGCAAGCATCCGCAGGGAGAGATTGATCTGCGGTGCAGCCAGACCGACACCTTCTCTGAGACTGTGTTTCTCCCGGGTCTCGGGATCCTGAGAGTTGATCAGAAACTCCCGCATCTTAAGCAGTGTCTGTCTGATTTCCGGCGCCGGCGGTAGGGGCACGGGCTCGGCTTTCTTCTCAAGGGTGGGGTGGCCCTCCCTTATGATGTCTTTCATTGTGATCATGTTTGTATCACCTCGCTTTGATTATAGCAAATAGGGGTGGAAAATCCTATTTTAATACATCGCTGTTTATCACTTCATTTTAACACAGATGAAAGGTCAGATGTATGATAAAAAACGTTTTCATAGCTGTATATCTATTGAGAGTTGATACAATAAACAGTATAATGGATACGATTAAAGATTTAAACGGAGGAAAAACAATGAAACCAATCAAGAAAATAGGAATCATCACAGGAGGTGGAGATTGTAGTGGTCTGAATGCGGTCATCAGTGCAGTCACGAAAACCGCCATCATGAAATATGACATCGAAGTTATCGGCTATCTGAAGGGTTACTTCGGTCTATACCACAACAACTTCATCAAACTGGATCTGGATAAGGTTTCGGGGATTATGCATGAGGGCGGCACCATCTTGAAAGCGTCCAACAAAGACAATCTTTTCAATTATCGTTTTGTCGATGAAGACGGTAATGCCGAGTACAAGGATGTCAGTGACGTCGCAATAGAGAATATGAAAAAGGAAAATGTTGACGCGCTTGTCGTTGTGGGCGGGGACGGAACGCTCACCAGTGCCCGCGACTTCTACCGCAAGGGTGTACCGGTCATCGGGGTTCCCAAAACCATTGACAACGACCTCCCGGCGACCGATGTCACATTCGGTTATAACACCGCGTTGACATCGATCATGGATTCACTCGACAAGATCCATACCACGGCCTATTCACACGACCGTGTGATTGTTGTTGAAGTCATGGGCAGGAACACCGGTTGGCTCGCGCTTGAAGGCGGTTATGCCGGAAGCGCGGATGTCATTTTGATTCCGGAGATACCTTATGACCTGGACAAGGTTGTCGAGAAAGTGAAGGAAAGAGACGCCAGCGGCAAGAACTTCAGCATCATTGTTGTCAGTGAGGGCGCGAAACCAAAAGGCGGCGAAGTCAAAGTCCGGGAGATCGTTGATGATTCCGCCGATACGGTCAGACTGGGCGGTATCGGTGAACAGATCACCAATCAGCTGCAGGGAATGATCGACAATCACGAAGTCCGCTACACGAACCTCTCCTATACCCAGCGCGGCGGCACGACAAGTCAGTTCGACCGTCTGCTCGCTCAACGCTTCGGTTCACTGGCGGTCGATCTGCTTTTGCAGGGTGGTGCAGGCAAGATGGTCCGTTATAACGGACGCGATGTGACCCATGTTGACTTGGAAAAAGTCGTCGGCACGGGTGAAGTCGGCGAAACCAGTAAAGGCGGCGCGAAGTATGTGGATCCCGATGGACAGATTGTCGCTTCCGCCAAGGCGATCGGAATCAATTTCGGTGACTAAGGATTTTTCCTACCCGATCGATTACGCCGAGTACGATACCGAGGAAATCACCAGATTGATCGCTTTTCTTGATTACATCGATGCCATCGGCAAAGGCAGAATCGAACCAGACCCTCGGGAATTAAGAAATAGGCACCGGGAATTCCGGTCCATTGTCAACAACAAAACCGAAGAGAAACGGATCGACCGTTCCTTTGAAAAACTGACCGGCGTCTCCATCTACAAAACGGTCAGAAAATATGATGATTAAAAAGGGGCGAGAAGCCCCTTTTTCGAACCGGGAGGTCGGATGATGAGACTTGACAAATATCTTTCGAACATGAAGCATGGTAGTCGCAAAACCATCAAAAAGATGGCCAAAGCGGAAAGAATCACAGTGAATGAAACGATCTGTACCGATGCGTCCGCCCATATCGATGAGAAAAACGATGTGGTTAGGATCGATGGCGAGGAAGTGCTTTACTTCGAGTCGCTCACCCTCATGATGAACAAGCGCAAGGGTGTCGTTTCCGCGAACAAAGACGATAAGGAAGAGACTGTTTTTGACGATCTCGATCCCTTCTTCCACCGTTTCGATTTGCATATCGCCGGCCGTCTGGACAAGGACGCGGAAGGTCTGCTCATTCTGACCACCGACGGCAGATTGACCCATGAGATCATCTCGCCCTCAAAGGATATCTACAAGACCTACGAGGTGCTCACAAGGGAACCAGTGGAAAATCCGGACGACCTCAAAAGACCAATGCGTCTTCCGGACGCCCGCGGCGAACTCTACGAGGTCGCGACACCACGGATTGTCGAACACGAATCGCAAAAGATCGTCATCCAGATCAAGGAAGGCAAATTCCATCAGGTCAAACGCATGTTCGAGGCTATCGGACATGACGTCGTCAATCTCAAGCGCACAAAAATCCACGACCTCGCCCTCGATGAGACACTCTTCGCGGGGGAAGCTAGAATCCTCACAGGAGACGAAATCGATAAGCTCACAAAAAAATAGCGGAAATCCGCTATTTTTTTGTTTTACCAGAATCGATGAGGCGCTTGATGGTTTTCGCGGTCTTCTCGAGATCCGCTTTGGTCTCGTTGTGGGAAAGGGAGAAACGCAGCGATCCCTTGATATAATCCTTAGGGACACCCATGGCCCGCAACACATGGGAAACTTCGATGATGTCGCTGTGACAGGCACTACCGATCGAAAGGTAGATGGCCTCTTCGTTGAGCAGGAAGGAAAGCATCTGGGCATCTTGGTCTTTGAAACCGATGTTGAGGATACTGTTGAGGCGGGCATCGTCCAGTGTGGGGCCGTTGAGCCTGTGGTCGATGTCCAGCGCTTTGAGTTTGTCGAGGAAGAAGCGTGCGTTTTCCCCGATGATTTTTTCCCTGGCTTGCCTGGCGTTGACACTTTCTATCAAGGCGTTTTCCGTTCCGATGACGGCGGCGAGATTCTCGGTCCCCGCGCGTCTTTCTTTCTCATGATTGCCGCCATGGATCAGCGATTCGATCTCGAAGCCAGGTTTCTTGTACAGTAGCCCGACGCCCTTCGGACCGTTGAACTTGTGGGCGGAAAAAGAGGCATAGTCCGCGCCGATTTCCTGAAGGTCCACCTTCTGATGCAGGGGGGCCTGGACCATGTCCAGGTGCAAAGGGACCCCGTAAGGCTCAAGCAGGCGTCTGATGGCGCCGACGTCCTGGATGACACCGGTCTCGTTGTTCGCATAGATCACGCTCACCAAGGAGACAGGATTGGTATCGAGCGTTTTTTTGAGAGTCTCTAGCAACAAGAAACCATCGCTGTCGGTGGGAATCTCGATCACATTGCCGCCCTGTTTTCTGATGAAGGCGCACGTTTCCTTGACGGCCGCGTGTTCGATGGTCGTGGTGACAATCGTCTTGTCAGGATGCTTGAAATAGGTCCCCTTGATGACATGATTGATGGCTTCTGTGGCGGATCCGGTGGTGATGAGGTCGTCTTTTTTGACATTGAAAACGGATGCGATACCGGTCTTGGCCTGGTTGTACCGCTTCTTTGCGGCGATGCCTGCACCGTGCAGGGAGGAAGGGTTTGCCGGATAATCCCTCATGGCTTTTGCCATGAGTTCGATGGTCTTTTGTGAAGGCGGCGTTGACGCTGCGTAATCAAGATAGATCATGGATTCACATCCTAGCTTATTTCTATGGTCGTGTCCTCGGTCGCCTCGATATCAAGGAAATCGAGGGTGTCTTCGAAATCTTTGAATCTGATTTTGTCCGTGTTGTTTTCTTGGAAGAGGGACTCCAGGGTTTCGGCGAACTGCTTCATCACGAAAGACTGGTGGATGATGCAGGGGTCGTCGTCATCGAAGAGATCCAGACTTTTTGCCCTGATGGCTTCGTCCTTGACCGGAATATTGAGGATTTTTCCTTTGAAAACGGTCTTTTCACCGTCTTTGATGAGAATTTTTCTTTTCATCATATCACGCCTCGAAACGGATTGGGGATGGTGACGCCGAAAGCATAAAGGAAGAAGTAAACCATCATGACGAGGAAGAACATGGCGGTCAGGAACTTGATGAGGGGGAGTCGTTCTCTGACGAAGTTCGAGACGCCGAGCACGTTTTTGCTGACGATGGCGATGGTGGCGATCACGACAAGCGGAAGAATGAACAGAAGATTGAAAACGATCAAGTAGAAGGTGCCTAGTGCGGGATTGACGGTATGAAGGCCGACAAGGATGAAGAAATAGATCTGACCGGTACATGCGGCTTCGGTGATGCCGATGATGACGCCGATCAGAAACGGAATCAGAAAGATGTAGAAAGTCTTGAGCTTCGAGCGTTCCTCATTTTTGATCAGGGCGGTGAATTTCTCCATGATTCTGCGGTTGAAGTTGCGAAGACGTTCGGGAAGCTGGTTTTTGATCTTGTCGTAACGCTCCTTACGGGTCACCAGGAAATCATAGAATGTGATGGCGAAAAACAGGAATGCTAGGGTTCCGAAGCCGAGATAGAGCGCGGTTCCGACTTCGCCAAGGAGATTTTGCATGAACGGTGTCGACAGAAACCTGAGAATGCCGAAACCGATCAGGAAATAGGTGATGAGCACGCCGCTGATATAGGCGATCGAGACAGTCAAAAGCACACGTTTTGTCTTCAGAAAGCTCAGAATAGAGATGAACATCAGAAGCATCGCGATCGCACAGGGGTTGATGCCATCGAGCAATCCGGCCACGATGACGGTGATCAGGCCGCTGAGGCCCTCTAAGTTGACAGGCGCTCGGACCTCCTTGAGCGGAGTGCGCGCGCTTTCGTGGATTTCGCCTTGTTCATAGGCGTCGATGATGGTGCCCGATCCGGAATAATAGTCATCGCCTGCGAAAATGATCGGGTAATCGGCATCGGTGTCGTAGGTTGAGAGGTAACTCGTGAACAGATACACGTTGTGTTGGTAGTTCGGGTTCACAATATAGGTCGTGACCTTCAAGCCGTCTTCACGCAAATTTTCGATGATGCCTGCTTGTTCGACCACCAGGCAATCCAAGCAGCGGGGTTCATAGAAATAGACGATTTCGTAAGTCTCTTCGTCGTCCATAGCAACAGTTTGTCCTTGTAACGGGAGTTGGAAACTTGTCACCGCCATCAGCATGAGGACAAGCAACAATCTATACAATGTCTTTATCATATCGGTCGCTCCATATCGGTTTGGCTCTATTCATTATAAATAGAGAAACACGCCGTGTCAAATAAATTATGGTACAGTTGTTTTCAACTTTACCCCATCGTATGATACAATGTAGATGTTATATGCGAGCAATAATCATAAAGTGGTGATAACAATGGAACAACACCTCATAGAAAAGGCCTACGCATTGGCCGATGAGATCAAGTCACAAAAGACCTACAAGACCCTGGTTTCACTAGAACAAAAAATCGCGTCCTCACCCCGGATCGAAGGACTGATCGATGCTTTCAAGTCGGCGGAAGAAAAATACAGAGATGCCAAGAAATACGGATCCTATCATCCCGATCTCGCCCACTACCAGAAGGCGTTCCAAGCGGCGAAGCGCGAACTGTTCAGCGAACCGCTCGTCAAGGCTTATAAAGAAACCGAACGAGCCCTCTCTTCGTTTCTCGATGCGATCACCTCGGAAATCGCCGGTTCGGTCTCGGATAAAATCAATATCGAAAGATCGTCCGTCTATTCATCGTTAGGAGGCAGACAATGCAAGAAAGAAAATGTCTGATTGTCTATTTCAAAAACCCGAAAGTGCTGAAAAGGGTGAAACAGCACGGAAACGTGAGTTACTTCCACAAGAAACGCAAATATGCCGTTCTCTATGTGAATGCCGATGAGGTTGAGAAAGTCAGCAGTTCTCTCAACCAGCTCAGACACGTGAGGCGTGTCGAACTCTCCCAGCTTGACGATTCTCCCTACCAGATCGACAAAGAACCAGCCAACAAGGATGAAAACGAAAGTGAAGTTGTTAAGTAGAAAGACTTGACAACAACTTCACTTTTTGATACACTATGTCCGGATTAAAAAAGGAGGAATGAATTATGGCAGTAAAACTGCGTTTACAACGCTTCGGTACGACAAAACGTCCTTTCTTTCGCTTAGTGGCTGCGGAGTCCAGCCACAAACGTGACGGACGTTATCTCGAGATCATTGGAACCTACGATCCAAGAGAAAACCCGAGTGTTGTCAACATTGATGAAGAGCGTGCTCTCGCATGGCTCAATAAAGGCGCACAACCGACCGATACCGTAAAAAGCATCCTTAAGCGACAAGGTATCATGGCCAAGTATCGTCAAGAAAAAACGTCACAGTAAGGAGCTTTAACCTATGGCTGTTGATTATGAGAAACTGATTACCGATCTTGTGACGCCATTAGTCATCAATCCTGAGGATGTCGAAGTAAGAAAACTCTCTGAAGACGACCAGCTTGTGACCGTGCAGGTTCTTGTTCACAAGGATGACCTCGGCCGCACGATCGGCAAAAACGGTCGTATCGCGAACGCGATAAGGACCATCGCTTATGCGAGTGCGTCAAGAGAACATAAGAAAATAACAATCAATATTGATTCCTACTAAAAGTTTCGGTACTGATACCGTCTCCCAGTACGTTTTGGGAGACTTTTTTCACTCTTAACCAAAGAAGGGAGATAACGATGAGCGACCTGATTGTACGTAACATCAAAAAGACCTTTACCTTGTCCAGAAAACAGATGAGAATCGAACGGACCAAGGACAAACGTAAAATCGCTGTCGATGGTCTTTCTTTCGAGGTGAAAAGAGGCGAAATCTATGGACTGCTCGGTCCGAACGGAGCCGGGAAGACCACCGCTCTTCGCTGCATATCGACGCTGATCAGGCCGGATGAGGGGGATATCACCGTCGATGGAAAAAGCGTCCTGAAGTCTTCTTTGGATGTGCGGCGGCGAATCGCTTTTTTGACGAGTGAGTTGAAACTGGACGACCATTTCACACCCGGTTATCTTTTCCGTTATTTCTCAAAACTGCACGGTGTCGATGAGAAGACGATGACGGAAAGAAAGAATTTTCTTTTCAGCCGTTTTGGAATCGACAAGTTCGAAGGTGTGAAGGTCGCCGATCTGTCCACGGGTATGAAACAGAAGACCTCGCTCGCGCTCGCCCTTGTCCATGATCCTGATTTCATCATCTTTGACGAACCGACCAACGGACTTGATATCCTGACGGCAAGGACCGTGATCGATTATCTGAACGAGATGAGAGCCAGGGGCAAGGCGATTGTCCTGTCGACACACATTCTCGACGTCGTCGAAAAACTCTGCGACCGTGTCGGCATCATCATCGACGGCAGTCTGAAATTATCGGGGTCCCTGAGTGAAGTCAGAAACCAGCATCCTGACAACACCCTCGAATCGGTCTTCTTCAATCTGATGCAGGCGACAGTGGGTGAAGAGAATGTTTAGCATGTGGACGGTTTTCAAGAAAGAAATCTACAGGGTCCTAAGCGACCGTAGGCTGATTCTGTCGGTTTTCATCATTCCGGGTCTCAGCATCTATCTGATCTATTCGTTGATGGGCAGTGTCATGAACGAACAGATCACGGATGTCGAAGAACACGAAGCGGTGGTCTACACCGAGTACCGACCCGAAGCCATCAGCACGCTGATGCGTGAAGGCATGCGTTACACCCTTTACGAGGGCGACGTGGCAAATGCCGCGGAAATGGAACGGCTGATCACCGAGGGCGAACTGGATCTTGTAATCCTGTTCGATCCCGATTTCATCGACAAGGTCGATAACAACGGTGAAAATCCGTTGCCCGGCGTCACCGTCCTTTATAACCAGGGAAGACAGAAGTCCACCCGAGCACACGCACAGTTTCTGGGTGTGATGAGCGCCTTCCACCAGCAGGTGGTCATCGACAGACTCGAGGATTCCGCGCAGTACCGCGTCTATGACTTGGTGACGCACAATCACATGGATGAAAGGCTGGTCATGGGTCAGGGGCTTGCGATGATGCTGCCGATACTTGTGGTCATCTTTCTTTTCGCCAGCGCCATGAGCATCGGTCCGGATGCGATCGCAGGGGAGAAAGAAAGGGGCACCATCGCCACCTTGCTTGTCACCCCGATTGAAAGACGCCACATCGCGCTTGGCAAAGTGCTCAGTCTCGCACTACTTTCACTCATGGGCGCCTTCTCCGCCTTTATCGGTATCATCGCCTCCCTGCCGCGCCTGATGCAGATGGATGGGCGACCGTCGGACATGGCGCTTTATAGCCTCACCGACTACCTGCTCCTTTTGGTGCTTCTTGTGACGACCGTCCTTTTCATCGTGGCCGTGATCGCGCTCATCAGCGCCTATGCGAAAACGATCAAGGAAGCCACGATGCTGATCACGCCCTTTTATATGCTCGCCATCATCAGCGGTGTGATGAACTCGTTCGGCGGCGCAGGCGGTGGAGGCGCCATTCTTTACTATCTATCGCCCATTTATGGACCGATCAAACTGTTCGGCGATATCCTCGCTTTCGATTATTCGCTTTCCAGTTTTCTCATCACCACACTATCGAGCCTTACCTATACAGTGATTCTGGTCTATGCGATCAACCTGATGTTCAACAACGAAAAGATTATGTTCTCCAGATAAAGAGGTGTTACTATGACTTACATTCCCATTGGAACCATCACAAAGCCCCACGGTATCAAAGGTGCGCTCAGGGTCAAGACCGATTCTGATTTCAAGGAAACGCGCTACCGCCCTGGCGCTGTCGTCTTTTTGAATTGTAAAGGCGAGCACCGACCGCTTACCATCCAATCTCATAGCGAAAAAGGAACGATGGACATCATCAAATTCGAGGAGTTCGACCATATCTCCGAGGTTGAAAACCTGCGAGGATGCACCCTGGAGATTGATGAGGAATCCAGAGAAAAACTCGATGAGGACAGCTTTTATTTCGATGACCTGATCGGACTTTCAGTCTATCAGGAGGGCATTTTGAAAGGCCGCGTCAAAAGCATCCAGGATATACCGCAGGGCGCCTTGCTGCGAATCGAGAAAGAAAAAGGCGGCGAAGCTCTTGTCCCGTTTTTGAAGGTCTTCATTGAGAAGGTCGATCTGGATGCCGGCGAAATTCATGTCCATGAAGTCGAGGGATTGTTGTGAGAATCGATGTATTGACACTGTTTCCTGGAATGGTCGAGGCGCCGCTTGAACACTCGATCGTCGCCCGGGCCAAAGCCGAGGGGAAAGTTGAAATCCATGTTCATGACTTTCGCGACTACGCGGACGACAAGCATCGGAAAGTCGATGACACCCCTTACGGGGGCGGGCTCGGCATGGTGCTGAAGGTCGACCCCGTGGTGAACGCGCTGCGTGCCATAGAGGGCCATGAGAAGGCGCTCAAGATTCTGATGACGCCCCAGGGCATTCCATATAATCAAGACCGGGCCGTCACCCTTTCCAAAAATAGCCACATCATCATCATGTGCGGCCATTATGAAGGCTATGACGAACGGATCAGAGCCTATTTCGATATCGAAATCTCCATCGGGGACTATGTGCTGACCGGTGGCGAAATCGCCGCACTTGCGGTGATCGATTCGATTGTCCGCCTTCTTCCCGACGTGCTCAAATCTCCGGTGTCACATGAGGAAGAGTCTTTCAACGAGCATCTTCTTGAATATCCGCAGTACACCCGTCCCCGTGTCTTCGAAGGCAGAAGCGTGCCTGAAGTCCTGTTGAGCGGTCATCACGGAAAAATAGAGGAATGGCGCCGTGAGAAGGCGAAAGAAAGAACTGAAAAAAGAAGACCCGACCTTTACGAAAAGCATCTGGAAAAAAAGAGAAAATAGTTGTAATGTCAGCACTGTTATGCTATAATCATTTGCGCTGTGAAACAATTTTGTTCCGCTGGAGTGAACTCTATGAACAAATATATCAATTTTAAGGAGTGAATCCAATGTCGCAAAATCTCATCAGCGAAATCACAAAAGACTACATCAAGAGTGATCTGCCGGCTTTCCGTCCCGGAGACCGTATCCGTGTCTCGGTAAGGATTGTGGAGGGCGCCCGTGAACGTATCCAGGTCTTCGAAGGACTTGTCATCCAACGACAAGGTTCCGGTGTCAGTGAGACCTTCACTGTCCGCAAGATGTCATTTGGTGTCGGAATTGAGCGTACTTTCCCGGTCAACTCACCTTCCATCGCCACAATCGATGTGGTGCGCAGAGGTAAAGTCAGACGTGCGAAACTCGGCTACATCCGTGGTCGTAGTGCCAAGGCTTCCCGCATCAAAGAACGTCGTTAACAACAAAAAAGCCTACCCGGTAGGCTTTTTTTATCTTTCAGGTGAAAATGGGCATAAATGTTTGAAAACATTTTCATATGGTGCTATAATAGCTTAAGAAAGAGGTGGTTACATGAGTAAAGCTACAATTTATGATGTGGCCGGCGCGGCTCGGGTCAGTCTGGCGACCGTATCGCGTGCCATCAACAATCCGGAAAAAGTGAAGCCTGAAACCCGTGAGCGCGTGCTCCGTGTGATTGAAGAACTCGGCTACAAACCCAATGCGTTCGCCAGGGGTCTTGCCAGCCGCAAATCGACCACGGTTGCCGTGGTGGTTCCCGACATGTCCCGGGCGTCCATCGCCGAGATGATGAACGGTATCGCCGATATCGCGAGAGTTTATAAGTATTCGATTCTTCTTTATATCCTCGACAGCGATGAAGAGGGGTCCGAGGAAGATGTTCTTCAGGAGGTTGTCGCGGCCCAAGTCGACGGTCTACTTTATCTCAACGACGAGATCACCGACAAGCAGTATGATTCCTTGAAACAACTCAAGGAAGAACACAAGATTCCGATTGTGCTCTCCAACACCATCTTTCCGACTCAGGAAGTCATACCGAGCGTCTCGATCGACTACGAGGTCGCCGGTTACGAAATCACCAAAAAACTAATCACGGAAGGTCGCAAACATATCTTCATGGTTTCGACCGTCCGCAAATACATGGTCAACGACCTGAAAGAACAAGGTTATCTAAGAGCCATGAAGGAAGCCGGTCTCGATGCCAAAATCATGCGAACCAGCGGCCGTATCTCCGTCAATACCGAACATTTCAACGAGTATTTCAAAAATCACAAAGTCGATGGTGTCATCGCTGTCAGAGACTCGATTGCGGTCTCATTCATGAATGTCGCCAGAGACAATGATGTGCGGATTCCAGATGACATCAGCGTCTGTGGATTCCAGAACACGAAATACGCTTCGCTCGCCAGACCCTCGCTCACCTGTGTCGATGTGCCGATCTATGATATCGGCGCGGTATCGATGCGTGTCCTGACCAAACTGATGAACCAAGAAGAAGTCGAGGAAGCGACCGTGAAGCTCGATCATGACATCGTCCAAAGAAACAGCACAATAAATAAGAAAGACAACGAATAAGACAAGCCCTGCCCCCTGTTTTCAAGAGACTTAGTGGTGCTGCGAACTAAGAGACAGGACAGATGCGTACACTTATGAGTCTCCATTACAAAATAATGGACGGTCAAGCCGTTATCCGATGAAGTGTTAGAACATTCTAAAAAAAAGGTGGTACCGCGGACTCACGTTCGTCCTTGACAGTGCCACCTTTTTGTTTATTTAAAAGGAGGAGAACCATGAACCTATTAGACGATCTCAAATACAGAGGACTTGTCTACGCGCTCACCGACGATGAACTCGCAGACAAGCTCAACAATGAAAAACTCACATTCTATCTCGGTGCCGACCCCACTAGCGATTCGCTTCATGTTGGCCATCTGCTCGCTTTCTTGGTCGCAAGACGCCTGCAGGCTTACGGCCATGAACCGATTCTGCTGATCGGCGGCGGCACCGGTCTCATCGGCGATCCGAGCGGCCGTTCCTCGGAAAGAAACCTGCTTGACTTGAATGAGACCATGGCCAACGCCACAAAAATAGAACAACAGGTCCGCCAAATCCTACCCGGCGCCACCATCGTCAACAATTATGACTGGCTCAGAAAGTACGATCTCATCCATTTTTTGAGGGATATCGGCAAGCATTTCAACATCAACTACATGCTCGCCAAGGACAGTGTCAAAAGCCGTCTCGAAACCGGCATCAGTTTCACGGAGTTCTCCTACCAGATTATCCAGTCGATCGATTTCATGGAGCTCTACAAGACCCGTAACTGCACACTCCAGCTCGGCGGACAGGACCAGTGGGGCAACATCACCGCCGGACTGGAGCTGATCAGAAAATCGCTCGGCAGTCAACACAAGGCCTATGGCCTCGTCTTTCCGCTTGTCACCAAGAAAGACGGCACCAAATTCGGCAAAACCGCCGAGGGAACCGTCTGGTTGGATTCCGAGAAAACCAGTCCCTACAGCTTCTATCAGTACTGGGTGAACATCGATGATGATGAAGCCCTCGTTCGCCTCAGACAGTTCACAGACCTCTCCCCGGAGTCCATCGACGAGCACGTGAAGAAGATGGAAGAATCACCGCATCAGCGACATGCACAAAAAACGCTCGCCAGCCACGTGACTGAACTTGTCCATGGAAAAAAGGGCTTGAAAGAAGCACTCAAGATTACCGATGCGCTTTTCAGTGGCGACATCAAAAAATTGAGCGCGAAGGAAATCGAGATGGGCTTTGAAGGCGTCCCCGTCGGTGAGACCGCCGAACCCATCAACATTGTCGACGCTCTCATCCTAAGCACACTCGCGAGCTCGAAGCGTGAAGCACGCACCTTCTTGAAACAAAACGCCATCAGCGTCAACGGCGACAAGGTCAATGACGAGACGTTGACCCTGGATAGCGAAAACGCCCTGGACGGTCTTTATACCGTTTTACGTCGGGGCAAGAAACGCTACGGGCTGATCAAGCATAAATGACCACGGTCTTCAAATCCTATCAAAGGCTATTAACAAAAGCGAAAATCCCGGGAAAGTGCCATCATCCCGGTTTTTTTTATCGTGAAAACAGCCTGGTTTAGGGAAAATGATGTTATAATGAAAAATAAATACTTCAGGAAGAAGGCGAATACGATGGCCGAAGCCAAAGTATACATGCGCGCCCAGGAACGTGAAAAAATAGTCGAGATTGGTGCTGAGAAGCCGGCGATCGACTCGAATGTCACAAGGAAGTGGCAGTCCATCCTGGATATGACCACCAGAATCCTCGATGTTCCCGCTGCCTTGATCATGCGTATGGACACAGAAAAAATCGAAGTCTTCATGAAGAGCGCCAATATCGAGAATCCCTATGAGAAAAGCCAGACGGACCTTCTTGGAAGCGGTCTTTATTGCGAGACGGTAGTCGGCACCGACGCGCCGCTCCATGTCAGGAATGCCCGCGAGGAACATCCCTGGGAGGACAATCCCGATGTCAAACTCGACATGATCGCCTATTACGGCCTGCCGCTCAAATGGCCGGATGGGAAAATCTTCGGTACCATCTGCGCGCTTGACAACAAGGATAATCCTTATGCGAAGACACAGCGAGAGCTTCTTGGATTATTCAAGGACGCGATTGAGACCGACCTCTACAATCTCGAGCTCATCGCCAATTTCAAATCATTGAGCCAGCATGATTATCTGACAGGGCTTTCCAACAAACGCCATTTCCACCAGACGCTTCAATCTCACGTGAAACGTTTTCACCGTAACAGCCAGCCGTTCACGCTCGCGATCCTCGATATCGACAATTTCAAACGAATCAATGATACCTATGGCCATGCCGTCGGCGATGACGTGCTCAAGGCCGTTGGCAAGATGATTCACAAGCGGTTGCGCGATACCGATGAAGCGTCTCGTCTCGGCGGCGATGAGTTCGCCATACTTCTGACCGCTACCGACAGAAGCGGCGCCTTCAAGGTACTGCGAGATATTCAAGCGGACTTCAAAAATCTTGATGGTCCGGTGAATGAACCCATCACCTTCTGTTACGGCATCGCCGTGATGTCACAAGAAATCGATTCGGCCCGGCTAATTTTTGAGAAGGCCGATGAAGCCATGCGGGAAAAAAAGTCCCATAAGAGATAACTGGCTCAACGGTAATGGACATCTAAAAAAAAACACACCGCGCTGAAGTGCACCCCATCTGTGGACATGCATAAAAAAGTCTAACTGAAACACCTCCTTGTATACTGAAAGCAAGGAGGTGTTTTTTGTTGGAGAAGACGCTCCTATGAAAGTCAGCATTCGAGCACGTGGTCACGGGCCATGATGTAGATGGTCTTGACATGGTCGTCTTTGAGGCTATAGAAAATATTTTTTCCCTGGCGCCTTGGTTTGACCACCCGTTTGTCCCTCAGGAGTCTCAGTTGATGTGAGATGGTCGATTGTTGCATGTCGAGTTTCGCGCAGATGTCCTGGACACAGTGTTCCCCTTCGAGAAGAAGGTCGATGATCCGCAGTCTCGTGCGGTCGCTGAAGATCTTGAACAGGTCACCGATTTTTCCGACGGTTTTAGGATGTTGCATAACTTTCCTCCCCTTCCACTTTCTGTTTTTTTCCGTAAATGAGTCTGAGCGCATTCAGGATGGCGATCAGGGTGATGCCGACATCGGCGAAAATCGCCAGAAGCATGTGGTTGATGAAGCCCGCGCCCGCCAAAGCGAGAAATGAGAACTTCACGCCGAGTGATAGGGCGATATTCTGATACACAATGCGTTTTGTCTTGCGCGAGAGGGCGAACGCGCGTTTTAATTTGGAGAGGTCGTCATCCATGATGATGATATCCGCGACATCGATGGCGAGCTCACTGCCCGTCCCCATGGCGACACCGATATCCGCTTTTTTGAGAAGCGGCGCGTCATTGATGCCATCGCCGACATACATTTTCTTCCCGTTCGTCCGGAGGGATTCAAAGTGGGTGATTTTGTCTTCGGGAAGGAGGCTGTGGATATAGTTGATACCGCCGAGTTCGTAGGCGACCTCGGCGGCCGTGGCTTCATTGTCGCCGGTGAGCATGGTGATATGGTAGCCCCTGTTCAGTAGGGTTCTCATGATTTCACTGGCGTTGTCTCTGATTTTATCCTTGATGACGACGCGGCCGATGTATTTGTCGTTCTTGGCGATGAAGATGTTCGTACCGGCAGTGTCTTTCCTGTCGATGTTTTCAATACCGGCCTCTTCAAGCATCCGGCGGCTGCCGACGTAGGTGGTACCGACCGAGCTTGTCGCCCTGATTCCGTAGCCGGGAATCTCTTCGATGTTGTCATAGCGGTCCAAGGCGCCGTGATAACTTGTCACAATGGACTTTGCGATGGGGTGGTTCGAATACTGTTCGACCGATGCGGCGATTCTGAGCGTTTTGAGATTGGTGAATCCCGCGACCTCGAAATTGCCGTGGGTCAGGGTCCCGGTCTTGTCGATACCGATCAAGTCGACATCGTTCATCATGTCGAGCAGGTTCGACCCTTTGAAAAGGATGCCTTCACGGGCGCTTGCGCCGATGCCGGCAAAATAAGATAAAGGGATGGAGAGCACAAGCGCGCAAGGACAGCTGATAACGAGAAACGTCGCGGCTCTGAAGATGTATTCTTCCATGTTACCCGGGTCGAGAATCGAGGGGATGGCGAACATGAGGACCGCAAGGAATGTCACAATCGGTGTGTAGAATCGTGCGAACCGTGTGATGAAGTTCTCGGTCCGCGCTTTTTTGTTGGTGGCGTTTTCGATGAGGTCGATGATTCTTGCGATGGTGGATTCCTTGTATTCTCTGGCGGCCTCGATAATCAGGATGCCGCCGACATTGATATTGCCGCTTAAGACGAAGTCGCCCTCTTCGACATCGAGCAGTTTGGCTTCTCCGGTGAGTGCGCTGGTATTCAAAGAGGAAGCCCCTTTAATGATCGTGCCGTCCACAGGAATCTTTTCTCCGTTTTTGACGACGAGATGGTCTTGTTTCCGGATGGCCATCGGGTCTTTGACGAGGGTCTTTTCACCAAAAACCACATTCGCATACTCCACATGCAAATCGAGCAGCGAGGATATCTCTTTTTTCGACTGGTTGACAGCCCGGTGCTGCAGATGCTCGCCGACCGAATAGAATAAGATGACAAGCCCCGCTTCGAAAGGCTTCTCGATGAACATCGCCGCAAGCGTCGCGATGAACATGAGCACATTCTCATTGAAGTATTCTTTTCTCTTTATTCCTTTATAGGTGTTAATGATGACCTTATGGGCGATCAGGGCGTAGCCCGTCCAGTAAAGCAGGTTGATTCTCGGTCTCATGATACCGAAATACTCAAAAAGATACCCCACCGCGAAAAGGAACGCGCCGAGCAGCACGAACCGGTAGGTGACCACAAAGTTCTTCTGGATGATCGTGGTGTGTCTTTTTTCGTAGACGAACGTCTCGACACCGGACTCGTGGGCATCGACGACCGCTTTGATCTCGGGGATGGCGGTATCCTCGCTGTAATCACGGTTGACCTCGAGCAGCATCGTCTGGTTGGCGAAATTAAAAGAGGCGCTTTCGATGTAGGAAAGCTCCGGAAGAACTTTTTCTATCTTGTCTGCGCACATAGGACACGTCAGGTTCTTCATGACGATTTTCTTTATCATCATAATCACAATCCAATCGTATTCATTTTATATGATTATACGTTCATATGTCAAGGATAAGATGCGCTTTAACACCCCTCTTTTTTATTGATAATTAAAATAAATCATGGTATGATTATCTGCATTAGAGGTGATATTATGGATTTCCTGATTTACGTGAGGGAACGTCAGCAAGAAATCATCGATGCACTCAAGAAACTGTGTCAGATTCCCAGTTTGAACGAAGGCTACGATGAAAACAGCGAAACCCCCTTCGGCGCACCGATTGACAAAGCACTGAAACATATGCTCGACCTCGGAAAAAAAGACGGCTTCATCGTGAAAAACGTCAAGAACCACGCCGGTCATATCGAAATCGGCGAAGGCGATGAGCTGGTCGGGGTCCTGACACACGTCGACGTCGTTCCGGCCACCGGAGAATGGAAATATTCCCCTTTTGACGCGACGGTTAAAGGCGACAAGATCTATGGTCGTGGAACCAGCGATGACAAGGGGCCGACCATCGCGGCTTATTTCGCGATGAAATTCCTGAAAGAGCTGAATGTCAAATTCCACAAACGCGTCCGCCTGATCATGGGCACCGACGAAGAGACGCAGTGGCGTGGCATCAAGAAATATTTCGAAACCGAGGAAATGCCCACTTTCGGCTTCTCACCCGATGCGAACTTCCCGCTCATCCACGGTGAGAAAGGCATCTACACCTTCGATGTCGAAGGACCCTATGAAGATAGCCCGTTACTCGAATTCAAGTCGGGAGAACGCTACAATGTCGTCCCCGATTATGCCGAATGCAAGCTGCTTGGCAACTATAAGGACGCCTTCAAGGACTTTCTCAAATACCATGATTACAAAGGCGGCATCGACGGCATGACCTATTACATCCACGGGAAAAACGCCCATGCGATGACCCCGAACCTGGGTCTGAATGCCGCATTCATCCTCGCGACGTTCTTGAGCGAACAGATCGAGAACAACTTCGTCCATTTCATCAAGGACCATCTCTCCTTCGACCCCTACGGAGAGAAGTTAGGCCTTGACATCAAGGACCCGGTCATGAAGAACTTCACCATCAACCCGGGCATCTTCCACTACACCACCGAAGGCGCGAAAATCGGCATCAACTGCCGCTACCCCAAGGACTTCAACCTGAAAGCGGCGGCCCAGAAAATATCGAGCAAACTGAAGAAATACAATCTCACCTACCACCTTAAGCAGAACGTCCCCCTTCATCTCGTGAAGCAGGACGACCCGCTCATCGGACACCTCATGGCGGCCTACCGCAAGATAACAAACGACCAGGAAAACGAACCCTACACCATCGGGGGCGGCACCTTTGCCAGAGCCCTTGAAAAAGGAGTCGCCTTCGGTATGGTCATGCCGGGGCGAAAGGACGGGGCCCACCAGGTCGACGAACACATCTATATCGAGGACCTCATCGAAGGAACCGCAATCTACATGGAGGCGCTCCACGCCCTCACGCAAAAAGATGTGAAAATATGAGTTTATGGCTTCAATGAAGCCATAAACTTTGTTATAATGGACAAGGTGATAGCATGAGATTGAGAAACGTCAGATACGCAAAAACAAAAATCGCCGCGCATCCGGAGTTCATTTTGGACGTGCATCCCGATAAGAAGGTCGACCTCGATGAAGTCTTCAAGGACGACAAACCGCTCAATATCGAGATTGGCTGCGGCAAAGGCGCGTTCATGCATAGGCTGTCCGAAATGCATCCCGAAGAGAATTTTCTGGCCATCGAACAGTTCGACAGTGTGATTGTGAGGGCGCTTGAAAAAGTAATCGACGCGCCGCGTGCCAATCTCTATCTCATCCGCATGGATGCCCAGCATCTTAGCGCCTGCATGAAAGCCAACGCTGTCAGCACGATCTATCTCAATTTCTCCGATCCCTGGCCGAAGGTCCGCCATGCGAAAAGACGGCTGACGCATCCCGGTTTTCTCGCCATCTATGAGAAAATCCTTAATAAAGGCGGTACCATCGAACTCAAGACCGACAACCGCAAATTCTTCGAATTCTCACTGAAATCGATGACCACCTACGGAATGCGTATTGTCGATTTGTCTTTGGATCTACACAATGACGACCACGCATTCAACATCGAAACGGAGTTCGAAGCGAAATTCAAGAATCAAGGCTCCATCTATAAACTGACAGTCACATTCCAGGAGGACTAGCATGAAACAGTATTATATCGATCTCGTCAACATACCAGGCGCCCCCAGTTTTGAGAAACACGTGAGAAACTATATGAAACGGGAAATATCCAGATCGACCGACACCATCGTGCAGGACAAGCTCGGCGGTATCTTCGGTGTCCTGAACAAGAACTCCGACGGACCGAAGGTGATGCTTGCCGGCCACATGGATGAAGTCGGCGGCATGGTCACCGGCATCACGAAAGAAGGCCTCATCAAGATCACCAACCTCGGCGGCATGAAAGGCGATGTCTATCTGTCGCAGCACATGATCATCTACACCGATGACTTAGAAGAGATTCCCGGTGTGACCGCGTCTAAGCCTCCGCATCTGAGCAAAGGCGAAAAAGGCAAAGGCGACCTCAAGTTCGAGGAACTATTGATCGACGTCGGCGCCGACGATAAGGAACACGCCGAGAAACTCGGCGTCAAAATCGGCCAGCAAGTGATCTCCAGAAACAACTATGTCGTTACAAAAGACGGCAAGAAGCATATCTCCAAGGCATGGGACAACCGTTTCGGCTGCGCGATGAGTCTCGAAATTCTCGAGACACTGAAGGAAGAAAAGCTTCCCTGTGCACTCTACGCCGGTGCGACGGTTCAAGAGGAAGTGGGACTGCGCGGTGCGGCGGTGGCAAGTGGCCTCGTCAATCCCGACATCTTCCTCGCGGTCGACTGCTCACCGTGTGCCGATTCATTCGACGGCGATGAGATCAGCGGTAAACTGAACGAAGGTTTTCTCGTCCGTTTCTATGATCCCAACACCCTGATGCACCAGGGAATGAAGAAACATGTCGAGAAAATCGCCAAGGAAAACAATATCAAGTTCCAGTACTATCAGTCCAAGGGCGGCACCGATGCCGCACGGGCACAGCTCAACCAAGACGGTGTCGTCGTCGCGACCATCGGAATGCCGGCCCGCTACATCCACTCCACAACCTCGATGATCCATCAGGATGACTACCGCGCCGTACGCGACATGGTGCTCGCCCTGATCCGGTCGTTCGACAAAGACACCTACGAAACGATCAAAGCAGGCGTCTAACAGACTTCCGGGTGCGACAAAGCATCCCTGCACGTCAGCACCATGACCGGCGGTCTTTCATATATATCCACAATAAGGGACCCAACGGGCCCAAAATAAAGGAGAAAAAACAATGAGAAATGAAAGAGTATTGGAAATGACCACCCTCGCGGTGTTCATCACCATCATCGCCCTGATGGCACTGGTGCCGTTCCTCGGATTCGTCCAGATCGGCCCCGTCTCGGCGACCATCATCCACATTCCCGTGATCATCGGCGCGCTATACGGTGGTAAACGCATGGGAATCGCTTTAGGAATCGCCTTTGGACTTTCGTCCTGGTTCGTCTCGCTCTGGCGTGCGGCCACGCCGTTCGACCTGATGTTTCAAAATCCGCTGCTTTCGGTAGTTCCCCGCGTGCTTTTCGGGCTGGCGATCTGGTATGTGTTCCTGATGGCGAAAAACATCATCAAAAACAAGACCGCGGCCATCGCCACCACTTTCGTGGTATCCACGCTGATCCATACGATTCTCGTCATGGGGACCGCGATGGCGCTGGCTCCATTCTATGAGGATGTAATCGGCGCGGAACTGTTCGAATTCATCCTGACCGTCCTTCCGCTCATCGCGGGCATGGAGATGGCCATCGCCGCACTGGCTGGAACCCCGATCGTTCTCGCGCTGCTCAAAGCCGAAAGCGTCGCCGGCTTCGACCTCTTCGATGAGGAAAGAAAAAAAGAGATCAAAGAAGACATGGACGACGATGAATCTCCCAAAGACAAGAAATAGGTGATTGTATGCTGCTTTATATCGATATCGGCAACTCGAACATCGTCATCGGCAAAGGCAATGACGATATAAAAGAGACCTACCGCTACAAAACGGATTCGACCCGCTCATCCGATGAGTATTACGCCATGCTGAAACATCTTTTCGATGATGTGACCGACGTGGTGATCGCTTCGGTTGTGCCCCAGCTCAATACGGCGTTCAAGACATTCTTGATGCGTTATTTCGACATCACGCCGCTTTTTGTGGAACCGGGCATCAAGACCGGTGTCGCCGTCAAGACTGATTACCCAAAGGAAGTCGGCGCGGATTTGATTGCCGGCGCCGCCGGTGCGAAAAGTTGTTACGACGACACCGCGATCATCATCGATAT
This sequence comes from Mollicutes bacterium, assembly GCA_003555335.1. Next base: position 193,980 of record PWHD01000021.1, on the reverse strand, counting down.
GGGCAGCGCCACCACTTTTTCCTATGTCGAAGATGGAACAATCAAGGGCGTCTCCATCACCATCGGTCTGGACATGGCGAAAGCCGCCCTGGTCGAAAAGGCGTCCAAGCTGATCCAGTTCGAGTTTCAAAAGCCCAACGGCGTGCTTGGAACAAACACCATCGACGCGCTCAATTCCGGTTTTCTCTACGGACATGTCTTTCAAATAAGGGGCTTTGTCGAGGCCATCCGTGAAGCCCAGGGAAACAGGAATATCCCTGTCATCATGACCGGTGGCGCGGCGAAACTGCTTAAAGTCCTCATGCCTGATGACTATATTTTCGATGACCTGCTTGTGCTCAAAGGCCTCGCATTCATCTACAATAAGAACCGACGTACTTAATTTGATTGACAAAATATTTTTTGCGCACTATAATAGACGCAATAATAAAGAACCCGACAAAGAGATAAGGAGTGATTGAGCGTGTTGGAAAAACTCAGAACCATCATTGCCGAAGAACTCGGTGTCGAAAAAGACACCATCGAGGCAGATTCCCATCTGAGTGAGGACCTCGGTGCGGATTCATTGGACGCTGTTGAACTGATTATGGCGATTGAAGAAGAATTCGATGTCGAAATCGACGATACCGCAGCGACCAAAATCAAGACTGTCCAGGATATTCTCGACTATCTGGAAAACGAAATCGACTGAAATCAAATACCCACCGCGGTGGGTATTTTTTTTACCCCACACCCCATATCCTTTTTATTTTTACGGTTGTATATGGTAAAATAATTAAGTGATTACACTGCAGAATGAAAGAAGGGCCTTTATGAAAAAACTTCTCCTGATAGACGGGTCGAACCTTATGTTCCGTGCGTATTATGCCACCGCCTATTCCGGCAACCTGATGAAAAATTCAAAAGGCGACTATACCAACGCCGTATACGGATTCGTCCGCATGCTCAACGTGATTCTGAAAGAGGATTTCACCCATGCGATGGTCGCCTTCGACAAAGGGAAGGCGACGTTCCGCCACAAAGAATACGAGGAATACAAAGCCAAAAGAAAACCGATGCCCGAGGAATTCAGAGCGCAGCTTGAAGACATCAAGAAAGCGCCCCGGAAACTCGGCTTTCCTGTCTATGAGACCGATGCGCTCGAAGCCGATGACATCATTGCCTCGCTCGCTTATCAGTTCTACGATGATTTCGATGAGATCGAGATCCTTTCCAATGACCGCGACCTTTTTCAACTTCTCAACAGCAAAGTCTACATGCGGCTTTCCAAAAGAGGGCTTGAACCGGACCAACGCTATACCAGAAAAACACTCAAAGAAGACCTCGGTCTCAAGCCTGAACAGATTCCGGACCTCAAAGGTCTCATGGGTGATGCCAGCGACAACTTACCCGGTATCCCGGGTGTCGGCGAGAAGACCGCGCTCAGACTCCTCCATGAATATGGCAGCATCGAGAAACTTCTCAAAAACGCCGGCGAACTCAAAGGCAAACTGAAAGAACGCATCGACAACCACGGCAAGGACGCAATCAAATGGCGTGATCTCGCCACTGTCAAGACCGATGCCGATCTCGGCTTTTCTTTGGATGATTTACGTTATGACGGGTATGATGAAGAGGCGCTGATCGACTTTTACGAACGTCTCGAGTTCCACAGCCTCATCAGCCAACTGGAAAAACCGTCTTCCACCGAAAAAGAAGAAAAACGCAAGGAACCTCACATCCTTCGCGATGAGAAAGAAATCAAAGCGGCCCTCAAAGATGCGGACGCTTTGATTCTCGAGACTTTCGGCGACAACTACCACTTCGCAAAGAAGCTCGGATTCGCTCTGATAAACAATGAAAACGAATTCTTCATTCCTTATGACAAAGCCGTCGGCAACGACGCATTCATCGCTTTCCTCGAAGACGGGTCAATAAAGAAATCCACCTTCGACCTCAAGAAACTGTCCGTCTGTCTCAGTCAGGATGGCGTTCAACCGCAGGGATTCGATTTCGACCTTCTTCTTGCCGCTTATCTTTTGAACCCCACGAACACCAAAGAGGACTTCAAGGTGATCGTCTCCAATTTCGACTACAGCGACGTCGATTACCACGAAGAGGTATACGGCAAGGGGGCCAAAGCGGCTGTTCCCGATTTCAATGTTTACGCCGAACACGCCACCGACAAGGCAAGGGCGGTCAAAAACCTCAAAAATACCATGCTCGACCAGATTGAGAAAAACGGTCAACAAAAACTCCTCGAGGAGATCGAGATGCCCCTGGCCTCGATTCTCGCACGAATGGAAATAAGGGGAATCCGTATCGACCAGGAAGCCCTCGACGCATTCTCCGACAAAATCGACGCGGAACTAAAATCCGTCGAAGCCGAAATCCATGATGCGGCCGGTGAGACATTCAACATCGGTTCGCCGAAACAACTCGGGGAGATTCTATTTGAGAAACTCGAACTGCCCGTCATCAAAAAGACCAAGACCGGCTATTCGACCAACGTCGATGTTCTCAAAAAGCTCAAGGGCGAACATCCCATCATCGACCACATCATGCGCTACCGAACCCTGTCAAAGCTCAAAAGCGCCTATGTCAACACGCTTCGTGATAGCATCCACGACGATGGAAAGATCCACACCATCTACAAACAGGCCCTCACTCAGACGGGCCGACTCTCGAGCATCGAACCGAACCTGCAGACCATTCCGATCCGCACCGAAATCGGTCGCGATCTGCGCAAGGTGTTCATTCCCGCTGAAGGACAGAAACTGCTCGCGGCGGATTATTCTCAGATCGAACTGCGCGTGCTGGCGCATATGGCTGAAGAGAAGACAATGATCGAAGCGTTCAAAAACGGCGAAGACATCCATGCCATCACGGGAAAGGAAGTCCTCGGCAAGGAAAACCTCTCCCCCGATGAACGCCGGATCGCCAAAGCTGTCAACTTCGGAATCATCTACGGCCAAAGCGCATGGGGCCTCTCTGAAGAACTCGATATCCCTCAAAGGGAAGCGCAGGATTTCATCGAACGCTATTATGAACGGTTCAACGGCATCAAGGCATTCATGGATGCCGTCGTCGAGCGCGCGAAAGAAAAAGGCTACGTCGAGACACTTTTCAACCGGCGACGCTACATCCCCGAACTCTCAAGCAAGATCCACGCCCAAAGGGAGTTCGGCAAACGTACCGCCATGAACGCCCCGCTGCAGGGCAGTGCGGCCGACATCATCAAGATCGCCATGGTGGATATTGAAAAACGGATGCGCGAGACGGAATTGAAAAGCACCATGGTCCTGCAGATCCACGATGAGCTGGTCTTCAACATCGCCAAGGGCGAGGAAGATAGGATGGATGCACTGGTACGAAAGACCATGGAACAGTGTGTCGATATGAAGGTGCCCCTGACCGTGGACATCGCGACTGGGGCGAACCTCGATGAGGCGAAATGAGTTGACACGCGAAATGGTGATGTTCAAGAGTCTCTTTGTCAATTTGTCTTTGATCATCGCCAAATTCATAGGGGGTTTCCTGTTCAGAAGCGCCGGCCTCATCGCCGATGCGGTCCACTCCTTCAGTGATTTCCTGAGTGACGTGATGATCATCATCGGCCTGCGCCACTCCAACAAACCACCCGACAGCGAACATCCGATCGGACACGGTAAGATCGAATACATATTGAGCCTTTTTCTGGGCGTCTCCATTCTTTTCATGGCGTACCGCCTGACCGTGAGTTTGATCGCGGGTCTCGGCGAAGCACCCATGGTGCCGAGACTCGCCGCCATCTTCGTCTCGCTCGGCGTCATCACGGTGAAACTGGTTCTCGCCCGCTACATCACGGTCAAGGCCGTTGAACTGGAATCGCAGGCTCTAAGCGCGAGCGGGCGGGAGTCTTATGCCGATGTGCTCGGTTCCGTCATCGTCATCATCGGTATCGTCATCGGTGTCATCGGTGACAATTATGACCTTCCCCTGCTTGTCTACGGCGACACCGCCGCGGCGTTCATCATCGTCACTCTTGTCATCCGCGTCGCGATTGTGGTCATTCATGACGCCATCCAGTCGTTGATGGGCCAAAGCGCGTCCGAGCCCGTCTTGAAAAAGACCAGGGAAAAAGCTGAATCCGTCGACGGTGTGATCTCGGTGGACAAACTCACCATGATCGTCTATGGACACTATTACCAGGTCATGGTCGATATCAGAGTCGACGGCACCCTAAGCGTCGATGAAGGTCACGAAATCGCCCGAAATGTCAAAAAAGAACTCGAAAAAAACAAAAAAATAGGACATGTCATCGTGCATGTCAATCCGGAGGTAGAATCATGAGTCTGTGTCTAGAACGAAAAAGCATCAGAAAGTACAAAGACAGGAAAGTCGATGACGCCATCATCGAAAAACTCCTCATGAGCGCCATGCAGGCCCCATCCGCCACCAATCAGCAACCCTGGAAATTCCTCGTCATCAAAAACCGTGAAATCCTAGAAAAACTCTCGACCGTTTCCAAGGGCGCCTGGCCCCTCAAGGAGGCGCCACTCGGTATCATCACCCTGATCAAAAAAGACATCAAGCGTGAAATGATGGCGCCTCAGGACATGGCCGCCTGTACCCAAAACATCCTGCTGGAAGCGACGCATCAAGGTCTCGGCGGGGTTTGGATCGGGGCTTTCCCGAGAGAAGAACGGATAGAGACAATCAAGTCCATTGTCGACATCAAAGATGATGCCACGCCGTTTTCCATGATTGCGCTTGGTTATCCCGAGGAAGATGAAAATCAGTCCGTCAAACTCCGTTATGACCCGAACCGGGTCCAGGTTATCGAGTAGTGCCCGAACTACCCGAAGTCGAGACCGTCAAGAACTCACTCAACCGACGCGTGAAAAACCGGACCATCGACTCGGTCGATATTCATTACGCGCCGATCGTGCGTGGCGATCTCGAAGCGTTCAAACGAGCACTTCCAGGTCGCACCATCGATGCGGTCACAAGAAGAGGCAAATATCTTATCTTCCACCTCGGAAAGCGCCGTCTCATCTCCCACCTACGCATGGAAGGCAAGTATTTCCTGAAGCCTTTCGAAGCCCCGGTTGAGAAACACGAACACATCGTATTCAATTTCAAGGACGGGGAGAGTTTGCGCTATCATGATGTCAGGAAATTTGGTACAATGGATATAAAACACAAAGACCGCTGTCTGACGACACCGCCCCTTGTCAATCTCGGTGTCGAACCGGACGATCAGGCATTCACGCCTGAGTATCTCAGAAGCAAGCTTGATAAGACCGAACGGGCCATCAAGACCGCCTTGCTCGATCAGACCATCGTCGCGGGCATCGGCAACATCTATGCCGATGAGATTCTCTACTGCGCCGGGCTCAACCCGCAAAGAAGGGGAAAGACGCTTACGCAAAAAGACTGGCAAAATCTCGTTTACTGCACGAAAATGACCTTGGATAAGGCAATCGCCCTAGGTGGCTCCAGCATCCGCACCTACAGTGATTCACTCGGCATCACCGGCCGTTTCCAAAACGAACTGAACGTCCACATGCAAAAGGACAGACCCTGCCCGTCATGCGGAAACCCCATCATCAAAACAAAAGTCAACGGCCGAGGAACCTATCTTTGTCCCCGGTGTCAGAAAGAATAGACGAAAGAAGGATTGCAATGGCAAAAATCGTAGGCCTGACTGGCGGCATCGCCAGCGGAAAATCCACCGTATCGAACATGTTCAAGGATGAAGGCATCCCCGTCATCGAAACCGACCGGATCGCCAAGGAACTCGTCGATGACAACAAGGAAGTCCAAAAACAGATCGTGGATTATTTCGGTGAGGATGTCCTCACACCCTCGGGGGAGATCAACCGCAACAAACTCGCCAAGGAGATTTTCGATGACCGCAAGAAACGCGAGAAAATCAACACCATCGTTCATCCGAAAGTGAAAGAAGTCGTCTTCCGTGAAATCGACCATTTGAAGGACAAAGACCACGACCTTATCGTTGTCGATGTTCCGCTTCTTTTCGAAGCCGAGTTCGACAAGTTCATGGATGTCACCATTGTCGTCTACGCCCGCCAGAAAGACCAGATCAGCCGTCTTGTCTCAAGAGAAGGCATCGATGAGGAATACGCCAAGAAAAAAATCAAATCGCAGATACCACTTTCTAAGAAAAAGGAACTTGCCGATTATGTGATCGACAATTCCAAAAGCATCTTGGAAACCAGGAAAGCATTCAAACGTGTCCTCAAGAAAATCAAGGAGACATGAGGAGGCACCCATGGATAAAACGCACCCCAGCACCACCATCAAAGTCACTGCGAAAGCACCGCTTTCTTCGACCCACATCCACGTGCTCAGTCTCCTTTATCAGCCGATCATCGGCAAAGAGGCAAATGCACTTTATCTGACACTGCACGCCCTCCTGGAAAGAAGCCATATGAAATCGTCCCTTTATCCGCATGCGTTTTTCTATGACATGCTCGACATGAATGAAAAGTCCCTGACCCGCGCAAGACAGCGACTCGAGGCCGCCGGTCTCATGGAAAGCTACATCAGCGATTCGGGCTATCTTTTTGAACTCTATCTGCCCTTAAGTGCCGAAGGATTCATCAAGGATTCGCCCTTTTGTCCCTATTTGAGGCAGAAAGTCGGCAGCGACCGCTTCAAGGATTTGACCGCGCACTTCAAAATCACCAGACCCGCCCTGTCCAGATACAAAAACATCTCGGTCAGGTTCGATGAAATCTTCGACCCGCTCGTCAAACCGGTCGAAACGCGTGACGACCACGTTTGCGAAAAGACAGGAAAGCCGGTTTTCAACGAAAAAATCGATGTCGACCTCGTCCTGACCGCCTTGCCCGATTCGGTGGTCACACCGAAACTGAAAACCCGGCGGTTCAAGGATAAACTCGAGGAGCTCGCCTACCTCTACCAGCTCAAGGAGTCCGACCTGCAGAAGATCCTTCTCAAATCGATCGACAAGAATCGGAACCTCGATTTCGATGTTTTCACAAGGCATGCGCAGAATCACTACCAGAAATCGGGGACCGGATCCATCCGTAAGAAGACCGGTACGTACAGTCTTGATTACTTCAAAGAAGTCCACCCGCGGACGTTCCTCGAAGAGACCACCGGCTCGAAAGCCGCCGCGAGCGAACTCAGGGTCATCGAGCGGCTGATCACAGAAAGCGGTCTCAGCCACGAAGTCATCAATGTCCTTGTGGCCTACGTCCTAAAAGAACTCGACAATACCTTCCCCGTCTACAACTTCTTCGACAAGGTCGCCGCGGAATGGAAAAGGAACGATGTCACCACCGCCGAAGACGCGGTCGCCCACATTCAGAAAAGAAAACAGAAGCAAAAGGAAAAAAGTCAACGCCGTCCCTACACGAAAAAGGAAAAACCGGTCGACACCAAGGTGGACTGGTTCGATGACTATCTCAAAGACAAGGACCGATAATCACCGGGAGGCTGATCGAACTGAACGACGGACTGAGTCATGAAAAAGCGGGTACGCTGCGCTATTTCTTCCACAGGCAGGGCATCCATCTTTTCCTGCTTGCGCTTCTGCTTGCGTTTGTCACAGTAACCACGCGGCCCTTCCTCGATGATCGCGCGTTTTTCAACATCAGTGCCACCGCCTGGTTCAAGGCGGCGGTCCTGATACCCGTTGTCCACCAGATCATCGCGTTCATCGTCTTTCGTCTGCAACTTGGCTGGGCGTCGCTCACCAGATGGTTCGGCCGTTATGACATGCTTGTTTTCGGTCTTGTTTTCATCCCGCTTCTGATACTGAGGCCGGTGAGTCTCGTGATGTTCGCGCAGGCGACCTCAGACACCCTTCCCCTGCACCGGGAGGTCGGAATCGCCACCGCGGTTCTTCTGATGATTCCCGCCGTCTACACGTTTTATTCGACACTCAGGTATTTCGGGATAAGAAGAGCGATGGGCGGCGACCATTTCAGAAAAAAGTACCAAAAGATGCCCCTTGTCAGGAAAGGCGCGTTCAAATACAGCCGAAACGCCATGTATTTGTTCGGTTTTTTCATCCTTTACGCCATCGCGATGTTGTTTGCGTCCCTACCGGCGCTTCTTGTGGCCTTGTTCCAGCATACTTATATCTGGGTCCATTATCACTGTACGGAGAAACCTGACATGGCCCTGATCTTCGGTGAGGACACCCCGAACGAGAAATAAAAGCTTTCACCCTATCCAGCCGGCCACATCTTTGGTACAATGTAAGAGACTTCAGCATAGGAGGCAAACCATGCGCAAACTGAATTTCAAAAACAACCCTGACATTATCGATGAGATCACGGACCGTTTGAGCGAAGACGCTGACCTCAAGCCTTTTTTTATCGATAACGATATCGATACGGCGACCATCGAGGCGGCCCTTTCCGATCTCATGGTCTATAAGAAGGAAATCGGATATTGCGCGCCCTGCAAAGGCCTTCATCAGTGCAAACAGGATACGCTCGGCATGCAGCCCGTACTCAGATACAAGCGTCAGCGTATCATCCTCGAGTACGCACCGTGTCCTTTTCTGGTTGCCAGAGACAAGAAACAGGCCCATAAAAAACGGATCAACGCCCTCTATATGCCCAAGATGATCTTCGAGGCGAGGTTGAGCGACTTTCATATGAACACCGACGTACGAAAACGCATCTACCAAAAGATCATCGGCATCACGAACCAGTACGCCAAAGGCGAGAGAATCAAGGGTCTTTATCTGCACGGGCGTTATCAGATCGGCAAGACTTACACCCTCGCGGCCATCGCCAACCGTTTTTCCGAACTCGGCTACAAGGTCATCATCGCCTATTACCCCGATCTGGTCCGCGAACTGAAAAGCGCCATCAAGACCGGGAACCTTGAAGAGCGCATCAACGAACTCAAGACCGTCGATGCCCTGTGCCTTGACGATATCGGCGGCGAAGCCTTCAGCGCCTGGGTCCGTGACGAAATCCTAGGGCCCATCCTGCAGTACCGGCTTCTCGATGATAAACCGACGTTCTTCTCATCCAACGTCCCCATCGACGAACTCGCGAAATATTTCATCGACAACAATCAGCAACAAGAGATGATCAAAGGCTACCGCATCATCGAACGCATCAAGGAGCTGAGCGAACCCATCAACATGAAATGATTGACAAAGCGCATCAATTTATGTACTATGTATTTAACAACGATGAAAAGGCCACGATTGTCTTGAAATGAATAAGCGAGGCGGGATGGTGAGAGCCGCCGACGAAAGACGATTACTCCCTTGGAGTTGACCGCGAAAGCGTGTCCGTTCACTCGCGTTAAGAGTCCGAGTGCGTTAGAAGTAAGGTGGTACCGCGGAATATTTCGTCCTTAATGTTTTTATTAAGGGCGTTTTTTATTAGTAGGAGTGATAGGATGCTGAAGAAGAATCTGACCATCAGCGAACTGCAAAGACACATCCGGGATGTCGATTATCATCCCGACAAGAAACATGAGGTTGTTTTGAAACTTTTCGAAGAAGTCGGTGAACTCTCCGTCGAGATGCGCAAGGAGCACCAAAAAGGCCTCACCGAAGAACGCAGAAAGGCCATCAAGTACGAACTCTACGATGTGCTTCACTATGTGACCCATATCGCCAACATCTATAGAATCGACTTAGAAGAAGCGATCATCGAAAAAGACGAGATCAACGCATTGCGTTATGATGACAGGAGGAAAAAATAATGATTGAAATCACATTCAAAGACGGCAAAAAAAAAACATTCGACCCCGGTGTGACACCGGAAGAAGTCGCAGGGTCGATCGCGCCCGGTCTCAAGAAGAAGACCGTCGCGGCTTATGTCAACAACGAACTCTATGACCTGAACCGTCCCATAGAAGAAGACGCCGAGGTCGACCTGATCACCAAGGACAGACCCGAAGCGATAGAAATCCTCAACCACTCGACGGCCCACCTGATGGCCCAGGCGGTCAAAAGACTCTACCCCGATGCCAAATTCGGCGTCGGACCCGCCATCAAGAGCGGCTTTTACTATGACATCGCCACCGACCACACCATCAAGAACGAAGACCTTCCCAAAATCGAACAGATGATGCGCCGCATCATCAAAGAACAGACCGAGATGTCCCGCGAGGAAGTCACCAGAGGAGAGGCATTGAAACGTTTCAAGGACGATCCCTACAAAAAAGAACTCATCGAGGAACTAGGCGAAGGCGAGATCATCACCGTCTACAAACAAGGCGAGTTCACCGACTTATGCCGGGGCGGTCATGTGGGCAACACCCGCCACATCAAGCATTTCAAACTCCTTTCAGTCGCCGGCGCCTACTGGCGCGGCGACTCCGACCGCGAGATGTTGCAACGAATCTATGGCACCAGCTGGTTCACCAAAGAGGACCTCGAAGACCATCTCAAGGCCCTTGAAGACAGAAAAGAGCGCGACCACCGCAAACTGGGCAAGGAGCTGCGTATCTTCATGCTCGACAAGAAAGCCGGTCAGGGTCTGCCGATCTGGCTCCCGAACGGCTACACCATCCGCCGCACTTTGGAGGATTATGTCTACAAACTCGAACGCAAGAACGGCTACCTCCATCTGTCGACCCCGGTGCTGGGCACCAAGGAACTCTACCAGGCGAGCGGACACTTCGACCATTACAAAGATGACATGTTCCCGCTCATGGAAGACGGGGACGAGACTTTCGTCCTGCGTCCGATGAGCTGTCCGCACCATATGATCGTCTACAACTCGGAACTCAGAAGCTACCGGGACCTCCCGCTGCGCTATGCGGAAATCGTCACCCAGCACCGCTATGAAGCGAGCGGCGCTTTGAGCGGACTTGAACGCGTCAGGGCCATGACCCTGACCGATTCCCACATCTTCGCCCGCAAGGACCAGATCAAACAAGAAGTCCTGAACGCCTATAATCTCATCCTCACCGTCATCGAGGACCTGGGCCTCGTCATCGATTATATCGAACTTGCCCTGAGGGACGAGACCAAAGGCAAATTCCACCCGGATGACGCCCTTTGGGACGAGGCGGAAGCCACGTTGAAATCACTGCTCGACGAAGAGAAGATCGACTACACCGAAGTCAAGGGTGAGGCCGCCTTCTACGGACCGAAGATCGACATCCAGGTCAGAACCGCCCTGGACCACGTCATCACCATGAGCACCGTGCAACTGGACTTCCTCCTTCCAGAACGCTTCGATCTGACCTATATCGGGGAGGACGGCGAACGTCACCGTCCGGTTGTGATCCACAGGGGCCTCATCTCCACCTGGGAGCGCCTCATGAGCATCCTGCTCGAACAATACAAGGGCGCCTTCCCGACCTGGCTCGCCCCGACCCAGATGAAAATCATTCCCGTCTCTTTGGAGGCGCACGCGGATTATGCGCAGAAACTTCACGCGATGTTCGTCGATGAGGAACTCAGAAGCGCCACCGATCTTCGTGAAGAGAAACTCGGCTACAAGATCAGGGAAGCCCAGACCAACAAGATTCCCTACCAGATCGTCGTCGGTGATGAGGAAATGGCCAAAAACGCCGTCACCTACCGCCGCTACGGTGAGAAGGAACAGACCACCGTATCGACCGATGCGTTCATCACCATGATCAAAGACGAGATCAAAGACAAGACGAAAAAACTGTCCTGAAAAAAGGCTGCCCGCGGGCAGCCTTTCTCATTGTCTGTATCGTTTGGGGAGACGCCTTTTCCTTTCTTTGTATAAGACGGCATGGATCGAATGGTAATAGGGATCCAGAATCAGATACTTGATCAAAGGCGAAAGCAGAATGACCCAGAATGCGATTCTCGGAATATCGATGGCACCGATATCCCGCCACTGTGCGGGGATGCCTTCGCTGATCAGATAATAGGCGGTGAACGCCAACCAGGACCCGACCCCGATATAAAACCAGAGATGGACGAAAAAGAGATTTCTGATCTCGCCTCTCATGATGGTGATGCTCGCGATGAGCGGATTGTGGCGTCGCTGGTCGAACTTGTCATCGGCGAGTAGGTAGGGGACCATGGCGAACGCCGCCGACATGACCATGCCCGGAAGAATGAAGAAGGCATAGCCGATGGTGATGAGGATGCGTCTTAAGGCGAGCGAAAGCAGGTTATATAAGTATCGCCGGTCCTCAAAACCTAGCAAAAGTGGAATCCCCACCGGTCTTCGACCGCTTTTAACAAGGGAATAAAGCGCCTGTGCGAAACCGACACGGATGGGTAGGATGAGAAAGACGCCCACCACCGGAATGATGAACGGAGAGAAATAGATGGCGGCCGTGACGACGATGTTGACAAAAAGGATATAGGGGAAATGGCGTCTCAACAGCCTGGCGCCATTTTTCATCAGTCGGCGCATGACAATCACTCCCAACGCCTTGTTTATTCAATGTTACCAGTCATCATGGAAAAAGGCAAAGATAAAGACCGCCGCAAAGAAAAAGATGCCTTCGTCTCTCGGCATCTTCATTTGTTTTCAGAAAGCTTTGCGATGAAATCAGGGTCCGGGTCGATATAGATGGTCTTTTGGTTCCGATAGGTCACGAAACAGGGTTTCTGTCCGGGAATTTTCTTGATGTTGCGCACTTCGGTGTAATCCACGGCGACGCTCGAGGAATCGCGCATCTTCGAATAATAGGCGGCGAGCTGAGCGGCGGTCCGGATGGTTGTTTCGGTCAGATTCTTTAGTCTTTCCTTTGCGACCACGTGGGATCCGGGCGCGTTTTGCACATGGAACCACACGTGGTTGTAATCGGCGATTTTGTGTGTGATCTCCGCGTTCTGCCGGTTGTTCTTGCCGACGAGGATCGTGACACCCCTTTCGTCTTTGAATCGGAGATGTTTGGCTTTTTTGGAAAGTTTCTTGGTCTTTTGAGTCTGGCGGACATAGCCGTAGTCTCTGAGTTCTTCGCGGATTTCGGCGAGGTCATGAAGGTCGCCATGATCGAGCTGGCTTTCGAGCACCCTGAAGTAGGAAAGCTCGTTCTTGGCGCGTATGAGCTGTCTTTTCAAGTGGGGGATGCTCTTTTTTTGCTTTTTGAACTTCTCGAAATAGAGATTGGCGTTTTCCACCGGGGTTTTTTCAGGGTCTAAAGGGATGGTGATGGGTAAGTTGTCGTAATAGTCATGGACAGTGGTTTCACGGTCGCCTTTTTCGATGCTGTATTGATAGCTAAGAAGCAGTTCGCCCATCTTGCGCAGGGTGTCGGCATCCTCGGTCTTGCCAAGTTGTCGGGTGAGTTTTTCCACTTTGCGCTGTTGTTTCTTCGTCTCTCTGGTGATGATGGTGCGTAAATCCTTGGACTGTTGTTTGTAGCGTTCCTTGTATTCCCGTTTGGAAAAAATGTGATCGAGCAGTTCGCTTGGCGTCTCCAACAATGTGCGTGCACCCCGGATATGGGTGATGTCGAAATAGCTGAAATAAAGCTTGTCGCTCTCCAAAATCTGGAATTTCGCCTCATGAAGCATGGCGTGTAGGCTGGTGCGCGGGTCGATGCTTTTTCTGTGCAGGTATTCCTTGGCGAATAGCGGCGAGATGCCCTGGATGTTGCCAAGAAGGTCCTTGTGGTCGCTGATCGGGGTCGTTTCGAGACGGTTTTCGAGGGCGTCCTTGTCGAAAGGATTGACCCGGTCGTCTTCGGGGTAGTCGTAGGTGGCGCTTGGAATCATGGTTCTTGCCGTCTCGAGCGGGTGGGTGTGGTGCAGACAGTCAAGCACCTTGTGGTCCTGGTCTGTCAGAATGAGGTTCGCATCCTTGCCGAGCGCCTCGAAGATGAGATAAAGTTTCACACGGTCACCGAGTTCATTGGTGGTGGCGATGGTGAAGGTAGCGATCCGGTCATTGTCCTTCTGGGCGATCGCTTCGATGCGGGCGCCTTCTAAGTGCTTACGTAAAAACATGCAGAACATCGGTGGCTGCATGGGTTTTTCGTAATCGGCGCCGGTGAGGTGGATGCGGGCGCTTTGTCTGGAGGCGCTGATCAGCAGGGTGTGGGTCTTTTGTCTTCTTATGGTGAAAAGAAAAGTGAAATCGGACAGTTGATAGATTTTGTTGATCCGACCCTTTTCAAGGGTTTCGGACAACTCTTTTGTGACGTAGGACAGCATGGTTCCGTCGAAACTCATAATAATCACCCCCTACATTGTAACATGGATGAAACTTTTGTAAAAAATAAATCTTTTGACTTACATAATCACAGTAAAAGTGTTATCATAATTAATAATACAGAAAGAAACGGAGGCACGCGAATGAAGCTCAATGAACGTGGATTGTTGGTTGTTCTTAGCGGACCCTCCGGAGTAGGTAAAGGCACTGTTCGCAAAGCGCTTTTCGACCTTGAAGGTCATGACCTCGTCTATTCGACTTCGATGACCACCCGTCCCCCTCGTAGTGGTGAGGTTGAAGGGGAGGATTACTATTTCGTCTCCAAAGAGGAATTCGAGAAAAGAATCGAAGATGATGCGTTTCTCGAGTGGGCGGAGTTCGTCGGCAATTATTATGGAACCCCCAAGGACAAGGTCTACGAACAGATGAAAAAGGGCAAGGAAGTCGTACTCGAGATCGAGGTGCAAGGTGCGCTACAGGTGCGTGAGAAAGCACCGGATGGCGTCTTCATCTTCATCGCTCCGCCAAACAAGGAGGCCCTTTACAGAAGATTGCTCAGAAGAGGCACCGAATCCGCCGACACCATCCAAAAAAGGATGGACAAGGCCGAAAGGGAATTCCCGCTCGCCCACAAATACGACTACATCGTCGTCAATGACGAAGTGACCAACGCTGCAGACAGGGTCCTCGCGATCATCCGCGCCGAACATGCCAAGACCGAACGGTCCATCTATAAATACTATGAACTAATGGAGGTACTGAAGAATGAGTGAGAACAAAGAAGGATTGCGCTATCCGTCCATCGACGAACTGCTGGAGAATATCGATTCCAAATACAAACTGTCCTATGCGGCTGCCATGCGTGCGAAAATCATCCGTGAAAAGGAAGATGTCATCATCGACGCCAAATGCAGCAAGCCTGTGGGCATTGCGCTCGAAGAGATCATGCAAGGCAAAGTGACCATCGATTTCGATAAAAATAAGTAGATGATTTCTACTTTTTTTTTGTCCGCATGTGCTATAATTGAGGTAACAAAATTGGAGTGTTCCTATGGAAAAAGCCTTTGAAAGACTGTTGAAACTCTTACAGCTTGAAGACCTTGAAAACCCCCTATCCGGTAAGCTCGTCGAACTTGAAGTCGAGGAGAAGACGGAGACGTGGTTTTTTAATATAGAGTTCAAAACCCCCCTTGAAATAGACGTATTCAAGCTTTTTGTCAAACGCCTTGAGGGACTCCCGGTACAACTCGAAAACTGCCGCCGCGTCGAATACAAGATCGACTATGAAAAGCAGGGTGACATCGATCTCAAGGACTATTACCATCTGGCCTTAGACCGCCTGAAAGCGAAAAAACCGCGCTATCTTTCGATGAGCGACATGGCCGTCGAACAAGAGGGTACGCGTCTCAGTGTCATCTGCCCGAAAGACGGTTCCTATGTCGAGGAACTGCTTTTCGATATCGAACAAAGCATGATGGATTTCGGATTCGAGGTCAGTCTCGCGGTACGTTACTGCGAAGAAACCCCCTCCATCACCGAAAGAATCGAAGCGCAAAGCGAGACCGAAGATGAAACCGAGGAAAAAAGCGCACCGACGGTCCACTATGAGTCCTACGGTGATCAGCGTGTTCCCTCGGTCAAACAGAAAGTCGCCGATATCCCGGTCGACGAAGCCGCGCTCAATGAATACAAGTCCGCCCACAATCAGGCCAACTTCACCATTGAGGGACGGATTGAATCCTTTGAAAAAAGAGCCATCAAGAAACAGACGACACTCTATACCTTTGTTCTGAGTGACGAAAAGGACTCGATCTATGTCAAGAAATTCGTCCGTGACAAAGAAGAGATCCGCTTCCTCGATAAATGCGTCGAACAGATGCGCATGAAGGTCAGAGCTTACGCGCAGTATGACCATTTCAATGACGAGGTGGTCCTGATCGCGGACAACATCGAGCGAACCAACCGGGCCGTCCCCGAGGAAACCCGTACCGATGATGCCGAAAAGAAACGTGTCGAACTCCATCTTCACTCGAAGATGTCCACCCTCGACGGAATCGACGCCATCGAGGATTACATCAAGACCGCCAAACGCTTCGGCCATACGGCCATCGCGCTGACCGACCACGACAATGTCCAGGCTTTCCCCGAGTTCGCGAAAGCCGCGAAGAAAGCCGGCATCAAACCGATTTTCGGTGCTGAGATTTCCTTGGTCGATGAAGACAACATCAGCATCGCCAAGGGTGATTTGGACGTCGCCCTTCGGGAGGCGACCTACACCGTCTTCGACATCGAGACCACCGGACTTTCGGTCAACTTCGACAAGATCATCGAAATTTCCGCGGTGAAGATCAAAGACCATCAGGTCGTCGCGGACTTCAACGCCCTCGTCAACCCTGAACAGCTCTTGAGCGAGTTCACCAAACGTTTGACCGGCATCAGCGACGACGATGTCAAAAACGCTAGAACCATCGACAAGGTCATGCCGGAATTCAAAGCCTTCTTCGAAGGAACCATCCTCGTCGCGCACAATGCGGCCTTCGACATGGCCCATGTCCATGCCAACTTGGAAAGTCTCGGCCTTCATGAGAAGGACTACCCCACCTTGGATACCCTGCAGATTGCCAGACAACTCTATTCGGACAAGCTCAAACGCTTCAACCTGAAAGCGGTCGCCAAGCTGTTCAACGTCAACCTCCAACAGCACCACCGGGCCGAATTCGACGCCCGCGCCACTGCGGACATCTTCTTGAATATGCTTGCGGACTTCGACAAGGAAGGAATCAAGACGTTTTCGGACCTCAAGGATCTGCATAACAAGATCAAAGGTTACAATCCCTACAAAAACGCCCGTAGCGCCCACGTCAGTGTGCTTGTCAGGAACAAGACCGGGCTGAAAAACCTCTATAAACTAATCTCCCTCGCCAACACCACCTATTTCGATAAGGGCCCCGCCCTGCCGAAGAAAGTGCTCGACAAATACAAAGAAGGCCTGCTGATCGGGAGCGGCTGCATGAACAGCGATTTCTTCGAGACCGCGCTCAACAACAGCAAGGCGGACCTCCTGGAAAAGGCGGACTATTTCGATTACCTCGAAATCCAGCCGCTTAGCGACTACATGCACCTCTCGCGCGATATGGAAAACGCACAATCGCGCCTCGAGGCGACACTGCAACGGATCTACGAAGTCGCAAAAGAAAAAGCCATCCCACTGGTGGCCACCGGCGATGTCCACCACATCGAAGAAAGCGCCGTCACCTACAGGGACATCTATATCCGCACCCCGATCGTCGGCGGCGGGTATCACACGCTTTCCCGTTACGACAGCATCCCGTCACAGTATTTCAGAAACACAGAAGAGATGCTCGACGGTTTTCCGTTCTTTGAAGACCATATCAAAGAAGAGATCGTCATCCGAAACAGCAACAAGATCAGCGAGAAGATCGAGACCTTCGACGCCTTTGAAAGCGAACTCTACGCACCGACCGATGATTTCCTCTCTTTGAAAGGCATCCCCTCGGTCGAACAGAAGATGATCGCCATGGTCAAAGAGAATGCGAAAAAACTCTACGGCGACCCCTTGCCGCCGCTTGTGAAGGACCGACTCGACAAAGAGATGACGAGCATCACCGAAAACAAATTCTCCTCGGTCTATTACATCTCGCACCTGCTCGTCAAGAAATCCTTAGACGAGGGTTATCTCGTCGGGTCCCGGGGAAGCGTCGGTTCGAGCTTCGTCGCCACCTTGATGGACATCACCGAAGTCAACCCCTTGCCCCCGCACTACGTCTGCCCGAAATGCCATTTCAGTTCCTTCAAGATGTCGCCGGACGAAAAAGAGACCTACGGCATCAAAGATGCTGAAAAAGGGCTCCAGAGCGTGCTCGAGGAAGTCGACTCCGGTTTCGACCTCAAACCCCTGCCCTGCCCGAAATGCGACGCCAAGATGAAAAAGGACGGCCACGACATTCCCTTCGAGACCTTCCTGGGGTTCAAA
The DNA here is from genome assembly GCA_003555335.1 of Mollicutes bacterium. The sequence goes on along the minus strand of PWHD01000021.1, from coordinate 175,902 downwards.
GGCGACAAGGTACCCGATATCGATCTGAACTTCTCCGGAGATTATCAGGGCGTCGTCCACGAATACATCCGGGAGCTGTTCGGCAAGGACCGTGCCTTCAGAGCCGGCACCATCTCCACCGTCGCCTCTAAAACCGCCTTCGGCTATGTGAAAGGTTACGCGGAGAAGAAGGACCTCACGCTGAGAAAGGCCGAAATCGAAAGGCGGGCCAAGAAGATCACAGGGGTCAAACGCTCCACAGGCCAGCACCCCGGCGGCATCGTCGTCGTGCCTGCCTACAAGGAAATCTTCGATGTCACCCCCGTCCAGTATCCTGCCGACGACACCGCGAGCAACTGGCAGACCACCCATTTCGACTACCACTCTTTCGAAGACAATCTCTTCAAACTCGATGTGCTCGGCCACGACGATCCCACGATGATCCGTTTCCTGATGGATTTCGTCAAGAAAGACCCGATCAACTTCCCCTTCACCGACGCCATGGACATCCCCATCGACGATCCTGAAGTCTACAGGATGTTGTCGGGGACCGATGTGCTCCACTTGAAACCAAGCGACATAAGAAGTGAGGTCGCCTCCTACGGAATCCCCGAGATGGGCACTCAGTTCGTCAGGAGTATGCTGAAAGACTCCCGTCCGAAGACCTTCGCCGACATCGTCAAGGTATCAGGCCTCTCCCACGGGACCGACGTCTGGCTCAACAACGCCGAGATGCTGGTCACCGGAAAGACGAAATACGGTCAGATTCCTTTCCAGGACGTGATCGGATGCCGTGATGACATCATGGTCTATCTCATCCAAAACGAGCTACCGAGTGAGAAGGCCTTCGAGATCAGTGAGTTCATCCGGAAGGGCAAGGCCCAGTTCCAGGCTGAAAAATGGAACGAATACAAAGAAGAGATGCGCCGCTACAATATCCCCGAATGGTATATCTGGTCCGCCGGCCAGATCAAATACATGTTCCCGAAAGCCCATGCCACCGCGTATGTCATGATGGCTTTAAGAATTGCCTGGTTCAAACGCTACCGTCCCATTTATTTCTATGCCGCCTATTTCTCGAAACGGGCTTCCGCGTTCGATCTCATCGCGATGCAGGGCGGCGAATACGCCATCGAAAAACGCATGGACGATATCCGCGCCCAGGGCAATAAGGCTTCCGATCCCGAAAAGAAACTCTACACCGTCTTGGAGGTGGCCCTCGAGATGGTCAAGCGGGGTTATCACTTCAAGCCTGTGAACGTCCTCGAAAGCGAGGCCGGCGATTTCAAGATCGCCGCCGACAACGAAGGCTTGAGGCTCCCCTTCCTCGCTCTCGACGGACTCGGCCGCAAAGTGGCCGACTCCATCGTCCAGGCCAGGAATGAGAAAATGTTCACTTCAAGGGAAGATGTCAAGGAACGGACCCTCCTTTCGACCACCCTCTTCAAGAAACTCGAAGCCCTCGATGCCTTCGGCGAGCTGCCTGAGACCAGCCAGCTCAACCTGTTTGATTTCTAAAACATTTTGTCATATGCCCGTTTTGGGTTATAATAGCATTGAAAAAAATAAAAGAGGTGATCACCATGCGATATAGAACCACGAACCCCCTCATGCGAAGCATGCATTCAAGACAACGCAGCCAGAGCCTAACTTCCGATAGGCCCGCGACCTATAGCGGTGTCGTGATGAAAAGCGCCCTCATGCTTCTGATCATGCTTGTCATCGGCGCATTCTCCGCGACAACCCTGATCGAGACCGGTCAGGTCGTCGGTGGCTGGTTTGCTTTGATCGGCGCACCGATTCTGGGCATCATCAGTGTGATTGTGACCATGCGTTCCACAAGATACGCGCCCCTGTTTTCTGTCATCTACGCCGTCGCCCAAGGACTCTTCCTCGGTGCGATTGCCGGCATCTACACGATTTCCTTCGGTGACCACATCGTCAGCACCGCCCTGATCGCCACCGCCGGTGTCTTTGCCGCGATGCTCTTTCTTTACAGAAGCGGCATCATCCGCGTGGGTAACATGTTCAGACGCGTCATGATTTCAGTCCTGTTCGGTCTCGTGCTCGCCAACCTGGTATTCTTCATTCTGGCCATGGTCGGCGCGCTCAACATCTATAGCGGTCCGATGAGCGGCATCTATCTGCTTGTCGTCGTGATCGGTGTCGTCGCCGCATCATTATTCCTGCTGATCGACTTCGACAACATCTCGAAGTTCGTCCAGGCGGATGCCGACAAGGACTATGAGTGGATGCTTTCACTCAGCCTTGTCATCACGATTGTCTGGCTCTTTGTCGAAATGCTGCGTTTGCTTGCGATTTTGTCACAGCGTCGCTGAATCAAACCCTTTGAAAAACCGGGCGACCGGTTTTTTCAAAAGGTTTTCCAATAAATAAATCTAGGAGGAAAAATCATGCAGAAATGGAATCTCGACCCACTGTTCAAAGGCTATGAGTCCATGGACTTCAAAAAAACCATCGACGAAATCAAATCCCTGCTCGCAGAATCGAGTGATTTCGCGAAAGGCCTCGACCGCAACCCCGAACCTCTAAAGACCATCACCACCTATCTGGACCTCGCCGCCAAACTCAAGACCAAACTCATCCGCGCGTTCGGCTTTGTCAATCTTTCCCTGTCCACCGATGCCCAGGACGAGACATCGAATGCCTGGATGGTGCGTATGCAGCAACTTTCCAGTCAGACCACGGAATTCTACACAAAATTCAGCAAGTGGCTCTCCGGTGTCGACAATCTCGAGAGTCTGATTGAAAACAACGAATCACTCAAGGAATTTTCCTATCATCTCCTATCGATCAAGGACCGCGCCAAACACACCTTGTCGGAAAAGGAAGAAAACATCATCTCGAAACTGACACAGACAGGCTCAAGCGCCTGGAGTCAGCTTCAGGGACTTTTGACAAGCATCATGGAAGTCGATTATGACGGCAAGACCATCACCCTGACCGATGTCCGCAACAAAGCGCACTCTCAGGACCCCGCCGTCCGCAAGCGGGCCTATGAGGCCGAACTGGCCGCCTACAAACGGGTCGAACAGTCGATCGCCTTTTCGCTGAACAGCATCAAAGGCGAGGTCAACGAACTGGTCAGAATGCGCGGTTTTGAAAGTGCCTTGGACGAAGCGGTCTATGATTCCCGCATGCAAAGAAAGACGCTGGATGCGCTCCTTGAGTCGATGCGCGCCCACCTGCCGATGTTCAGGAAGTACCTGAAAAGGAAGGCGTCGCTACTCGGCCATGACGACAAACTTCCCTGGTACGATTTGTTCGCCCCGCTCGGCAAAAGCGAACGCGAGTTCTCCGTCGATGAGGCCATGAACTATGTCATCGACAACTTCGAGACCTTCGGTGACGATCTCGCGAATCTCGCCAGACGCGCCTATGACGAGGAATGGATCGACTTCACACCGAGAAAGGGCAAACGGGGCGGCGCCTTCTGTTTCAACATCCACCCGATCAAACAAAGCCGGATTCTGACCAACTTCGAGGGCTCCTTCTCGAATGTCATCACCCTCGCCCATGAACTCGGTCATGCTTATCACGGCGACAAAATCTTCAAAGAAAACATCTTGAACGCCTCCTACACCATGCCGGTCGCCGAAACAGCCTCGACCCTGTGCGAGACCATTGTCAAAAAAGCCGCCCTCAAGGATTCAAGCGGCGAGGAGAAACTTTTCATCCTCGAACAGTCGCTGATGGGCACGACCCAGGTCATCGTCGACATTCTCTCACGCTTCATCTTCGAGAAAAACGTCTTCGAGGCCCGTCTCGACAGACCGCTGAGCGCAGACAAGCTGAAGACAATGATGGAAGATGCGCAGAAAGAAGCCTACGGCGATGCGATCGCCGAAGACAAGCGCCATCCTTACATGTGGGTCAACAAGGGTCACTATTACCGCGGCAGCCTCAGTTTCTATAACTTCCCTTACGCGTTCGGGCTTTTATTCGCGAAAGGAATCTATGCCATCTATCAGGAAAAAGGCAAGGAATTCGTCAAGGACATAGACGAACTTCTCCAAAAGACCGGAAAAATGGATGTCGAGGCCGTTGCCGCCCTGATCGGCATCGATGTCACAAAACGCGAATTCTGGGACCGCTCGCTCGCCGTGATCAAAGAAGAAATCGACATGTTCATGGAAATGACGGAATAGACAACCGCTTCAAACCGCCCGTACGATGATACGGGCGGTTTTTTTATGCACATCGGCGATGATTGCGCTTGAATAATTCCGGGCCTTTGGGTATAATGTAGGTAACATGTTGAAGAAGACCATGGACATCAGATCCGTGTCATCGAAGAGAGGGGCCACCGGTGGAAAACCCCATGACATCCTGATTGTCTTTCAGCTTCCGAATGGCGTTAATCGCGTCCGTCTCGCTTGCGTTAAAAGCCCATGAGAGCTTGATTGAACTTAAGGTGGTACCGCGGCCAATGTCGTCCTTATGCTATGTGCGTGGGGACTTTTTTTATTGTTAGGAGGAATGAAACATGAATGTGAAAAACATCATCAAAGATCTGGAAAAAGCATTGAAGAACGAGCTTGATAAAGTGGAGAATCAGGCTGACCTCCAGAACGTGAAAGCGAAATATCTGGGTAAGAAAGCAGAAATCTCCAACCTGATGAAACACATGAAAGACCTGCCCGATTCGGAAAAACCCGGTTTCGGTCAGGCCGTCAACGAGGGAAAAAAACGCTTCAGTCAACTGATTGAGGAAAAAAGACAGGCACTCAAGAAAGAAGAAATCGATAGAAAACTGAAAGAAGAGACCGTCGATGTGACACTCGACGCCCCCGATTTCAAACCCGGTGCGATCCACCTCCTCAACCAGGTCATCGAAACGGTCGAAGACCTTTTCATCGGAATGGGCTATCAGATCAAGGAAGGCCCGGAAATCGAAACCGACGAGATGAACTTCGAGAAACTGAACCTGCCGAAGGACCACCCTGCCCGCGATATGCAGGACTCCCTCTATATCAGCGAGAACACGTTGCTCAGGACCCATACGTCGCCGGTTCAGGTCCGCACGATGCTTGAATACGGCGGCACGAAACCCGTCAAGATCATCTGTCCGGGGAAAACCTACCGCAGGGATGACGACGATGCGACCCACTCGCATCAGTTCATGCAGATCGAAGGGCTCGTCGTGGATGAATCGACGACCATGAGCGACCTGAAGGGCACTTTGCTGGAGGTCGCGAGAGCCATGTTCGGTCCCGACCGTGAAATCCGACTGCGCCCCTCCTATTTCCCGTTCACGGAACCGAGCGTCGAAGTTGATGTCACCTGCGCCAACTGCGACGGTGTCGGATGCAGGATGTGCAAGCACACCGGCTTCATCGAGATTCTCGGAGCGGGTATGGTCAATGACAAAGTACTTGAGGCAAGCGGCTATGATCCTTCACGTTATCAGGGCTTCGCGTTCGGCGTCGGTGTCGAACGGATCGCGATGTTGAAATACGGTATCGAGGATATCAGACATTTCTACATCAATGATCTTCGCTTCAATAAGCAGTTCATATGATAAAAGACACGCTTTGTGTGATTATCAACGGCGCCGGAACGACCGGCGCGGAAATGTCAGGCCTGCACAAGTATCTGCGTAAGAACAACAACTTTTTTGTCTACTACCCCAAGAATATCCCCGGTGGCTTCGTGGGTGATTATTTTCCGAAATCGAGCATCCGCGACTTCAATCGTTTCATTGACCAGACGATTGACATGATGCGTGCGCCTTTCAAGAAAGTCTATGTCATCGGCTATTCACTCGGTGCCGCCACCGCGAGTGTGATTGCCTCCAGGACCGACAGGGTCGACAAGCTTGTACTGATTGCCCCGATTGTGAAAAATCCCAACTTCAGCAAGTTTTTCAGGGGTTTTCTCGCCTCATATGCGAAAAAAGAGAACCTGAGCAAGGTCCAAAAACTCTTCTACCGCGAGTTCACAAGACGCTTCCAGTATGTGCCGAAGACCCATATATGGACCCTGCAGCGTTATTTCCTGTACACCAGACGCTTCGTCAAAAAAGTCGACCACGCCAAAATTCTCATCGTCGAGGCGACCAATGACGAGGTGGTCAAGACAAAATCCATCGACTGGCTTGTGAAAAAGCTCGGAACCGATGATGTCGAACGCTTCGCGGTCGACTCCTCCCATTTCCTCTTTTTCGACAGAACCGTCAGATTCGATGTGTATCAGAAGATCGAACAGTTTTTGAAGGAGGATTAATATGAAGATATCGTTGAACTGGTTGAACGATTATGTATCGCTCAGGGATATCAGCCATGAAGAATTGAAAAAACGCTTCACCAACCAATCACAGGAAGTCGAGGGCCTCTACCCCCTCACGACCGCGAAGAATATCGTCGTCGGTGAGGTCGTCTCATGCGAGCCCCATCCTGACGCGGACAAACTGAGTGTCTGTAATGTCGATGTCAAAGAGGAGACCCTACAGATCATCTGCGGCGCTCCGAACGTTGCCGCCGGCCAGAAAGTCATCGTCGCCCTCCCGGGTGCGGTCTTGCCGGGTGATTTCAAAATCAAGGTGACCACCATCCGTGGTGTCGAATCAAGCGGGATGATTTGTAGCCTCAAGGAACTGGGTATCGAGGAGAAATACCACCAGGAGACGGGCATCCATGTGCTGCCCGAGGATGCGCCGGTGGGAGAGGAAGTGACCGGTTATACCGGACTTGATGATTATGTCCTCGAACTCGATCTCACGCCGAACCGCCCCGACCTGCTTTCGATGCGTGGTGCCGCCTTTGATGTCGGCGCCATGTTCGATATCGACATCACCCTTCCAAGAACCACCCTCAATGTTTCAGACATGAAAAATGACGTCACTGTCGAAAGTACGACCGACAACTGCAAAAGCTATTACGCCCGTATCATCGACAATGTCAGCATCGCCAAGAGTCCCCTCTGGCTCAGGTCGAGACTCATCGCCGCCGGCATCAGACCCATCAACAACGTGGTCGACATCACCAATTACGTGATGCTTGAGACAGGGCAACCTCTGCATGCTTTCGACTATGATAAACTGAACGCCGATCGCATCGTGGTCCGTATGGCGAAGGACAAAGAGCCTTTCACGACCCTCGATGACAAACAGCGGATTCTCAATGAAGACGATATCCTGATCACCGACGGCAAGAACCCGATCGCCCTCGGCGGCGTCATGGGCGGCGCAGAAACCGAAGTCGGCGAGAAAACCACGAGCATCCTCCTTGAAAGCGCCACGTTCAATCCGGTCAATATCCGCCGCACCTCCAGACGTCTCGCGCTATCGAGCGAAGCGTCGATGCGCTTTGAACGCGGTGTCGACCCGGCCATGACGAAAGAAGCGCTCGACCGCGCCAGCGACCTCCTCATGAAGTTCGCCGGGGCGACCGTCCGGGAGAATATCCGTTTCATCGACGAACACGACCATGTCCCGAAACCGGTGCACATCACCATGGATAAAATCACCCGCGTCCTCGGTGCCGACCTTTCTGAGAAAAAGGTCGAAGACATCTTCAGACGCCTCGCCTTCGATTATGAACTGAAAGACGGGCGTTTCACTGTCGCGGCACCCACAAGAAGACAGGACATCACGACTTACCAGGACATCATCGAAGAAATCGGGCGGATCCATGATTACAACACCCTGCCCGACACTCTGCCCAAGACCGTTTCAAAAGGCGGGCTCACCGACTACCAGTCATTCAAGCGTCGCATAAGACGCACATTGACCGGCCTTTCGCTCAACGAGACCATCACCTACAGCCTGGTCGCGGACAAGTCGGTATTCGATCTCACCCCGCACAAGGACGCCAATCCGGTCAAAATCGCCAACCCGATCAGCGAGGAACGCACCACGCTCGTACTGACGCCGCTGAACGGACTTCTCGAGGTCGCGCGATACAATATCGCCAGACGCCAGACCGCCGTCCACGCCTTCGAACTGTCCAAGCGATACACAGAAGAAAAGGAGACCGAGGTGCTCAGCCTTCTGATGATGGGACCTTACCGGGACCATCTCTGGCAGGAAACCCCGCCGACCGACTTCTTCACCCTCAAAGGTGTAATCGGCGCCCTTGCCGAACGCTTCAACCTCTCTTCTGTCACCTATGAGAAAATCACACTTGAGAACTATCATCCCCACCAGACCGCGCGTATCCGTCACAAAGGCGAACCGATCGGATTCATCGGCAAGCTCCATCCTGAATATGCGCACAAATACGGCCTTGAAGAGGTCTTCCTCGCGGAAATGGACCTGGAGAAACTCTATGCCCACAGTGAAAAGCTGACCCGCTATGAAAAGGTGCTCAAGTATCCCAGTGTCTCAAGGGACATCGCCCTCGTCGTCGATGAGACCATCAACGCCGGCGCGATCATCGCAAGCATCAAGGACAATTCCACCGGCATTCTCAAAGACGCCTACGTATTCGATGTCTATCAGGGCGAACACATCGAGTCAGGGAAGAAATCCCTGGCGATCAGACTTCATTTCGAAGACAAGACAGGTACGCTCAAGACAAAGACCATCGACGAGATGGTCAGGAACATCTTAGAAGCGCTCAAGAACGAACACGATGCGATTTTAAGATAAGAAGACCGATACAAGAAGGATGGCCGCAGTCAATGCGCCGTCCTTTTTTTGGAAATCCAAACGCATCCGTCCGTCATAAATAAATGCGGCTTCCCGGTAACCAAGGTGGAAAAAGGCTTTTAAACAGGCAAAAACATCCGAAATAACCTGTATTATAAAAACTGACTGATTTTAATGAAAACGGTTGTATTGTAACAAGAGCTTTGATACAATTATAGCGTATTGAATATAATCTATCGGGAGGTTTCAAATGAAAATCGGTGTACCTAAGGAAATCAAAAACAATGAAAACCGTGTCGGTATCACGCCCGCGGGTGTGAGCCTGCTCGTCAGCAGCAACCACCAGGTCTATGTCGAAAGAACCGCCGGCCTCGGCTCGGGCATCCTGGATCAGGAATTTATCGATGCCGGCGCCACCATCGTCGATACCGCCGAACAGACATGGGCGCAGGAGATGGTCATCAAAGTCAAGGAACCTCTTGCGAGCGAATACAAGTATTTCCGCGAAGACCTTGTCATCTTCACCTATCTGCACCTGGCCGCCGAGAAGGAACTCACACAAGCGCTCATCGATTCAAAATGCAAAGCCATCGCCTACGAGACCGTCCAGGTCGGTCGTGAGCTACCTTTGCTCAGACCGATGAGTGAAGTCGCGGGCCGCAGAGGCACCATTGTCGCCGCCACCCAGCTTGAAAAGCACCGCGGCGGACGCGGCGTGCTTTTGTCCGGTGTTCCCGGCGTGAACCGCGGTCATGTCGTCGTCATCGGCGGTGGAACCGCCGGCATCTCAGCGGCGAAGATGGCAATCGGGCTCGGTGCCCGAACCACCATCATCGAATTGGATGAAGATCGCATGCGCTATCTCGACCATATCTTCGACAAGGAAGTGACGGTTCTCAAATCCAATCCGCTCAACATCGAAAACGCCATCAAGGAAGCGGACGCGGTCGTCTCGACCATTTTGATTCCAGGTGCCAAAGCGATGAAGATCATCACCGAGGACATGGTCAGAAAAATGCCCGAAGGCAGCATCATCGTCGATATTTCCATCGACCAGGGCGGTTCTGTCGAAACCATCGACCGGATCACCACGCACGACAACCCTGTCTACACGAAACACGGCGTCGTCCACTACAGCGTGGCCAACATGCCGGGCGCTGTGCCTCGCACTTCGACGTTCGCGTTGACCAACGCCACCATCCCATACGCCCTCGATATCGCGAACAAAGGTTATAAACAAGCCTGCATGGACGATCCATCCCTTAAAAAAGGTCTCAATGTCCTCAACGGCAAAGTCGTCTACAAAGCGGTCGCCGAGACATTCGGTCACGAGTATGTGCCGGTCGACACCGTCTTGAAAAACGCTTAGTCCCCAATCGTTTCGAAGAATCACGGCCGTTTCGGCCGTGATTTTTTTATGGTGCAAACCCTCGCTTTAAAACGCAAGATGTAGTAGAATAAAAAGAAGCGAAGCACCATGAAAAGGAGGGGAAATCCGTGGGAGAAAAAACCATTTTCAATCGAATATCAGACGCGCTTGATAAGTTTTTCTATTCGCCCGTCTACCTTGTGCTCATACCAACGATCGGGATTGCCGGTTTCGCATTATCACGTGAGATCGAGGCGATGCTCGCGGTCGGTCTTTTTATGATGGGCAATCTGCTTTTCTCCAAAGACATCCTGCCATCCTTCCTCGCGCTTGCCATCATGGCGATGATACCCCTCGCCCGTCATAATGACGCGGAGTATTTCGTTCCTTTCTTCAGAATCCTTTATCCCTTCTTACCGGAAGACGCGCAGTCCATGGTCGATGCCGCGCCGGCCAGGTCGTTTCTTTCCGTGCTCGCGCCGGCCATGCCGCTCGGCGTTGTCGCTGCCTTCCTTGCGAGATTCTTCATCCATCCTTTCAAACTGCGGATCGGGCGTTTCTTCTATCCGACACTCCTTGTGGCTTTCGCCATTACGTTCGGCGGGCTTTTCTACCTTGATTTCGAAAGCTATTTCAGCTTCCCGACCATCTTCTATGTGTTCACACTCGGTGTCGGCATGATCATCACCTATTTCTTTCTCGAAGCCTATCTTCCGAGGGACAACCCCCGCATGGCGGATTATTTCGCGAAAATGATGGTCGCGGTTGGCGTGATGGGCATCCTCATGCTTGTGTCTGGTTATTATCACGAATGGGAACGCATCAGCACCGAGGGGCCCGGCAGGATCTTTCAGTGGCGAAACAACCTGTCGAACAATCTTTTGATGGCCATGCCTTTCGCGTTCTATCTTTCCCTCAAATCCAAATACTTCATCCCCTATTTCACGATCGGTGTCCTTCAGTTCGTTGTGCTGGTCCTTTCTTATTCCCGCGGCGGCATCATCTTCGGCACGCTGCTTTTTCCGATGCTTGTGGCTAGCACCTTCCTGCTTGCGAAGCAAGAGAGATTCAAGATACTGTTCAACCTGGTGCTTGTCTTCGCGGCGGTCTATCTGCTTTTCGACAATCACGTGATGCCTTTCTCCGATGTCTTGAGCGACATCGTGCAGCGGGTCAGCGTGAGCAGGGAAGAATCAAGAGCCCGCATGTTCTTTCAGGCGGTGGCGCGTTTCAGGGCCTATCCGATCTTCGGAACCGGTCTTGCCGACGAGGTTCATTATAATCCAGGCCAGATGTCGATGAACTGGTATCACTCGACCGTGTCGCAGGTGATCGGAAGTATGGGGTTGATCGGTATCATCGCCTATACCTATCAGGAACTGATCCGGCTCAAGACTCTGATCGAAAGCAAGAACCGTTTCAATCTCTTCGCTTTCTTCGCGCTTCTTGGTTTCGGCGGCTATTCACTGGTGAATGTCGGTTATTTCGTGGCGATTCCTTTTGTCACGATGCTGCTTTTCATGTTCATGATCAGCGAGCGCTACAACAAGATTCTTGAGGCGGATGAAACACTTTATGAACAGGACAGAATTGATATCCAACGCTGAGGTGCAACCAAAAACCTTCTTTTCTGAGAAACCTCGGACTATGCTATAATTAGATGTGGTGATAACATGAAAAATCTATACGATTTCACGCTCGCAGAACTGTCGGCGTCTCTTGTCGATGAAGGCTTCAAGGCGTTCAACGCCAGGCAGATCTTCGAGTGGCTCTATAAGAAAAAAACCACGGATTTCGACGCCATGACTAACCTGAGCAAGAAACTGAGGGCGCATCTTCACAGTCATTACGTGACAACCGATATCGGTGTGCATACCGTGCAGACCGCCACCGACGGCACAAAAAAATACTTGTTCGTCCTCGAGGACGAACAGGTAATCGAAGCGGTGCTGATGCATCATCCCTATGGGAAGAGCCTATGCGTCACGACCCAGGTCGGATGCAACATCGGCTGTGCTTTTTGTGCGTCCGGTCTCAAGAAACGGATCAGGAACCTCGCTTTGGCCGAAATGATCCTGCAGATCATCAAGGTCGAGGCCATGGTGAACGAACGGATCAGCCATGTCGTCTTGATGGGAACGGGCGAACCGTTCGACAACTATGAAAACTGCATGCGTTTCATCGATACGATCAACAGTCCCTACGGCCTTGAAATCGGCGCCCGCCACATCACGGTCTCGACCAGTGGCATCGTGCCTAGAATCTATGATTTCGCTCAGCGGAAGACCCAGGTGAATCTCGCCATCAGTCTCCATGCGACCAACGACCGGTTGCGAACGAAGATGATGCCGATCAATGCCGCCTATCCGCTCGATGCGCTCCTTGAAAGCGTCCGCTATTATGTCGAGAAGACCAACCGGCGCGTCACTTTCGAATACCTTCTTTTGAAAGACGTCAATGATTCACTCCATGATGCCGATAGACTGAGCGACCTCTTGCGGGGTATCAACTGCTACGTCAATCTCATACCCTACAACCCTGTCAGCGAATTCGATTTCAAAGGCAGCCCGCAAAAACGGCAAGAGGCCTTTCACAAACAGCTTTTGAAAAGGGGCATCACCGCGACGTTGCGCGAGGAAAAAGGCGCGTCCATCGACGCGGCCTGCGGCCAGCTTCGAAGCAAAGAAGAAAAGTGAGGGATTTTGATGCGTGTATTGAGAGCCATCGCGAAAGCGGACAAGCCTGTTGTACTGATCACCAGTGATGCCCACCGTGTGCGCATCCTGCACGCCATGCATGAAGAAAAGCTCATCGTGCCGATTCGGTTTCTAAACAAAAGAGACCTTTTTGAGAAGGTCTTTTTCAGTTTCAAACCGGCCGCGCTTTATAAAGCGTCCCTGCATTTCAAGAAGAAACCGGCCATCATCGCAGACTGGTTCGGTTTCCTTCACAAAATCGACCTCGACCGCCACTATGCGAGTGAACGACTGAACACGCTCAAAGCGCTCAAACGCTATCTGAACGACAACGGTCTCATCGAGGAGAACCGCTTTGGTGAACGTCAGTTCAAAGAAAAACATGTCATCGTCTACGGCGATCATCATGACGCTCTGTTCGAAGATGGCCTCGCCGCCCTAAAAGCCATGACCACCGTCGAAAGGATCGCGCTGCCCGCCGCTCAGGAAACGCTCGCGCATGTGAGCGTCCATGACGATGTGATCGATGAGATTATCGATGCGGGACTCGAAATCCTCAGGCTCCATGACCGCGGAGTCCCGCTTGAGAAAATCAAGCTTCTCAATGTCGACCGTGATTATGAACGCCTCATCCACACCCATTTCAACCACCTGGGTCTTCCCGTCGGTCCACCGAGAAGACCCCCCCTTTCGAACTTCGCCGCCGCCCGCCGTTTTATGGCGCATCTTGAAAAGAATACCGGCGATGATTTCGCGGACGCTCTACGGGACACGTTCGACCACTTCAAAGACAAGCTGACCAACGACACCTTCGCCCAGGTCTATAACCGCCTTTTGACGCTTTTCAATCCGACCATCCGATTCATCACGGACAAACAGGCGGGACTCGACTATCTGGAATATCTCATGGACACTGCCACACTCCCTGTGAGCGACATCACCGGTCCGCTGGAAATCCTTACCCCGGATCAGGTCGATCCGCAGGCGCACGAGGTTCTTTTCATCATGAACATGCATGAGGGATGCGCCCCTGTTTTCCAGGAAGAAAACGACTTCCTGAGTGAAAGTGAGAAAATCCATATCGGTTTTCCGACCGCCAAAGATATCAACCGGCTGCGCAAAGCCGCTTTCACAGAACTTCCGGAAAAGTTCGCCCGCGTGTATTTCTCCCATGCGAATAAAAAAGAGAACAAATCCATCAACAAAGCCGAGACACTGCACCTGGTCGAAACAGAAAGACACCTGCGAAGAAGGAAGCCGCACACCCTGATCGAACAGACCCGCTCGCGAACTCTGGACATGTTTCATACCAAGTATCTGAAAGATGAATTCGACACCTACGGCAAGGTCCACCCCGATCTGCCCCGCCTTTTTCCGATGTTCAAGGACCGTTTCAACACTTATGACAACGCCTTCGGCGGCCTTGACGGCGAGACGCTTGAACGACTCATCGAAAAAAAAGCGATTCCCGCCACCCGCATCGAATCCTATTTCAAATGCGCGTTTCGTTTCCTGCTCGAACACTTCATCGGCATCACCGATGACAAGCATCCGTTCTACCGCGATCTGGGGACGCTTTTTCACGACATCCTGGAAAAAGAGATTGACAAAGAGACCCTTGATGGGGCGGTGCTGGAACAACGTCTCAATGCGGTTTTGGACAAGCACGAATCCTATGACATCCGTGATGCGTTCTTTTTCAAAGAGGCCTTGCACCATCTCGAAACGGCGCACCGGATCATCAAATCACAGGAAAAAGCAAGCCACTATGCCGTCGCCATGCGTGAAAACAAGTTCGAAACCCGCCTTTCCCTTGCGGCCCCGTTTGTCCTGCGCGGCAAGATCGACAAGATCATGCGCGACAATGAAGATACGGTGATCATCGACTACAAGACCGGACAGCCCACACTCGATCTCAAGACCGCCTATCACGGCATCCACGCACAACTCCTCTTTTATCTTCTGCTCTACCGTAGCGCGTCGGTCGAGGCACGGTTCACGGGTTTCTATGAGCAGACCCTGATACCCGCACCGCTCAAGCGCGATGACAAGAAGACGAAACAGGCGCAGCTCGAATCCCATTTCAGACTTCAGGGCTACACCCGCGAAGACCAGGACAAGATCGTCCGCTTCGATCCTTATTATGATGAGGAGTCCATGGTAAGGGGTCTGAAAGTGACAAAGAAAGGCCGGCTTTCCAAACAAAGCAGAACCTACGCCCATGATGACCTTGAGATTCTACTTTCCCGCATTGATGGACTTTTGAAGGATGCGGCCGTGAAAATCGGCAGAGGTGATTTCGCCATCAACCCCAAAAGACTGCCCAACGACAAGGAACTGAGCTGCCGGCACTGCCTGTTTTCTGATGTCTGTTACAAGAAGACAGAGGACTTTGTCATGCTAGAAACGTTCAAGGACGACCAGGCACTTTTCGAACGACTGAACAAGGAGCGTGAGTGATATGGCATTTTCTTGGTCAAAAGAACAAAAACGCGCCATTCACGAGAGCGGTCGCGATATCCTTGTGAGCGCCGCGGCCGGCAGCGGCAAGACCGCTGTGCTGAGCGAACGCGTAGTCGAGAAGCTCCGTCAGGGGATTCCGGTCGAAAAACTGGTGGTGCTCACCTTCACCAACAAAGCCGCCCGGGAGATGAAGACCCGTATCAGGGAAAAAGTCAAGGAAGAACCCGACCTCACCCATGCCCTTGAAGGTATCGACCAGGCCCATATCAAGACCTTCGACAGCTTCGCGCTCTATCTTTTGAAGACACACGGCCACCACAAGAATATCTCCAAACGTCTTTCGGTGATGGAAACCACCGATGCGAAGATTCTCAAAAGCCGTATCATGGACCAACTCTTCTTGGAGCGTTTCGAAAATGGTGATGAAGCTTTCCTTGCTTATGTTAGGACCTACGGCAACAAATCAGACAAGAACCTACAAGATCAGATCCTCTATTTCCATGACAAGCTCGCCCTCATCTATGAAAAAGACACGATCTTAAAAAACCTGACGACCACCTTTTTCAGTGAAGAGACCTTTGAAAGACTGTTCAGACAGTTCGAGAAGATCGTCCTTGCCAAAGTCGTCCTTTTCAAGAAAAATCTCGCAAAACTCGGTGAACACCGTTTCAATCACGATAAGATTGTCGCTGTCACCCTGAAAACCATCGAGGATTTCACACCGCTCGCAGAAGCGTCGAGCTATGATGAGGTTCATGATTTTATCAGTGAAAACGTGAGTTTTCCGAGACTCCCCGGCGGCAAGGCCGGCGAAGACAGCCTTCTCGATGAGGAAAAAGAACAGTTCGCCCGGATCCGGGAGACGACGCTGAAACCGATCGTCGAGGAACTGAAAGGCAAATCCGGCCAATCGGGCGATGTCGACCGTCCGAAAGCGGCCCACCATGAGGCCTTCATCGAAAGCGGCCGCCACATCGGTATCATCGTCGATCTGATCAGGTGTTTCCATGAACGCCACCAAGCAAGCCAGATAGAAAACGAGTGTTTCGACTACGCCGGTGTCGCCACCATCGCGCTTGATATCATCAATGAAGTGCCTAGCGTGGGTAAAGAACTGAGAAACACGATTAAAGAGATTCTGGTCGATGAGTATCAGGATACCAACCAGCTTCAGGAAAGCTTTCTTAAAACCCTGACCGATGAGAACCTCTACATGGTCGGTGATGTGAAACAGTCAATCTACCGATTCCGTCACGCCGAACCTGCGATCTTCGTCGATAAGTACAACGCCTTCAGACATGATGAAAAAGGGATTCCGATCGATCTGAACAAGAATTTCAGGAGCCGCAACGAAGTCCTCGACGACATCAACCGGTTGTTTGAAAAAGTAATGGACCAGACCATCGGTGGCATCGACTATGATGCGGCCCAGCGTCTTCATTTCGCCAATGAAGGCTTTTTGAACCACGAGGAGAAGGACGCACCCTACGGCCTCACGATCCACACCTATTCGAAGGAGTCCTTCAAAGCGGATTATCCCGCCCAGTTCAAAGACGCGGCTTTTGAGTTCTTCCATGTCGCGCGGACCATAAAGGCCAAGATGTCACGCGGAGAGAAAATCATGGACAAATCGGGCCTGAGACCGGTTCGCCTTGGCGATTTCACCATTCTCGCCGACCGCGCCAGCGATTTCGACCTGGCCAGAAAAGTCTTCGAGTATGAACAACTGCCTCTGCTTGTCCATAAGGAAGCGCCGTTTGTGGCTTTCGACGAAATCAAGCTCACCAGACGGCTTCTCCAACTCTTTTTCTGTCTCGACGACGATGCGGCCTACAAGGAAATGTTTGCGCATGCTTTCCTCAGTGTCGCGAGGAGTTTTCTCATCCAGGCACCCGATCAAGCGGTGTTCAGACAGGTTGTCGCGTTTCCAAAGCGCCGTCCGGAGCGAAAAAGAATGCTTGAAGTGCTTGAACCGCCCTTCAAGGATCTGTTTCAAACCCTCTATGCCGTACGTGATCGCGCTTCCGCAAAACCGCTTTCAACTCTCATGCGCGATCTGTTCGAGTCGCTTTCCCTTGAAGAGGCGCTTCTCACGATACGGGGAACGAAGGATGCGCAGGAGCGCATCCGCACCATCCTCGCGGTTGCGGAACGCCGAAGCGAACGCAAGGACACCCTGAAAACGTTCATCGATTACTTCGATACCATCATCGAAGAGGAACTCGACATCGAAGTCGGGGCTGAGAGCGACTTTTCGAAAGACAGGGTGAATCTGATGACGATGCACAAATCAAAAGGCCTGCAGTTTCCGGTTGTTTTCATCACCCACACCGGTAAGCCCTTCAGATTCTCGGAACAAAAACCCTATGCGTTCGACAAGGACCTGGGCATCATGGTCCAAAATGAGAATGAAGGACTCGACAAGAACTTCCTCTACGCCCTTCACAAGAACAAGGAACGCCAAAGCACCATCTCCGAACGTCTGCGCCTTCTCTACGTGGCGCTCACCCGAGCCCAGGAACAGGTCCATGTCCTCATGCCGACCGAAGAGAAGGACGTCTCTCCCCCGCCAAAGAAGGTATCCTTTCTGACCAGGATGCGCTATCAGTCGTTCGCCGATGTCTTTGAAAGCGTCCTGCCCACCTTCGAAGCGAACATGGCACCGATCAATATGGACGCCTACAAGGACGCTGTCGACTATGAGATCGCTCTCAAGCGAAAACCGCTTCCCGAGGAACCGGGATTCGAAAAAACCTACACGACGCCGGCAATCACGCCCAGCCGCAAAAAGGCGAAACGTTTCTCCGGTGACATCCGTGAGTTTCTATCCAAAGAGGCGCTCGCCGCGATCGACTACGGCAATCTCATGCACGACGTCCTTGAAAACATCGATTTCCACCGTGCCTTGGACCCGCAGCTTTCAGACCTTCCGCTCACCGAAAATGAGGCGACCGTCATCAGGGATTTCTTCGACCAGCCTTTCATGAAGGAAAGGACATTCATCGGTGTCTACAAGGAACACCCCTTCGCCTATGAGGCCGAAGCGGAGAAGGTGAGCGGGTTCATCGATTTGTTGCTGGAGACGGAGGAGGCGTTCATCGTCGTCGATTATAAGCTCAAGGATATCGACAAACCCCATTATGAGACACAGATCGAAGGTTATGCAAAAACCCTTGGGACGCTCACTGACAAACGTATTGAGGGTTATCTCTATTCAATTTTGGACCGACGGTTCAAGAAAGTCTGCTAGGAGGATGACCGTATGATCAGATTGAAGAATGTTTCCAAAGTATACCAGACCGGTCTTGTTAAGACCGATGCGCTCAAGAATATCGACCTAAAGATCGAGGAGGGCAACTTCGTCGTCATATTGGGCCCCTCGGGTTCCGGCAAGAGCACGATGCTCAATATGATGGGCGCGCTCGATTTCCCGAGCGAGGGTACCGTTGAGGTCTTCGGTGAGAAGCTCAGCGATTACCCGGAGAAGAAACTCGTACAGTTCCGTCGCTCGCATGTCGGATTCGTGTTCCAGCAGTACAATCTTCTGCAGACCCTGACCGCTGCTGAGAACGTCGAAATCGGCGCCCATGTCTCCAAAAATCCCTACGCGGTCAGCGAGGCCCTCGAGATGGTCGGTCTTGAGGACCATGCCGACAAGTATCCCTATGAGCTCTCCGGCGGCGAGCAACAACGCGTCAGTATCGCCCGCGCCGTTGTGAAACGTCCGAAGGCCTTATTCTGCGATGAGCCGACCGGATCGCTCGATGAGACTGTGGCCAAGAAGGTGCTTTCCGTACTGAAAAAACTGAATGAGAAGATGGACACCACGGTCATCGTGATCACACACAACCCCAGCATTGCGAAAATCGCCGACCGTGTGATCAGACTCAATTCCGGTGTTGTCGCGGAAGATAAAAAGAACGCCCGGCCCGCCAATCCTGAAGACATCTCCTTCGGTCCATGATGGTTTTCAGACACGTACTCAGGACCTTCGCGTCGAAAAAGGCCACGCTTTTATTGCTGGGGATCGTGGTCATGCTTTCATCGTTTGTGTTCACCATCCTCTATCTCGGCGCGAGCAGCGTCGAAACATCGAGCGAGGTGTTCTTCGAAGACTATATACAAGAGGAGTTCGTGATCGAGACGACACCGTTGATTACCGAAATCGAACGGATGGCGCTCGCACCCGATTGTCCGGTGGTCTCGCAGACTGTCTTCCAGCTTTATCACGAGGACAAGGATTGTTTTTATGAACTGCTCGATTTCCGTCTTTCGCTGCTTGAAGACCTCGAGGATTACACATTGGAACCCCGTCTTTACAAGGACGGGGAAATCGGCGGCTTCGAGAAATCCCACCGTGTCAGGGTGCTGAAAGATGCGCGGATCATGAATCTGACCTATCTGGACTCCGGGGCGCTGCCGGAAACCGAGAATGAAATCGCAATCTTGTCGCATTACGCGGATCACAACGCCCTTTCAATCGGCGACACGCTCGATGTCGATGGCAGCGACTACATCATCACGGGATTTGTCCTTTTTCCGGATTACAATCTGCCGGTCTTCGACCATCCTTTCATCTTCACGACCTCGACTCAGACGCTCGCATTGATGAGTGATGCGGGTTTCGACGCCTATGAGCGGCGAGCCGGTTTTTATTACTCCGGCCTTTTCGGGGTTGCGCGTTTCACACCGGAAGACTTCCTGGAGGAGCATGCGGATATCGCACCTTTCATCCATCATATGAGTCTGACCGAGAACAACATGAGAAGCGGCGCGATCTATGCCGAAATCGAAGGTTCCTACGCTGCCGCCGTCTCGATCAGCGTACTGATCGCCTTCATTGGCATCGTGATTGTCGGACTGATGATGAAAAAGACGGTCGAACAGACACAAAGGCCACTCGGCATCCTGAAGGCGCTCGGCCTGAAAAACAGGGAAATGATGATGCCTTACCTGGTGTTCATCACGGTGTTCAGTTTTGTTTTCCTGTTGCTCGGCTATGGCATCGGTTTTTATTCGGCCCCCTGGATGCGCGACCTTTATCTGGCGTTTTATCTCCTACCGAGGGGCCCCATCCCCATATCCGCCTTCAGTTTTATCGTCGCCTTCATCGTGCCTTTTTTCATTCTTGTGGCGATGAGCCTCGTCATTGTCTTCAGATTGCTCAGCCGTGATTCTCTCACGCTGATGAATCCCAGAATAGAACTTCCCAGAATCGTCCGTTTCAGAAGTCTGAAACGGCTATCTAAAAAATTCCCTTTCTTTCTTCGTTTCCAGTTCGCATTTCTTTCTAGACATATGCTCAAGGCTTTCATCTACGCGCTCGGTGTCTTTTTCGCCGTCTATGTCAGTTTTCTATCTTTAGGGATGGAGGGTGTCTTCGATGATACGGTCCATGCCTACTATGAATCAACGGAAATCGTCAGTGTCGGCTACGGACCCACCGGTGAAAACAATGGTCACACCCGCGTCATCGAACTACAGGGCAACCTCGGCGGCGAAGGCGCGTTCGTGGTCGGTTTGCCTGATGGGCAGACCATCCACCCGCTTTTCGATGAGGCGGGGGAAAGTCTGCTTGGTGATCTTGAGGACGGCATTGTCCTCTCAAGAAGTTTCGCGTTGATCAGTGGCTTTTCCGTGGGCGACAACCTTGCTTTGAGAATCGGTGGTGTTGAGGAGACGGTTCTTGTCACCGGCATCGCCGACATCCATCCCGGGGAACATGTGTTCACGTCGCGTGAATACATCGGCGAAACCTTTTTCGAGGACCCGGGGTTCCATAATGCGGTTTATGCGAGGGTTGCGCTTTCGGAAGATGACTTCGATGAGGTGTTCGTGATCGAGAACCTTCTTTCGCAGGTTGAAGAAATAAACGAGGTCATGATGCAGATGTTTTATGTGATGATCGGCGCCGGTCTTTTGATCGGGGCGATCATCATCTATCTTCTGACAGTCTTGACGGTTGAGGACCATTTCTACAACATCGCCCTGTTCAAGATGATCGGCTATCACGACAAGGAGATCCACAAAATGCTGCTCGGCGGATACTCGAAGCTGAACGTGCTCATCTTCCTGCTGGTCATTCCCTTTTCACTGATGACCTTTGATCTCATGACGACGTTTTTCGCTCAGGAATACAATTTTGTAATGCCCCTGGGACTTGATTGGCCACATGTCTTCCTAATCGCGATTCTTTATGGTATGATTTATATGCTGGCCAGCCGCCATGCGAAGAAAAAGATCAACAAGGTCTCCCTGCAGGCCGCGCTACAAATCTATCAGGTCTAGAGGTGTCTATGAGAAAAGGAAGAATAATCAAACTGATCGGCGGACAATACACCATCCTCGATGCGCACGGTGAACGGATCGTCTTGAAACCCCGCGGCGTTTTCAGACACCGCAACCAAAGCCCCAAAGTCGGTGACATCGTCAGATTCGACGAGGATTTCATCCGTGCCATCGAACCGAGGTACAGCGAACTCGCCCGCCCCCCGATCGCCAATGTCGATCAGGCGCTTTTGATCAATTCGGCCAAAGCGCCGGATTTCAGTTTCTTTCTTCTTGACCGGTTTCTCGTGCTCGCGGCGCAGGCGAACGTCGACGCCGTCATCGTCGTCAACAAGATAGACCTATTGCAAGACAGTGCCCTAAGCGACCTGAGATCGAATCTCGCCTATTACGAACAGTTCTACCCGGTCTATTTTGTCAGCGCGAAACAGCAGGCCACGCTCGATGAACTGCGCGAAGTCTTCAAGGGCAAGGTTAACGTGTTCGCCGGACAGACCGGCAGTGGCAAAAGCAGTATCCTCAACACGCTCGAACCGTCGCTCGAGCTCAAGACCGGTGCGATCTCGAAGGCGCTCGGCCGTGGACGGCATACCACGCGCCACACGGAACTCATCGAACTCGCGGGCGGTCTTGTGGCCGATACGCCGGGATTTTCAAAACTCGATTTCTACGAGATGGAAGAAGAAGACCTCGGTGAATACTATCCCGACTTCTTCGAACGTTCGGACCAGTGCAGATTCCGCGGTTGCGCGCACATCAACGAACCAGGTTGCGCCGTGAAACAGGCGGTCGAAACGGGCGACATCCCGAAAAGACGTTACGATAACTATGTACGGATATATGAAGAGCTCAGCGAACAGAAAACGAAATATTAGGAGTGATTCCATGAAGATAGCCCCCTCGATTCTTTCGGCCGACTTCAGCCGGCTGAAAGAGGAAATCGACACCATCAAGGAGGCCGATTGGATTCATATCGACGTCATGGACGGACACTTTGTGCCGAATCTGACAATCGGTCCCGCTGTTGTCAAGGCGATAAGACCCCACAGCGACCTGGTGTTCGATACCCACCTCATGATAAGCGACCCCGGAAGATATCTCGACTATTTCATCGATGCCGGAAGCGACCACATCACCTTCCATATTGAAACCGTCGACAACGTCGATGCGCTGATCGGCAAGCTGCATGCGGCGGGTGTCAAGGCCGGTCTTTCCCTCAAACCGGCCACCCCGGTCTCGGACTTGAAGCCCTATCTGGACAAGGTCGACCTTGTCCTGGTGATGAGCGTCGAACCGGGTTTCGGCGGTCAGTCTTTCATGCGCGACACCGTTGCCAAAATGGAAGAACTCGACCGGCTTCGCTCGGAAAACGGTTATGGTTATGAGATCGTGGTTGACGGCGGCATCAATGAAAGCACCGCCGCCATCTGCGAAAGCGCGGGTGTCGATGTGGTCGTGGCGGGCTCGTATGTGTTCAAAAGCGCCGACCGTGCCAAACAGATAAGGCGTCTGCGCCGATGATTGTGAAGATATTTTTGAGTCCGATCAACTACACGCTCGATACCCTCTATCGAAAAAATGAGGGTGAGTTTCTGATCGGCGTCGAGAAAGGGGCCTACAATGCACTTCAAAAAGGACTCGAACTGGATCTCGTCCTCGGCGATTTCGACAGTGTGACGGAAGAAGAATACGATTACATCAGGAAAAACGCAAAAGCCTTACGTCAACACGGGGTCAGGAAAGACAAGACCGACAGCGACCTTGCGATTACCGAGGCGCTTTCCCGTGAGCCGGAGCGTATCATCGTCTATGGTGGTACGGGGAGAAGAACCGACCATACCTACGTCAATCTGCTTCTTATGAAGCGCGGAAACATCACGTTTTTGAGTGATACGGAGAAGCTCTTCGTGCTTAGACCCGGTACTTATGGTATCACCCATGACCATGAGCACATCTCCTTTTTCGCCATTGAAGATGTCAAAGGCCTTTCGCTTAAAGGGTTTAGTTATCCGCTGGAAGACTACGACCTCGATACCGAGGATCCGCTTTGCATCTCGAACCACGGTGAAGGTGTCGTCTCGTTCGAGGCGGGCAGGCTTCTTGTGATCGAGACAAGCGAGTAAAATAAAAAACACTGCCGCGGCAGTGTTTTCATAAAAAGGAGATATTCATCGGTCATTCATTATAAAAGCCGTGACAGACGGCTTTTATTACAGTGGTTGTCAGACTCTGGTGAGGTTGCTTTTCTTGAGTGCGCGAGCGGAGACATAGACGGTCTTTTTCTCGCCGTCTTCAAGAATTCTCACTTTTTGTAGGTTCGCTTTCCATTTTCTACGGCTTCTGCTTTTAGAAAAAGGGACATTGTTGCCGAAAAGGTTCTTTTTACCGGTAATATAACATTCTTTAGCCATGATAAGCCCTCCATATTGTTGATTAGACTTTGAACCTTATAAATTATATCACAAAAGAATCTATTTTCAAGACTTTTTATGCAAAAATGTGCAAAGTGACGAAAATCGTTAATAGGTTGCAAATGAAAAAACTGTGTGATAAAATAAAATAGCTATATTATTAAGGTTATCAAAGTATTTCCACCACCCATAAAACGTCCTATAAACTTAATTCTATGATGGAGGCTGACAAGTAATGAGTCCTAGAGAAATCGATGGAAATCTGATGAAACTCATTATCACCAACGGAAGTATAAAACTCAAAAACAACCACCAATACATAAACGATCTCAACGTATTCCCCGTACCGGACGGTGACACCGGAAGCAACATGCAATCGACGATGATGTCGGGTGTCAAAGCAATCGAATCCTTGAATGACGAGCCTGTCGAGAAAGTCGGCAAGGCTCTTTCTCGTGGATTGTTGATGGGGGCCCGAGGAAACTCCGGTGTGATTCTGTCACAACTTTTCAGCGGGTTCGCAAAAGCGTTCCAGTCTGTAAAAAAAGCCAATGCCGTTGAGTTTGTCAGCGGTCTTTCACAAGGTGTCAAGCAAGCCTATAGCGCGGTGATCAACCCTGTGGAGGGAACCATCCTGACTGTGGCAAGGGAAGCGGCTGAGGAGGCCGCGAAACATGCGAATGAAGATACGGATATCCACGAGATCCTGAAAATCTATCTCGATAAAGCCCGCGATGCGCTCGAACGCACCCCGGACATGTTGCCGGTACTCAAAGAATCCGGCGTGGTCGACAGTGGCGGTGCCGGTCTGATTGTGATCATCGAAGGTATGATTGATGCGCTCGAAGGTGAAATCTACAAGGTCGAACGGTCCGCGAGAAAAGCGGCGGCACGTTCTGAAGAGGCCCGCGACACCGAAGTGGAAGAATTCGGTTATTGCACGGAATTCATCATCCAACTCGATGCTGAGAAGAAATTCAATAGAGACAAACTCGTCAAACAACTGAACCGTCTCGGTGATTCCATTGTCGTGGTCGCCGATGAGGAAATATGCAAGGTCCACGTCCACACCACGAAACCCGGTGATGCGCTCAATATCGGTCAGAACTACGGTGAGTTCGCGAATCTCAAGATTGAGAACATGACCATGCAGCATACCGAGACCCTCCTTCACTCCGGGGGCCAAGAAGACACCGAGCACACCTGCGGTCATGAACACAGTGAGTATGAAGGTGGTCCGATGAAAAAATTCGGACTGATCACTGTGGTCTCAGGCAAGGGTCTCAAGGAGACTTTCAAGGAGATGGGTGTCAATTACGTGATTGACGGTGGTCAAACCATGAATCCGTCCACCCAGGATTTCATCGATGCGGTCAATGTGGTCAATGCCGAGAACATCATCGTCATCCCCAACAACAAAAACGTGATGCTGAGTGCCGAACATGCGGCCAAAACCATCGAAGACAAGAGCGTGATCGTGCTTCCGGCGAAGACAATCGCCCAAGGCTATGCTTCTTTGACCATGTTCGACGCCAATCAGGAACCCGAGGATGCCGTCGAGGAGATGAAAGAACTCATCGATCATGTGAAGACGGGCGAGATCACTTACGCAGTGAGAGATACGAAGGTAAACGGACTGAGCATCAATAAGAACGATTATCTCGGTATCATGGAAGGCGACATTGTCTCAAGCAAGAAAAACCGCCTCGAGACCGCGCAGGAACTCGTCGCTTCGCTCGTCGATGATGAAAGCGAAATCATCACCGTCATGGTCGGTGAGGGTGTCGATAAGAAGGAAGTCGAAAAACTTCGAAGCTATATCGAAGACAATCATTCCGCAGTCGAAGTGGAAATCATCATTGGGGAACAACCCATCTATGATTATCTTTTCGCCGTTGAATAAAACATCTCGGCCAGAGACACCGTCTTTGGCCTTTTTTTATTGGTGTCTTTCACGGGCTTCCTATGTCCTGCGATATGCTATAATGGATTTGGTGATAGTATGACGTTGTTGGAGTTGAAGGGTGTTGGTGAAAAACGGGCCGAGACCTTGAGGAAAAACGGAATCCATACCCCGCTTGAGATTGTGAGAAGATACCCGAAACGCTACGTCCATCAGAAGCTTTCTACACTCGATGAGGTGGAACAAGACGAAACGGCCTATCTCCAAGGCGAGATCAAAAGCGAGGCAAGCGTTTATTTCATCCGCACAAACCTGAGCCGGCTCACTGTGAGGGTAGCGGTCGAAAAAACGCTTTTTTCCGTCAGCATTTTCAATCAGCACTACCTGAAAAGGACCCTTTCTCCCGGCCTGAAGGTCGTGGTCTACGGAAAAATCCGTAATCATGCCATCACCGCCCAGCGCATCACTCGTGCGGATGGCTTCGAGGAAGGTTTCCTTCCGGTTTACAATCTCGAAGGCATCAAGGACAAGACGTTTTACAACCTGTGCATGACTGCCCATGCACACCTTCAGGACCACTTCGTTGACATCCTGCCATCAACGCTCAGGGAAAAATACAGACTGATCGGTTATTCCACACTACTCAAACATGTCCACAAACCGGCCAATACGCGTGTCCATAAGCAGGTGATGCGTCGTCTCAAATATGAGGAGCTCTTGCTTTATCAGCTTAAGATCGCGTATCTTAAAAACCGGCGCAAAAGCCAGACCGGTGCCGAGCAGAATTATGACATCGACACTGTGCGCGCCTTCATAAAGACCCTGCCTTTTGAACTCACGTCCGCACAGAAGAGGGAGACGAACGCCATCTTCAAGAACCTGAAAGCCGCCGCACCGATGCACCGTATTCTTCAAGGCGACACGGGGTCGGGGAAAACCGTCGTCGCGCTCATCTGCGCGGTCGCGGTGATGAGCGCGGGTAGACAGGTCGCACTGATGGCGCCCACCGAGATTCTCGCAAGACAACACTATGAAAACATCCGTGCCCTCGTGGAAGGCACCGCCTTCAAGGTCGTCTATCTGTCACAATCAGTCGAAAACGATGCGGCAAAAACCATCAAGGAAAAACTCGGGGCCGGATCCATCGACATGGTTGTCGGAACGCATATGCTTTTTTCGAAAACGGTGGTTTATAACGATTTGGCTTTCGTCATCACGGATGAGCAACACCGTTTCGGTGTCAATCAGCGGCTGAGTCTCAAGAAGAAAGGCAAGCTTGTGGACAGCCTCTATCTCAGTGCGACCCCGATTCCCAGGACACTCGCGAAGACGCTGTTTGGGGATATGGATGTCTCCATCTTAGAAGACCGGCCCGAGAACCGTCTGCCCACCAAGACAACCCTGATTCTTTCGCAGAATGAAAACAAGGTCTTTTCAAGAGTCGCTGAAACCCTTTCGCGAGGCGAACAGGTCTTTGTCGTCGCGCCGAACATCACCGATAGCGAGCGGACCTTACACAGTGTCGAGACCTTGTACAGGCGTTATCAAAAGCACTTTTCTTCCGCCAAGACCGCCTTTCTTCATGGGATGATGGACAAACCAAGCCAACAGGTGATTCTCGAATCGTTCAAGGCACTTAAGACCGATATCCTCATCGCGACGACGCTGATCGAAGTCGGCATTGATTTTCCGAACGCGACGCTGATGATTGTCTATCACGCGGAACGTTTCGGTTACGCACAGCTCCATCAGCTCAGAGGACGAGTCGGTAGAGGTGAGAAACAAGGTCAATGTCTATTGGTTTTCGAACCCGGTGAAGACTATCGTGCGCGGCTGTCGGTGCTCGAGACGACCACTGACGGATTCAAACTGAGCGCCTTCGATCTTGAAAACAGGGGTTTCGGCGACCTTGTCGGAACTCTGCAAAGCGGCTATCTGCCGTTTGAACACGCGGATGTCTCGACTGATATGGCAATCCTGAACACAGCGCGTAACGATGCGCTCATCATGTTCGACGATATTTTCAAAGACAAAAAACCGGCCTATAAGGCACTGCGGGAAAGCGTTTTAAGACAGGTCAGTCAACCGAAGTGGTTTCAGACGTAAAACCTAAGGCGTGAAGGCCGATATATGCTATAATGAACATAGCAGAAAAAAGAGGTGAAGCGAATGATAAAAATAGCAGTGGATGCGATGGGTGGCGATTTCGCCCCGAAAGAACAAATCGAGGGCGCGATGCGCGCGGTCAGGGAGATCGAGGATATCGAGATCACCCTTTATGGTGATGAGGAAGCGATCAATGTCTATCTCAAAGACCACCCGAGAATCAAGACGGTCCAGTCGGAGGGGACCATCGACATGGGTGAAAAAGACCCGATCAGAGCCATCCGAAGCAACCGTAAGAGTTCGATGGCCATGACGCTGACGAGTGTCCGCAAGAAGGAAAACGATGCGGCGGTCTCAAGTGGTGCGACCCAGGCGTTGATTGCGGGCGCCCATATTCTTGTCGGCCGGATGAAGTCGATGAAAAGAACGGCGATCGCACCGGTGCTTCCGACGGCATCAAGAACGAAATTCATCCTGCTTGATTCAGGGGGGAATCTCGAGATCAAGCCCGAATATATGGTCCAACAGGCCTATTTCGCGACCATCTACGCCAAAGAAGTGCTCGGTGTCGCGGACCCGAAAGTCGGTCTGATCAATATCGGTACCGAGGAAGGCAAGGGGCGCGACCTCGATCAGGAGGCTGCCCGTTTGTTCAAGGCCAACAAGCATCTCAATTTCTATGGCAATGTCGAGCCGAAAGATATTCTTGATCCGCCCGCCGAAATCATGATCAGTGACGGGTTCACCGCGAACATCGTGATGAAGACGATCGAGGGCACGGCCAAAGGGATGGGCGCTATGCTGAAAGAGGAACTCTCGAGGGGCGTGCTCGGAAAAATCGGTCTGATTCTGTCACTTGGAAACCTGAAACGTTTCAAGAAACGGCTTTCTCCTGCGGAAATCGGCGGCGCGATGATCTACGGGCTATCCGGCGTGGTCATCAAGGCCCAGGGGTCATCCGAGGCCGACGGTTTCTTCAATGCAATCCGGCAGGCCGCGCTTGTGGTCCGGCAGGATGTCATCGGCAAAGTCACCGAAATCATCGAAGCCGAGGACAACGGCAATGAAGAAGCTTGAATCTTTTTTCGGTCTGGAATTCAAGAATCCGCAGTTGCTTAAAACGGCACTGACGCATTCCTCTTACGCCAATGAACATCATACCGAATCCAATGAGCGTCTTGAGTTTGTCGGCGATGCCGTGCTTGACGTCGTTGTTGCGAAATATCTTTATGAGGAAAGCAACCATTACAACGAGGGAGACCTGACCAAGAAACGGGCGAAATATGTCTGCGAAGCCGCGCTTGTCGAGTATGCCAAAGCCTCTGATCTGGGTGATTATATGCTGCTTGGTCACGGCGAGGAAAAAAGCGGAGGCAGACTGAGAGGGGCGCTGCTGGCGGATGCCTTTGAAGCTTTTGTCGGTGCTGTTTTTCTGGATAAGGGACTCGGTGAAGTTTATAAAATCGCTGAAAAGGTGGTCTTTCCTTACCTTGAAAAAGAAGAGGAGAATCAGTTCATCGACTTCAAGTCCCATCTTCAGGAACTCGTCCAATCCGATAAGAGGCAACTTGTCTACAAGGTGATATCCGAAGAAGGCCCCTCCCACAACAAGACCTTCACCACGAGAGTCTATATGGATGATATCCTCATGGGTGAGGGTAAGGGACGCAGCAAGAAGGAAGCCGAACAACATGCGGCTGAGATCGCCCTAAAGAAACTGGCGAAAAAGAGTATGAAATTCTAGGAGTTTTGTCCATGAAACATATCTTGAAGGAGTTCATCGATGCGGGGGTACTGGATTTTCAGGCCCTTGTCTTGAAATATTATCATAAGCTCGACCTCAACGACAGGGAAGCCGTGGCATTGATGAAACTGCATGCCTTGTTGCAGGAGAATGAACAGATCATCAAACCGAAACAGTTCTCAAAGTGGCTCGCCGCGAGTCCAAATGAAACCGAAGCGCTTCTCAACTCGCTCATGTCGAAAGGCTATCTGACCATTCTCCTGACAGAAGACGAAGACGGAAAAGAATTCGAGACCTTCAATGTCGATTTCTTTTTGACGAAGGTTGTCGAATATCTGAAAGAGAAACTGAGCGGCCAGAAGGAAGAAACGCTTCAAGATATCGTCAGTTATCTTGAGGATATGCTCAAAAAACCGCTCAACCAGATGGACCTCGAACTGGTGAAACAGTGGGTCTATGATGAGCACTATCCTTTCGAACTCATCAAAGATGCCACCCATCAGGCTTTGGAACGCAAGTATCCCTCGGTGAAGCACATCGACCACATCCTGTTGAACGACCTTGGTGAGAAAAGCGAGAAAAAACCGACCAAAAACAAGGAAGCCTTGAAGGAGTTTCACAAACTGTGGGACGAGTAGAAATCATCATGCAAACCCTCGAGGACATGTTTCCCGGAGCACACTGCGAACTCTATCATGGTAACGCGCTCGAACTGCTCATTGCGGTCATGTTGTCAGCGCAGAGCACAGATGCGGCAGTGAACAGGGTCACCCGAACACTTTTCAGTAAGTATCAGGAACTCGAGGACTATATCAACACACCCCTCGAGACGCTTCAGGAGGATATAAGAAAGCTCGGTCTTTACCGCAACAAAGCCAAGAATATCAAGGCGGCAGCCTTGATAATCAAGATGGAACATGGGGGCAAGGTCCCCGCCTCTCAGGAAGCCCTCGAGGCTTTGCCGGGTGTCGGTAGGAAAACTGCGAATGTTGTTCGTAGCGTCTGGTTCGATGTTCCGCGAATCGCAGTCGACACCCACGTCGAAAGGGTCGCAAAACGCTTGAAGCTCGCTTATAATAATGATACGCCCCGCAAGGTCGAAGAGAAACTGATGCGAAAGCTTCCAAAAGAGCGTTGGTCGAAAGCCCATCATCAGATGATTTTCTTCGGTCGCTACCACTGCACATCCAGACATCCGAACTGTCAGAAATGCCCACTGATCGCCTGGTGTCGTTATCCAAGAATCTAAAATCACCTGTCCGCCAGGTGGTTTTTTTATGTCCTTTTCCATTCCGGGTCTTGGAAAGGTATGGTTGGTTTGTTTTTCGGAAAAAAATTTCAACATTTAATTATTGAATTATGGTTAACAACGAATAGAATGGAATATTGTAAGGAGGTGAAAACCAGATGAATTTCAAGTACATACAAAAAAAACTTCATGAGAAACACAATCAAAGAACACTCTGTTCGGCGCATTTCGTCGGCGAGACCCTTAAAAGAAAACGACAATCGATGAAACTTTCGCAACAGGTTGTTTCAAGTGGTATCTGCAGTGTCAGTTACCTGTCGAAAGTAGAGAACAACAAGATGTATCCGAGTGATTTTTTCATTGAGGAGGTGTCCAAAAAGGTCGGTCTCGAACTCGACCATCTGCTTAGAAACGATGAGGAAACATCGCCTCTTTTTCCTTTGATCAAGGCCTTTTACTACCGCAGACATGATAATTTGAGGAAACTTTGTGAAGAGGCCGAAGCAGTGAAACATCCCATGACAAGAGATGTCCATCAGCTCTTTTTTCATGTCGCAGACAACGATACTGTCAGAAGCGAAGAAATTATCGAGAGACTTCAGCCGCTGTTTGGAAGCATGGACTACCTTACCGGCGTCGCTTTTATTATCCTCAGTGCGATCCATGCGCGGGAAAGCGGTAGTCTGAACCGCGCGTTGAACTTGTTGATGATCGTTGAGCCCTATGACAAACCGAGTCCTTATCTTGAGGTTCTTGAGCAGTTGAACCACTTCATCGTCAAACAACAACTAAGGCTCAAGAACTTCGCTGCAGACCATTACAGTAAGGCGCTCAATGGAATCAACCGTTACCATGAGCCGGACAAACTTTTAACTTTGCAGCTTTACAGGGCGTTTTATCTTGCGGATGAATCGCCCTCGATGACACGCGAGATATTGAGAAGGCTCGAAGTAACCGTTATGCCAAAAAGGCTCCTGAGCATGTACAGATACGTTGAAATCGACAGCAAACTCAAGATGGACATACCAGTCACGCAGCAAGACTTCAACAACCTCAAAGCCTGTGAGTGCAACGAGTGGTATTACCGTGCCCTCAGTCTCATTCCGGCCGAAGTCCTTGATGAGGATAGCGAAGAAGCCCTTGGTCGCATTTTCTCATCCGCTCCGGATATGAATCTGCTGGATAAGGTTCATTACCGAGTCCAACGGGCCACCGGCGAATCTCGCGAGGATCTTCTTAGGAATATCGCATTGCCGCTTGCGATTGAAAAGGAATCTTTGGACCATATTGACGCCTATACTGACGAATTGATGACAAAAGCAGATGACAATGCTCGCTACAAAGACGCTTTCTGTCTAATGAAAAAACGCGAGAAAGCAATTGAAAAAATATTGACTTCAGAGTTATGATATAAAAGTCACTCCAGAAATGGTATAATAATTTCTGGAGTGATTTTTATGGACCGTGAAGAACGGAGCCGGATGCTTGGGAACATGGATGTGAGACGTTTGTTGGTCAAACTCTCCATTCCCGCGATTATCGCGATGATTGTCAACGCCCTATACAATTTGATAGACACGCTGTTTGTGTCCTGGTCCGACGGCGAGCTCGCCATCGGCGCCCTGTCGATCACCTTCCCGATCCAGATGATCGTCCTCGCCATCGGTTTGATGATCGGTATCGGGAGCGGGTCGGTCTTTTCGCGTGCTTACGGTCGTGATGACGAGGCCTCGATGAGACGCGTCGTCAACACGGCCTTGCTCTTGAATCTCGTCCTGTCGGTCGCTGTTTCGGGAATCGGTCTTATTTTCATGGACGATCTGCTCAGATTTTTCGGTGCGACCGCCAGCAACATCGACTTCGCCCGGGATTATCTTTTCTTCATTCTTCTCGGGATGCCGCCTTTTTCCCTTGCGATCGTCTTGAACAATCTCACCCGTGCGGAAGGCCGCGCGCGGGTTGCGATGTATTCTTTGCTGATCGGTGCCGGCCTGAATATTATCCTCGACCCCTTTTTCATCTTCGATTTCGGACTTGGTATGGGGGTCAGTGGTGCTGCGCTCGCCACCGTCATCTCCAAGTCGGCGTCATTCATTTTTATTTTCTATATGGCGATGCGCCCGGAATCGGCCTTGAAAATCGATTTGAGAAAAATATACAGGATCGATTTGCGGATGATGTGGGAAGTTATCGCCATCGGTATGCCGACATTCGTCCGAAACACACTAGGCGCCGCGCTTGTGATCATCATCAACAACCTCATCAACTTCTATGCGCCGGGTGACCCCGCGATCTATATTTCGATCTACGGTGTCATCACGCGGATGATGATGTTTTCTCTCATGCCCGGATTCGGTCTTGTCCAGGGCCTGACGCCGATTGTGGGGTTCAATTTCGGTGCGCGTTTCCACCGGCGCCTTTATGATGTCATCTCGTTTGCGAACCGGATTCTATTCATTTATTTTCTCATCGTCACGATTGTCGTGATCATCTTTGCCGAACAGATTTTTATGCTTTTCAGTCGCGGGGTCAACGACACGGAGTTCATCGAGTACGGTGCGTTCGCCCTGAGAGTCGTGGCGCTCGCGTTCACGATGATCACCTTCCAGATTGTACTGAGCAGTGTCTATCAGGCCATGGGCTACGCCATGCGCGCCTTTTTCGTGGCGCTTTCGAGACAGTTTTTCCTGTTCATTCCGCTGGCATTTCTGCTGACGAGCCTTCTCGGACTCGACGGGGTTTGGTGGGCGTTCGTTGCCGCTGATGCCACTGCCGGCGGGTTTTCGTTCCTCGTCTATCAATATGAGATGCGCGACTTGAAGAAGAAGCTCAGTTATGGATGATAAAAGGCGGCCCGGAATCATCCGGCCGCCTATTTGTTTTTCTTGGTTGTGTTCTTATGGTTGTACATCGCTTTGTCGACGCTGACAAGCAAATTTTCAGCTTTTCTTTTTGACATATGTCTGTCCTTGGCGATGGTCTGGATACCATAGGCGAGGGAGAGTTCAGGGTGGACCGTTTTGAGATAGCGGTCTACTTTTTTTGTGATTTCTTCCATATCGATGGGTTTGTCCGCCGGAATGAGAATGGCGAACTCGTCGCCGCCGATGCGGTAGAGGGTGCCTGATAGGGGCTTGATTTCGGCGGTGGTCATATTGGTGAATGTCTTCAGGGTCAAATCGCCCTGTCCGTGGCCGAACTCGTCGTTGACCTTCTTGAAATTGTTGAAGTCGATCATGATGAGATGGTGGTCTTTTTCTTTGAGGTATCCGGTGATGTCCTCAAAGAACTTGCGTCGGTTGTTGGTCATTGTCAGCGGGTCTTTGTTGCCGATATCCTTGAGTTTCATGTTGAGACGGATAAGCTCGGCGTTTTTCTGTTCGAGTTTGCGTTGGATGTTGACGAGTTCACTGTTCAAGGCGCTCACTTCATCCAGGTAGCTTTCAGGAACACTGTAGCCCGAAGTTGTTGTGCCGCTCACCTGTCGTCTCAACAGTTTGGACTGTTCACTGTTGATGCGCATGATGGTGTTGAGAATCCCGAAGACCTTGTTGTTATCATGGAGGCTGACGCAGATGATCGTGTTGTTGTGGCGGATCATGCTGATGGTGCGCTCGAACACATTGTCGTTTGACTTGAAAACGATCTCGCGTGATAGGACGTGGTTGTTCGTCAGGGTTTCTTGCAGATAGTCGAGGAAGCGTTCGATGGACCCCTCATCAATATGCCTGATGAGGTTGTCGCCGGTGTGAAAACCGATCACGGAAGAGGGGGCGATGATGGAAGTGATGATGCCGTAGGCATCGATCGTGAGCGCGAAAGAAGTGTTTTGTTTATCCGGCAAGGTCTTCACCCACTTTCAGCGCTTCCGAGGCATCTTCTGCGTAACCGTCCGCGCCCATGGTCTCGATTAGTCCGGAGTCGATGAGAAACGGTTGTCCGCCGATGAGGATCTTCACGTCCTTGAGGGCCCCTTCGGCGCGTAGCGCCCGGATGGTCTCGCGCATTTCCGACAGGTAGACCGGAAGGGTGATGCCAAGTGCGATGAGGGCGGGTTTGTTGTCTTTCGCATAGCTGACAAGGGCCTCTTTCGGCGTGTTCGCGCCGAGATAATGCGTCTGATAACCGGCGGCTTCGAACCGATCGGTGACCATGCGGATCCCGATTTCATGTAGGTCGGGGCCGATGGCGGCGCCGATTACGTTCACTTCTTTCTTGTTACCGGAAAAAAGCGAGGGATAAAGGATTGTCATCGCGTATTGGGTGATGACGGTCGCGAGATGTTCATCGGCGACGGAGATGCTTCCTTCTTGCCACAGGGTGCCGATTTCATACATGGCGGGCTTTATGACATCGTTGTGGATTTTTTCGATGCTCATGCCGTCTTGATGGAGTTTTTCGAGGTGCTTGATGGCGCCGGTCTTGTTTTTATCAAGAAGGTAGGAAAGATAGGTGTCGTCTCGGTCGCCGTTTTTGGTATCTGAAGTGTTTGCGGGTTTTTTTTTGAAATCGTCGGTGTCGATGTCAAAGAGGAGTTCACGGTCTTTTTCAGAAAGGTGGGGTGTGAGTGTTTCTTTTACGGCATCAAAAAGTGACTCGGTCACGTCCGGGTCGATACCGATGCCGGCGAGGGTCTTTCTGAGCCAGCGGAAATAATGGATGATGATGGCCGGGCTGTCGTTTTTGAGACCTTCGACGACATACCGGATGGTATAACGGATATCGCGCAATGACTTGGCCGTGTAGGGCGCGTCTTTCTTGGTGTGTTCAGGATCGATTTTCGCGAGGATTGTTTCGGAAATCGTATCTTTCTGATTCAGGATTTTGTCATAGGTCATCGTGATACCCCCTTTCTTGTATAGGTCATTATACCACCCGAGCAATCATAATCCAACAAAAAAGACCCTCCGCGGAGGGAAGGGTCTTAGGCGCTTTCGATCGCTTTGAGCAGTTTGTTGGCGAGGCCGAGGTAGATGACGCCGATATCTTCGGTCATCGAATAGACGCTTTGGTCCGCTTTTTCGGGCTGTCCGATTGGTATTTGCTGGAGAAGGTCGGTGTCGAGTTTGTCGGCGACCGTCTTGCCACCGCCTTCGCCGAAGATGTTGAGCGTTTCGCCGGCATGGGAGAGATAGGCCATGTTCTCGACGACGCCGAGGATGTTGTGTTTGAGTTCCTTGGCGGCGAATCCGGCTTTGACCGCGACGTGCGAGGCGCTTGGATGCGGCGTGGTGACGATGATCATTTCGCATTCGGGAATCAGTTTCTGGATGTCCATCGATACATCGCCGGTGCCTGGCGGTAAGTCGACGATGATGTATTCGGTATCGGGGTCCCATGCGACATCGTAGAAGAAGTGGTTGAGCATTTTGCCGAGCATCGGGCCGCGCCACATGAGTGGCTTGTCTTGTTTCATGAAGAACTCGGTGGAGATCAGTTCGACGCCGTGTTCGATAAAAGGGATGATTTTCTCATCCTCATCCGCTCTGGGGGCGCTGATGTTCATGTTCAAAATGGTCGGAATCGAGCTTCCGTAGATGTCGGCGTCGATGAGGCCGACTTTTTTTCCGATCCTTTTCAGCGCGATGGCGAGATTGGCTGCGACGGTGGATTTGCCCACGCCGCCTTTTCCGCTCGCAATCCCGATATAGCGGATCTTTCTTTCCTTGTCGAGAATGCTTTCTTTTTTCTTGAGCAACTCGAAGTCGACTCTGACACCGTCATAGCCCATGTCGAGTTTGATGACCTTGGCGATGGCTCTTTTCAGTTTCTGTTTGGTCTTGTCGTCGTCACTGGTGACGCCGATGACGAGGTTCACCCGTTTCAGGCCGTCCTCATCGCCGACACCGACGTAACGGACCGCATTGGTTGTTTGGAACGTCTCGCCGCTCGCAGGGTCCTTGATGTCTGCGAGTGCCTGTTTTATTTTGTCTTTTTCATTCATTGTTATCACCCGCAGACTATTATAGGTCAAAAGTGCGGTTAGGGCAAATGATAACGCCTATAAAAATAGGACGGGCTTGAATTCTTCCTTATGGTGGTCGGTCCCCTTTGCCATATCGAAAAGTCGGGTGATCCGCAGTTCGATATCCAAGTAGGGATGTTTCTCTTTTTTCAGTTTCGTGATCAGAGGAAGGGTGAGGTCCTTTTTGATGATGTTGAGGTAGTTCTGACCGGTCTTGTTCATACCGAGAATCCGCAGATAGGGAACTTCGAAGCTGTAAAGATCTCTTTTGCTGATGTCGATGAGCATGTGCATCAGGGCGCGTTTGATCTTGGCGAAGGTGTAGCGTCTAGTGGCGAGGGATTCAAGCAGGTCGTCGATGGTTGTGAATTCGCTGTGGTTCAGGAAATGGTTCTCAAGACCCTCTTCGAATGCGAAAATACCGGATAGTGAGGCACTGTCATGGCGGATCAGGTTGTAACGGATCAGCTCGGTGAAGTCATCGAGTGTGACGATGGTGTCGATGGTCTCGTGGACATAATCGGGGACGAATCCTTTGATGGATTCATTGTTTTTCAGTCGCGTGCGCAGAGCGGTTGCGCTTTGGATGGTCTCATCCTTTTTGAAGGGGGCGTGGTAACCGGTCTTGATCCGGGGGATGGTGTGAGGGATGATTTCGGGATTGATATCGTGGATGGCCTCCAAGTACTGGATGCCGAGGATGTCGTTTGGGTTCCTGTGGACCGAAGAGGCCGTGATCTCACCGATGGCCTTGTCGGAACTGCTCGGATAGGAGTGACCCTGCGCCATGTATTTCCTGACAAGTTCGTTGTAGGCGTCAGTACGCATGATCTCAGCACTCATCCGCAGGGGCTGTATGTCGCCCGCCTCGCTGCCGAAATAGATGTTGTCGACGCCGAGATGGTTGAGAATCTGGATGCTCGCATGGGCGAAAATATCGGCGTTTTGCAGGGTGAAGACACCGGGGAGTTCGACGACCAGGTCGATACCGGCCTGCAGGGCCCATCTGGTCCTGCTGAATTTGTCCGCACACGAAAATTCCCCACGCTGGACGACATGGGGCGACATGACGGCGATGATGACGTCCGCCCCGCTCAGTCTGCGTGTTTCTTTGAGGTGGTGGATGTGACCCAGGTGAAGGGGATTGTACTCGACAATGATGCCTGTGATTTTCATAGGTGGCCTCCTGGTGTGCTTGTGAACCCCATTATAACCTATATTTGACATTTATGTAAATAACCATTATAATCTAAAGAAGTTAAGAGGTGATACATTATGGAATGGACAATCGCACAGATAAAAAAGAAAATTCATCAAGACCCTACGTTCAGGGGCGAGCTCGACCTAACCGGCTACGTGCCCAAAGATGAGGATATCATCAGCGTGGACACCGTCAATGTCGATGGCAGGATGTCGATCGAGGGCGATGATGAGCTGTTTGTTTTCGAGATGGATATCAGCACCGTTTTGACCGTCGCCTGCAGCCGCAGTCTGCGTCCGGTCGATCTGGTCATGGATTTCACCGTCCGGGAGATTTTCTCCTATGACAATGAAGATGAATACCGTCAGATTGAAGGAATTTCTATTGACTTATCGCCGATAGTGTGGTCTAATATATACTTGGAAAAGCCCATGCGTGTCATCCATCCGCAAGCCAAGGATATGGATGTCTTCAAGGAAAAGGAAACCCCGCGCCGGGTGAACCCGAAATTCGCTGAACTCAAGAAGTACAGAAGTTAGGAGGCTAGCACATGGCAGTCCCGAAAAGAAGGACGTCCAAGACCAGAAAGAGAAAGCGCCGTACGCATTTCAAACTGAATATGCCGGGCATGGTCGTTTGTGACAACTGTGGAGAGATGAAACTCGCCCACCGCGTATGTAACGAATGCGGACATTACAAGGGTAGAGAAATCATCGCCGAGAAACCTGAAGAAACCGTGGATGCAGAATAATAGGGGCATCACAAAAGAAGCGCTTATAAAAGCGTTTTTCTTTTATCAAAAAGGAGGGCGGAAAGATGGAACATATCCCCGTACTCAAAGACGAAATTATTGATTATCTGAATATAAAGAAAGCGGGTCTTTATGTCGATGGTACCCTCGGCGGCGGCGGCCATGCCGAAGCGGTGCTCAAGCGCCTCACAGACGGGCACCTCTATGCTTTTGACCAGGATGCTTACGCCATCACGAAAGCCAGTGCGCGTCTGAGCGCATACCGGGACAATCTGACGGTCATCCATGCCAATTTCGCTTCGATGCGTGAGGCGCTAGAAGCGCGTGGTGTCGGAAAAGTCGATGGCATCTATCTGGATCTCGGTGTCTCCTCTTTTCATTTCGACGATCCCGCCCGCGGGTTTTCCTACCGGCATGAGGCCACCCTCGATATGCGGATGGATCAGACTCAGGCATTGACCGCGAAAGAGATCATCAACACCTATGACGAAAAGGCACTCCGCGACATTTTCCACCGCTACGGTGAGGAACGTTTCGGCGGACAAATTGCGAAAAAAATCGTCAGACGCCGCGAAGAAAAAGAAATCGGGACCACCTTCGAGCTTGTCGATGTGATCAAAAGCGTCCTGCCAGCTAAGGTGCTTGCGACAAAAGGCCATCCCGCGAAGCGGATTTTCCAGGCCCTGCGTATCGCGGTCAACGACGAACTCGGTGTCTTGGACGAAGTGATTGGTGAGGCGCTGTCCTTGCTCAAGGATGACGGACGACTCGTGATCATCACGTTTCACTCGCTGGAAGACAGAATCGTCAAGAACCATTTCAAGAACGCCTCGACGGTCGACCATCCCAAAGAACTGCCGACCATGCCGACAGAAACGGCCGATTTCGAACTGCTTCACAAAAAAGTGATTCGCCCTTCCGAAGATGAAATCAGACGGAATCCCCGGGCGGCGAGCGCCAAACTGCGGGCCATAAGAAAATGTTCAAAAAAATCCTGAAAACGGCCCGCGGGCGCTTGACATAACAAAGCATTTCATGGTATCATACTTTCGCTTGATTAAATTCGCGGGTGTAGTTTAATGGTAGAACCTCAGCCTTCCAAGCTGACTGTGTGGGTTCGATTCCCATCACCCGCTCCAATTTATTTTCTCCATGCGCTTGAAGCGCGGGTGTAGTTTAGTGGTAAAACACCACCTTGCCAAGGTGGAATCGTGGGTTCAATTCCCATCACCCGCTCCATAAGATAATGACAGTGCCGCAGAAAAATCTGCGGCACTTTTTTTATTGCTGGTCGCCGTAGCGGCGGTGGAAGGTGATTTTCTCCTCGAGGAGGGTTTCGAGTTCGAAGATGGTCTGGAAGAGGATGGCCCTCGTTTCGAATTCGCGGCGTGTCTTGGGAAGGGGTTTGTTACGGTAGTTCTCGCGTAGTTTTCTCAGTTTCTCGATCTGGGCGCTTGCCTTGTCGGCGTGTCCGATATCGTGACTGATATTGGCGATGAAATCGGCG
The DNA here is from genome assembly GCA_003555335.1 of Mollicutes bacterium. Next base: position 135,659 of record PWHD01000021.1, on the reverse strand, counting down.
AGGATATCGGCATGAGGATGTCTTGACTCTGTCTTCGAAACCAGTTCGAACATCCGGTTGATACGTTTCACCTGGGCGTTACGCATGCGCAGGTAGGCCATCTGGCGGTGGTCCTTGTCAAAGAGGATGTCCTTGTCGACGAGTTCGGCGTCCTCGATGATTCGTTCCAAGGTGTGGTTGAGGGACTGATGACGGATATAGGCGTATTCGTTGGCGGCGGGGTTTCTCAGGTATTCGGCGAGGTAGACGATATCATCGCTGACGAGCCGGTCGATGGTATCGGTGGTCCTTTTGAGGATTTCCTGACTTTTGAGGGGATAAAAGACGTTCAGGGCGAGGGCGACTGCTATCGCGATTCCGATCAGCAGAAAGCTGTTGAAGAGCACGTGCAAAGAGAAGCTCCCGGCCAAAAGAAGGTGGGAGGAAAGGACAAGGCTCGGGACGATTCCGGCATGGATCTGAAACAGGAAGGAAAGGGCGATGAAAACGACGGTGAACAGGGCGAAGACCCAGACCGTATAGCCAAACAGCACGAATAGAATTGAAGCGATGATGAGCGCCAGCACGGCGTCCAAAAGTCGCTTGACGGCCAGAACGACCGAATCGGTCTTGGTCAGCTGCGTCGAAAGCACCGCAAGGATGCCGGCGGTCATGGCGTTTTCCAAATCGAGACTCAAAGCGATGAGGATGGCGACGAGGCTCGCAAGGCTCATCTTGATCGTGGTATGGACGTAGCGTTTCATGCTATCACCTTTTCCGTTTGGTTTTCACGGGTTCATTCTATTATCGCAAAGGATTTTGGCGTTTGTCAACTTCCGGGCCGGCATTCAAAGAAAAAAGGGACCGAAGGTCCCTGTTTATTTGAATGTGACTTCGTAACGCATGGTCGCGACTTTTGCGAGTGTCTGATAGACGCTGCAATATTTCGTGGCGATCTCGAACGCCTTCTCGATATCTTTTAGGTGGTCTTCATCCGCCCCGCTGATGGAGACTTCGACATCTACGGTTTTCAGTGTGGCTGGTTGTTCCTCGCGCTTGACGCCTTCGATGGCGTAGTTCACGCCGTGGATTTTGATTTTCTTCTTGTCGAGGACACTTTGGAAAGTGTGGTTGAGGCAGCCGCCGAGTCCGCCTAGAATCATGTCATAGGGAGTGAGTGCACCCTCGCTGGGGCCGACCTGGGTTGATCCGTGGTGACCGGTCAAAATACCGTGCGTCTGGTTGTCGAATACCATCTTTATGTTGGTTGGCATTGTCATTTCTCCTTGTCTGTTGATAGATTTTTGTAGCGTTTGATCGATTCATCGATCAGCTTGTCGGCTTCTTCTTTTCCGTGGAAGTCGTGGACCTCGACTTTCTTGTTCTCCTGCAGGTCCTTGTAGGTTCTGAAGAAGTGTTTGATCTCCCTTAGCATATGTTCCTGGATGTCGCTGATCTTGTGCATGTGGGAGAAGCGGGGGTCTTTGTCCATGACGGCGATGATCTTGTGGTCTTTTTCCTCATTGTCGATCATGTCGAGGTAACCCAGAACCCTTGCGTCGACGATGCAGCCGGGAAAGGTCTTCGTACTCGCGATGACGAGTATATCAAGCGGGTCGTCGTCTTCGGCGAGGGTATTTTCGATGTAACCGTATTCGGCTGGATAGGTCATCTGGGAATAAAGGACCCTGTCCAGTTTGATCCGGTTGCGTTTCTTGTCGATCTCATATTTGTTTTTCGTGCCCATTGGTATTTCGATGACGGCTTCGATGACTCGGTCCATAAATCTGCCTCCATAAAAAGGATTATAATCAAAATGTGATGATGTTGCAAATCATCAGCATCTGGTTCAAAGTTTTTTTCTCATCATCCGGTGGTCGATGTCGGCATCGAGGAATATTTCGCCATACGCCTCATAGCCGAGGGATTCATAGAAGGGGATGATGTAGGTCTGCGCACCGAGTTCAAGCGTCTTGATCCCTTTTTGACGGGCATAATCCTCGAGATGGCGCATGAGGATGGTCCCCGCTTTCTTGTGGCGGTGCGCTTTCAACACCGCGACACGTCCGACCTTGTTCTTGTAGAGGCGCGCTGCGCCGATGGGGACATTGTTGTCATAGAGCACGAAGAGCGTACTCTCATAATCGAGTTCGTCGAGCTCTTCCCGCCAGTCGATCTGCTGCTCGACGATGAAGACTTCGCCGCGAACCAGGTAGTGGTCAATGAATGTTTTCTGGTCATTCGCAATGACAACACGCATCAGCACACCTCCGTCTAAATAAATGCCTTGGTTGACTTTTGTAATATTATACATGAAATCATTCCAAAAATAAACGTTTTATGATAAAATAACCCTACTGAAAACACATGACCGAGGTGAGAAAATGGAGTTCTATCAATATATAATCATCATAGCGATTATCGTTTTGCTCCTGGGGTTCACCGTTTATGTGATCTACCGGACCAGGGACAGAAAAACCAAGCTGCCGTCCACAAGTGCGATCTTGACGGCGCTAGATGAAGACAACATCGAATCGGTTGAGTTCGTCCGCCACAAGATTGTGGTCAAAGTCAAAAAAGCGTCCGATGCGAATCTGCAGGCGCTTAAAAAAACCGGCGCGGTCGGTATCAATGTTGTCGGAAACAAAATCAAGTTCTATTATGAGGAAAACAACGAGAAAATCTACGAGGCGCTCAAGAAGCATGAAGGAAGTGGTGGAACATGAGAAAAGAATTTGTCATCGCCAACGAACAGGGCCTCCACGCCAGACCGGCGACGACGCTCGTCTCGAAGGCCAATCAGTTCAAGTCCGATATCTGGCTGATTTATGACGGTGAGAAAGTCGACCTCAAATCCATCATGGGTGTCCTGTCACTCGGTGTCAGCCGTGGTGCGCTCGTAGAGATCGAGATCCGTGGTGAGGACGAGGCAGAAGCCATGGAGTCCATCGCCAAGCATATCAAAGAGATGAATCTGGGATAAAAAAAGACGATTTGAAATCGTCTTTTTTATTTGCGCTTGCGGCCGAGACCCAGCTTGTGATTGAACTTGGCGACTTTTCGCGAAGCAAGCGTGTCCGCGTGGTCGCGGCCCGCATCGAGGATGATGTCGAGTTCGCTTGAATTGATGAGTTCCTGATAACGCTCTTTTATCGGGGCGAGTTCCGCAATCACCGTGTCGGCCAGGTCATTTTTGAAGGTCTGATAACTCGCGGCTTCGTATCTTTTCTCGATGTCCTTGATGGACGTGCCGGTGATTGCGCTCATGATCATGATCAGGTTGGCGAGCCCGGCCTTTTTCTCCCGGTCGTAATAAAAGCCTGGCTTGGAGTCGGTGACGGCGCTCATGATCCTTTTTCGGATGATGTTGTCATCATCGAGCAGGGTGATGCGGGATTTGACATTTTCGTCCGATTTCGACATCTTCATAGCGGGATCGGTGAGCGACATGATGCGAGCGCCCGCTTTCGGGATGATCGGTTCGGGGACGGTGAAGAAACCGCCGAGACGGTTGTTGATGCGTTCGGCGACATCGCGTGTGAGTTCGAGATGCTGTTTTTGATCCTCGCCGACGGGAACGTATTGCGCGTCATAAAGCAGGATGTCGCCCGCCATGAGGGCGGGGTAGGTGAAAAGAGCTGAAGAGACGCCTTTTTCCTGTTTTTTCGCCTTGTCCTTGAACTGCGTCATCCGCTCTAGTTCCCCCATGTAGGTGAAACACTGCAGAAGGTAGCTCATCTGGGAATGTGCGGGCACCTCCGACTGGACGAAGAGGCTGATTCGTTCTTTTTTGAGTCCGCAGGCGAGATAGAGTGCGGCGAGTTCCCTGATGCTTTTTCGCAGGGCCTGTCGGTCCCTCGGGATGGTGATGGCGTGCAGATCGGCGATGAAGATCATGAAATGGTGGTCCGGGTAGGTATCTTGGAGTTTGACGAAATTGCGGATACTGCCGAGATAGGTTCCGATGTTGATCGAACCGGTGGGCTGGATTCCAGATACGATGTGTCTCATATGTTATTGCCTCCTTTTGGTCTTGTCAGTTTCCAGTCGTAAGGCGTGAGTGACGCCAGGCTCATCACGGTGTCATTGTCGACCATAATCTTGGTGTGTCTGTTCCGCCAGCTCAACTGACTGATGAGTTCGCGGCACCGGCCGCAGGGAGGACAGACATTGCCGTATTCATCGATCGCGACAAGTTTTTCAATGACGGACTCGCCGTGTTTGAGCATCTCGGCGATGGCGGCGTGTTCGGCGCAGAATCCGAGCGAACACGACGTGTCGATGCTGATGCCGGTATAGAGATTCTGCTGGTCGGTCAGCAGTGCGCAGCCCACCTCACCGGACTCGACGAAGTCCGAGATCCGCATGGGGTGGGTGATGTTTCTGGCTTCTTTAATCAGGGCGTCGAAATCTATGAAAATCCCTCCTTCAGGAATAAAAAAAGCCCTTAATAATCTATTAAGGGCGGTATGACCGCGGTGCCACCTTAGTTCCGGCAAAGCCGGCGCTCAAAGCCTGTAACGCTGTGCATGCGGGTGTCTTTAGCACCACTCAGGGGTCCATCCGTGCACATTTTCCCGGCTTTCACCATCCCGGGTCGCTTTCTTGGGCGTGAACGGATTCCCCATCCTTGTGTTGGTTATAGTTTATACGATTTAGGCTTCCAATGCAAGTTCGAGTTCGTCGAGCAGCGTCTCAAGTCGGTTGGCGACCGCTTCGAAGACCGTCCTGTCCTTGAGATCGAGCCCCGCTTTTCTTACCTGCTCCATAGGGAAATCGTCCCCGCCGGCCTTCAAGAGCCGCATATGGTTTTCGATGTTCTTGGGGTCTGCTTTGACCATCTCATAGAGTTTCATGCTTGCGGCGAAGCTCGTGGCGTATTGATAGACGTAGAACGAAACATTGAAGAAATGTGGGATGTAGGCCCATACGTAGGATTTACCGGGTTCTTCGGCGATATCGATGTCATAGAAGTCAAGATAGAGCTCGCGCATGATGCCGCTTAGGACTTCGTAGGTGATGGGCTCGCCTTTTTCCGCGAGTTCGTGGGCTTTCAGTTCGTAAGCGGCGAAGAGCGTCTGACGGTAGAAGGTGCCGGCGATATCGTCGATGGACTGTTGCAGAAGCTGGATTTTGTCCTCTTTCGTCCCTTTGTTGTTTTCGATGAAGTAATCAAGGAGCATATGCTCGTTGAATGTCGAGGCGATCTCTGCGACGAAGATGGTGTAGCGCTGCGTGGCGACCGGTTGGGTTTCCTTGGCGAAGAGCGAATGCATCGAATGTCCGGCTTCGTGTGCGACGGTGAAGACATCGCTCAGGGTGTCGTCATAATTCAAAAGGATGAAGGGATGCTCATCGAGGGCGCTCGAGGAATAGGCGCCGGTCTGCTTGCCTTCTTGTTCATAGACATCGACATAACCCTCTTTAAGCGCGTCTTCGGCCTTGTCCCGGAAGTCCTCGTCGAGGTGGCTTATGGCCTTGAAGAAAAGCGCTTTGGCCTCATCGTAGGAGAATTTGGATGTTGATTCGGCGAGGGGCAAAAAACGGTCGAAGGTCCGGTGTCTGTCGAGGCCGAGCGCTTTTTTTCTGATCGCGTAGTACCGTTTCATAAGCCGGGCGCTATTTTTCGCCACATCGACCAGATTGTGGTAGACCGCCGGGTCGATTTTGTTCGCATGGAGATAGGCCTCGAGACAGCTTTCATAATGTCGGCTTCTCATGTGGGCGACATCGGCCTGCAGAATGGTGTCGTAGATCTGGGCGTAGGTGTGCTTGTGGGTTTTATAATGGCTGAAGACCGCCTTGAACACGGTTTCCCGGTCGTCCTTGTCATTTAGGTCAGCGAGATAGCTGCGATAGTTGCCGCTGGTGACGGTGATTTTCTCACCGTCTTTCAAGGTGACCTCGACACTTGTGTTGTCGGCGACACTTAATGCGCCGTGAAGTTCGGAACCCTGCCCGGCGAGTTTTCTGTAGTTCGCAAGCAGTCCTTCCTTGTCCGCATCCAGGATATGGGCGCTTTGATGGAAGAGTTTCTCTAGAGGGAAGCGGAATGCCTCGAGTTCCTCATCATGCGCGAGGAATGATTCGACTTTCTTTTTTCCAAGGCTCAGCACCTCCGGTTTCTCAAAGGCGGTGCGCTGAGCGTATTGGTTGAGCAGGTCCCCGACCTTCTGGACCCGCGATGCGTTTTTGACGTCTTTGCGGTTCAAATCACTTTTAAGGGATGCGTACTGATAGAGTTTGTTGAGACGCACGGAAAGTCTTTTTTGCAGTCTGTAATAAGCCCTGAAATGTTCGAAATCATCGAGCTTGTCTTTGTAAGAAGGTATTTCATCCAACATCCGCCTAGTCTGCTCAAAATCTTTTTCCCAGGCCTCCTCGGACTCATAAAGGTTTTTCAGATTCCATCGCATAATATGCCTCCGTATGTTATATTAAGAATACAAACTATTATAACACATCCACCTTCAACCACTGCTTGTTTATGCAAGCATTTTCATTAAATAAATACCAAACAGGTATTTATATGTTTTATTGATTGTGCTACAATTTAGTTACAACACATCGAAATGACAGATGTTTCACACACCATAATATGAAAGGGGTCAAAGACATGATTCAGATGTATACCACGCCCAGCTGTTCTTCCTGCCGCAAAGCCAAGAAGTGGTTCGAGGAGCACCGCATCAATTACCGCGAAAAAAACATCTTCAACGTGAAACTCACCAGAGACGACATCATGAATATGCTAAAGAATACCGAAGAAGGCTTTGAAGACATCATCTCGACCCGCTCGAAAGTCTTTCAAGACCACGACCTCGAAATAGACGAGATGACGCTGAGTGAGCTCACCAGTTTCATCATTGACAATCCCAGTGTGTTGAGAAGACCTATCATCATCGAAGACAACAAGATGCAAGTCGGATACAACGAAGATGAAATCAGAACCTTCATCCCCAAACGCTTGCGTGAGATCATCATGTGCACCTCATGTGATCGCCAGGGCGAAGACTGTGATTACGACAATGCCCTTGAACAGTACTTCAGGGAATTGCGGAAGAAAGATGCCAAGACTGTGAAGGAAGCCCGTTAGACGGGCTTTTTTCATGCTTCCGGGTTGAAAACGTTTTTAGTGTTTGTGTATATCTTGTATTATAGATTTTAATTGGATATAATGAACATGAAGAAAAAAACTATATCTAGGAGGCAATAAAATGGCAGTAAAAGTAGCAATTAACGGATTCGGCCGTATCGGAAGACTGGCTTTCCGTTACATGCAGGACAATCCCGATTACGAGATTGTCGCAATCAACGATCTGACCGATGCAGAAAGCTTGGCTTATCTTCTCAAGTATGACACCGCACAAGGACCCTACAAGGTCAACGACATCACGTTCAGCGAAAACGCGATTTTCGTAGACGGTGAAGAAACGAAGGTCTATGCTGAAAAAGATCCTGAGGTCCTTCCCTGGAAAGACCTGGGTGTCGATGTCGTACTCGAATGTACCGGTATCTTCACATCCAAGGACAAAGCGATGAAACATATCAACGCCGGCGCCAAGAAAGTCATGATCTCCGCACCGGCCAAAGGCGACATCAAGACTGTTGTCTACAATGTGAACCACGACGTCCTCGACGGTTCCGAGAAAGTCGTGAGTGGCGCTTCTTGTACCACGAACTGTCTTGCGCCTGTCGTGAAGGTTCTCGATGACAACTTCGGCGTTGTCCGTGGTTTCATGACCACCGCCCATGCCTACACCAATGACCAGGCCACCCTCGACGGGCCGCATCCCAAAGGAATCTACGCCCGCCGTGGCCGTGCCGCCGCTGCGAACATCGTGCCCACCACCACCGGCGCCGCCGCCGCTGTCGGTCTGGTTCTTCCGCACCTCAACGGAAAACTGGACGGCATCGCCCTTCGTGTGCCGACCGTGACCGGTTCTGTGGTCGACCTCGTCGTCGAACTTGAGAAGGACGTGACGGAAAAAGACATCAACGCCGCCCTCAAGGATGCCGCGAACGAAACACTCGGCTATACCGAGGACCCTGTTGTATCCAGTGATTCCATCGGCACCGTCTATGGTTCGCTCGTGGACGCGCAGATGACCAAGGTCTTAGAGACCGACGGCAAGAAACTCGTCAAGGTCCTGGCGTGGTATGACAATGAGATGGGCTATGTCGCTCAGATGTTGCGCACCATGAAAGTCCTTGCCGAACAAATCGCCTAAGACAAACCTTAAGACATCCTTCCCGGACCGGGAAGGATGTCTTTTTTCACCCCCGAAAGCAGGACCATTCACCGATACGTAGTGTCTAGAAGGCGACTTTCGTGCTATAATCCAGGTTAAGGAGTTGATACCATGCATAGTCTGAATGAAAACATCCGTTTGTTGCGCAAGAAAAAAGGATTCTCCCAGGAGAAACTCGCCCGGGCGATCAATGTGAGCCCCAACACCATCAGCAAATGGGAAACCGGCAAGAGCATCCCCGATGCGAGTTTATTGCCGGTGCTCGCCGAAGCACTGGAGACGACCATCCAGGGTCTTTACGGCGAAGAAGGAAGCAAGGATGATGGCGGTTTTGAACACCGGGCTTTCTTGAAGCGCATGATTGTTTCCTACGCCCTTTTACTTGCTCTTTATGTCTTTCCGCTTTTTGTTCTTTTTGAAGCTCGCGGTATCTTCACACCGGTGCTGCTCACGGTGATGCTTATCATCGGGCTCGTCTTGGTGGCTTTGAGCGTGCTTTTCGCTTATTACGCCTACAGTCTATTCAGGCTGAGCACATGCGAATGGTTTAAGGAAAGGCGTTTCGTCTACGGTCATCTGAGTGCCTATCTGCTAGCCTTTTTCATCGGAATCGTGTTTGATTCTTTTTTCGGCGGAATCTTTCCTTATCTGAAAGGCGCATTGCCGCGCTGGGCGTTTTTCGGATACTGGAGTGACGCGGTCTATTTCAATATTTTCTTCTTGTTGCTTGTCCTGCTCGTGATGGGATTGCGCAAGGCCCACAGGCGGCTCAAGGTTGTCTGCCGCTTCCGAGCGCTTCGCAACAAGGCCACCCGCAGGCTCTTGTTCATGTCGAACATCTTCCTGATCGCGGTCTTGTTGCTTGCGATAAGCAATCTTTATGTCTATTTCATGGTCACCGTTTATAACGCGAGGCCATGGCGGATCATTTCAAACGACATGCTTCTTTATCTTCTTTTCATTTCGGTTCTGCTTTATACCTATGTGCAGTATCCCGTCAAGAGCGTTCCCCGGGAGCAATAAGCATGAAAGCTTTGCGAAACTCCCCTTTTTCAATTGTTTTTGTAAGATGATTTGATATAATGGTTTTGAGGTGATTACATGAAAAAACACGCCATAAAGGCCCGGGAAAACCTTCTTTCCCGTTTGAAAGAGGAATCAGTCACCATCCTTTATTCGGGCAAGGCGCCCCACAAGACCATGGACCAAAGCTATCTTTACACGCCACAAAGGAATTTCTACTATCTCACCAATCTGAACGAACCGAACATGATCCTTGTGCTCATGAAAGGGGAAAAAGAGTCCAGAACCTACCTGTTCATTGAAGAGAACACCGACCATATCATCAAATGGGAAGGAGCCCGCATGGAAAAAAACGAGGCAAGCGAACGCTCGGGCATCGATGAGAAGTCCATCCTTTTCCTCAAGGATTTCGATCGTGTTTTCAACCAGGCGATGAATTATGCCCGCTCACCGATGGGGCACCCGCCCAAATATCTCTATCTCGACCTTTATCACATCTCTGCGAGGCATAAGCCCATCAGTCTCGACCAGGCCGCGCACATCATCGACAACTATCCTGAGTTGAACGTGCTCGCGGTGAACGAACACACGTCCTACCTGCGGATGTTCAAAAGCGATGAAGAAATCGCGCAGATCAAAACGGCCATCGACCACACGAAAAACGGCCTCGAGGCTGTGCTTGGAAACATCAAAAACCGTACCCATGAGTTTCAGCTTCAGGCGGACTTCATGCACGCGATCACCCTTTCGGGTTCGGAGGGCAATGCCTTCGACACGATCGCCGCTTCGGGCAAGAACGCGACGGTGCTACATTACATCGAAAACCGCGACACGCTCGACAAATCGGAGATGATCTTGTTCGACCTCGGCGCGCTCCACGAAAACTACGCCGCCGATATCTCGAGGACCTACCCCGTCGGCGGCACCTTCGATAAGCGCCACAAGGAAATCTATGAGATCGTGCTTTCGGTCAATAAAGCGACCATCGAACAAGTCAGACCAGGTGTCACCTGGAAAGAACTGAACGATTTCGCTCGCGACATGCTGACGCGTGAGACCAAACGCATCGGTCTGATCAGGGAAGACAAGGAAATTTATGATTTCTACTACCACAGCATCGGTCATTTTCTCGGTCTCGATGTGCATGATGTCGGTTATTACGACCTCCCCCTTGAAGAAGGCATGGTCCTCACCGTCGAACCGGGACTCTATATCAAAGAAGAAGGCATCGGTGTGCGTATCGAGGACGACATTCTCGTCACCACGGACGGTCATGAGAATCTGAGCGCCGCCATCCCCAAAGAAACCGATGAGATCGAACGCATGATCAAAGAGTCGTAAGACTCTTTTTTCGTGGTTTTTTTCAAGTCATCAAGCGCCTTTTTGTGCTATAATAAGTGAAAGAGGTGGCCTATGGAAAAGTACATTCAGGGAACCGTGCGCAACATCACATTCTATAACGAGGACAATGCCTTTGCCATCCTCAAAATCGATGTCACCGACTCGAATCTCGATGATTCTCTTTTCGGTGGTGATAAGGAAACCGTCGCCGTAAAGGGTTATCTTCCCCAGCCGAAAAAGGGCGAGGAATTCCGTTTTTACGGTGAAGCCGAATACCACGAGAAGTTCGGACGGCAGTTCAAGTTCGTCCGCTACGAGAAGATAGAGGAAACCAACAAGGAAGGCATCATCGACTACCTGTCGAGCGACCTTTTCAAGGGGGTCGGGGAAAAAACCGCCGAGCGTGTCGTCAACTTTCTTGGCAAGGATGCCATCACGAAGATCACCCAGAACAAGGCCGTCCTCGACAAGGTACCCAAACTGAGCGAGAAGGCAAAAGAAAGCCTTTATGAGGGCCTCAAGGAACACAAGGCCAATGAGCAGACCCTGATCAAGCTCTATGATTACGGTATCACGCCCCGCATCGCCAAACGTATCCTGGATGCCTATGCAGACAAGGCGCTGGGCATTATCAGGAAAAACCCCTACAAGCTGATCGACGACATCGAAGGCATCGGTTTCGAGCGGGCGGACCTGATCGCCAAGAAGCTCGGTTTCAAAGACGACGACCCCTTGCGCATCCGCGCCATGATTGTCTACCTTTTCAACCACATCTCGAATCAAAAGGGCCACACACACATCGAGCGCGACGTCTTCCTCGACGTCGCCCTGGAACGACTGAACAAGCACGCACCCTTGGTCGGCAAGGAAACAATGGAATCGATACTGAACGACTTGGTCGATTCGGGCCGTTTCATTGTCGAGGCCGGCAAACTGAGCCAACGGCAGTTCGTGAAAAGCGAGAACACCATCGCCCGTGTATTGCGGGAATTCTCCGAAAAGACGATGGCCGCTGACGCCGGGCGGATCGAGACACTGATCGCCGATTTCGAACGGGTCGAGGGGATCACCTACACCAGGAAACAGAAAAAAGCGATCCAGACCGCGATGAAATCGCAGGTCATGGTCCTTAACGGCGGCCCCGGTACGGGAAAGACCACCGTCATCAAGGGCATCGTCCATGTCTTCAAAAACATCACCGATGTCGTGCCGCCCGCCTATGAAAAGGAGACCGACATCCATCTGATCGCGCCCACCGGACGGGCGGCCAAACGCATGAAAGAGACGACCGGCTATCACGCTTCGACCATCCACCGCTTTTTGGGCTATGGTTTCGACGGCTCCTTCGAACACGACAAGGACCACCCGAAACCCGGCCGGCTCTTCATCATCGACGAGGCGAGCATGATCGATGTGATGCTCGGCGCCCACCTTTTTGAGAGTCTGCCGGAGATGGCGAAGATCATCATCGTCGGTGATGAGGCCCAGCTTCCCTCCGTCGGACCGGGCCAGGTTCTTAAAGACATCATCGATTCAGGCGCCGTCCGCACCATCACGCTGGACACCATCCACCGCCAGGCCGCGAACTCCGCCATCATCCATCTCGCCAACGAAATCAGAAGGGGCCGGCTTCCCGATGACCTCTATGAGGTTTATCCCGACCGCTATGTCTTCAAGGAATCACAGGAGAACTTCAAACCGAGACTCAAAAAGATGATCGACTACATGCTCGACCAAGGCTTTGACCTCCTTGATGACATCCAGGTTCTGATTCCGATGTACAGAGGACCCGCCGGGATCGACGCCATCAACGCTTTCCTGCAGACCACCTACAACAAGGGGTCTGCCAAGTCGCTGCAATATGGCGATAAGACGTTCAAGATCAACGACAAGGTACTGCAGCTGATCAATCGCGCCGAAGACGGTGTGATGAACGGCGATCAGGGACGGGTCGTCGGCATCGACGTGACCGGTGGCATACTCTATGTCGATTTTCTCGGCAACGAGGTCACCTACCGAAAAGGGGATCTCGACCAGCTCACCCACGCCTACGCGATGAGCATCCACAAATCACAGGGCAGCGAATACAAAGTGGTCATCTTGCCCCTTTTCAAGAGCTTTTCGATCATGCTCAAGCGCAAACTCATCTATACCGCCGTTTCACGGGCGAAAGAGAAACTCATTGTCGCAGGGGATCTTGAGACACTGCGTCCCGCCGTGGGCAGCTTGGAGGAGAACCGGCAGACCATGCTCAGGATGAAACTGGAAGGCAAACAGGATGACACCCGCGTCCGCTCACTGGACGAGGCGATCGAAAAACTCCGCGAAAAACCCGAAAGAAAAACCATCAACGATCCCGAAATTCCCTTTGACACGTTGGGTGAGGAACTGAATGAGAAGACCCCTTACGATTTTTTGGACGAGTCCTGAGGACGCCTCGTCCCGAGTGGAGGCTTTTGCTTGCATAAAGCCGGGTCTTTATGTATAATGAGGTAAATCGATGAAGAAGACCAGTAGGTAGGTTTCATTGCGTCAAAGAGAGTCTGTGGTTGCTGTGAACAGACCGCAAAACTTACCGAAGCTCCTTTCTGAGTGATGGCAAAACCATCCGCCTTCAGGCGTTACAATGTCAGAGTGCGTAAGAAGTAAGGTGGTACCGCGGCTCAAGTCGTCCTTAGGTTTTTTAAGGACGTTTTTTATGATTAGAGGAGGACTTAAAATGAAAAAGATGACCGGACACGAAATCAAGAAAACCTGGCTGGATTATTTCAAGGAAAAAGGTCATAGAATAGAAGAAAGCGCCTCGCTGATTCCGATCAACGACCCCACGCTGCTTTGGATCAATGCCGGTGTGACTCCGCTCAAGGGATATTTCGACGGTTCGCGGGTCCCAAGCAACCCCCGCATCGTCAATGTTCAAAAATGTCTGCGGACCAACGACATCGACAATGTCGGCAAGACGGCGAGACATCACACGTTCTTCGAGATGCTCGGAAACTTCTCGATTGGGGATTATTTCCGAGACGAAGCCGTCGAGTGGGCGTACGAGATTCTCACCGATCCTAGATATTTCGGATTCGACCCCGACAAACTGTATATGACCATCTACCCTGACGATGAGGAAACCTATGAAAAATGGCGCTCCGTCGGCGTCAGAAAAGACCATATCATCAGAAGTCATGAGAACTTCTGGGAAATCGGACCCGGTCCCTGCGGTCCATGCACGGAGGTCTTCTATGACCGTGGGGACGCGTTCGGAGAAGAAAACCTCGGACTGATAAAAGAAGATATCGAGAATGACCGCTACATCGAAATATGGAACATCGTCTTTTCGCAATATAACGCGAAAAAAGGCCTGAAACGGGAAGAATACCCCGAACTGCCCAAAAAGAACATCGATACCGGCATGGGGCTTGAGCGGATGGCGTCGATCATCCAGGGCAAGAAGACCAATTTCGAGACCGACCTGTTTTATCCTGTCATCGAACACCTCGCAAAGATCGCGGGCCGAACCTACGACGGCCAGATGTCTTTCAAGGTGATCGCCGACCATATCCGCACGGTCGTCTTCGCCATCAGCGACGGTGCCACGTTCTCAAACGAGGGCAGGGGGTATGTTCTTAGACGGTTGCTACGTAGAGGCATCAAACACGGTCGGCAGATGGGCATAGAAAAATCGTTCATGCTCGATTTGGTCGACACCGTCATCGACATGATGAAAGAAACCTATCCCTACCTGCTCAAAGCCCAGGACTTCACCAAACGCATGATCGAAAAAGAGGAAGAGAAGTTCCTCTCCACTTTGAACCAAGGGGAAAAACTGCTCGACGAATTGCTCAAAAGCGAGACACGAATCATCTCAGGCAAGGATGCCTTCATGCTTTATGACACGTACGGATTCCCTGTCGAACTGACCGAAGAGTACGCTGAGGCGAAAGGCTTCAGTGTGGATAAGGACGGTTTCGCCGAACATATGGAAATCCAGCGGGAACGCGCCCGAAGCGCCCGCAAAAACGTCGGTGCGATGAAAGACCAGAATGAAGCCTATCTACGATTCAAGACCCCATCCAAGTTCGTCGGCTATGATACCACGCGTCATGAATCATCCGTCTTGAAGGTTTTCGATGCGGGTATCGTCGTCGAAGCGACGCCTTTCTACGCCGAAAGCGGCGGACAGGTCGCCGACAGCGGCGCCATCATCAAAGACGGCCGGGTCATGAGCGTCACCGACGTTCAAAAACTGCCGAACGGCCAATTTCTGCACATGCTCGAAGACCACGACCTCAAAGAAGGCGACGAGGTCATCCTCCAGGTCGATGAGGCCGCCAGGGAACTGACCAAGGCCCATCACTCCGTGACCCACCTGCTCTTTTCAACACTGAGGGAGGAACTCGGAGAGCATGTCATGCAGCAAGGCTCGCTCGTCGGCCCCGATTATCTGCGGTTCGACTTCAACCATCTCGAACTTCTGAGCGACGAGACCATTGTGACCATCGAAAAGCGTGTCAACGAAAAGATAGAAAAAGCGATTGAGGTCGACATCGAATACACCGACATCGATTCCGCGAAAAAAAGGGGTGCGATCGCCGAATTCGGTGAAAAGTACGATAAGGAGGTTCGTGTTGTCGATATGGGGGACACGCTGGACCTCTGTGGTGGGACCCACGTGGATAATACGGCCGAAATCGAACGTTTCGCCATCGCGTCGCTGGAATCGAAGGGCTCGGGTATCTACCGGATTGTCGCCCTCGCGAAAGACAGAGTCTCCGACATCGGCGATTATCTGCGCGGCTTCGAATCCAACCTCGCCCACCTCAAACAGAAAAAAGACAACATCATGGAAGAAGCCGCCCGCCACAATATTCATCTTGATTTCGACGCAACGCCGGATATCGAGCTCGAAGGTTCCTACAAAGATGTGATCCGGATGCGCAATCTGGTGAAAAACTACCAAAACGCCGTCAAAAACCTTGAAAAGGCGTTCAGTGACAAGCGGGCCCGTGCCTCCCTTTCCGACCTGGAAACCTATCTTCAAAAACAGGATGGAAACGGCAACATCGTCACCAGCACGCGGAATGTCGAGATGAACGCCCTGAAGACCCTCGCCGACAGACTGCTCGAACAAAGCAAGGGCGATCTTGTCTTCCTTGCCAACGTGAGCGGCGACAAGGTCATCCTCATCGCCAAATCAAGCGGTGCGATCCATGCGGGCAATCTCGTTCGTGATGCGGCGAAAATTGCCGGCGGCGGCGGTGGCGGTCGTCAATCATTCGCCCAGGCCGGAGCCAAGGACCCCTCCAAGGTCGATGAGATTTTGACCTTCGTCCAAGGGAAGATTCGATGAAGATTCTCGCGCTGGACCTCGGCGAGCGTACACTCGGCATCGCCATCAGCGACCCGACGCAGACCCTTGCTCGAGGCATTGAGAACTTCCGCTTCGAAAACGATGATGAAGCGGCCCCGCTCAACCGGGTACTGAAGATTCTGGAAGAAGAACCGGTTGAGAAGATTGTGCTCGGCCATCCGAAAAACATGGACGGAAGCGCTGGTCCTCAGGCCAAGAAAAGTGAGACGTTCAAAGAAAGACTGGAAGAAAAAACCGATGTTGACGTGATTCTTTATGATGAGCGCCTCACCACCCGCATGGCTTCAAAGACCATGATTATGAGCAAGAAAAACCGCAAAAGCAGGAAGCGCACCATCGACCAGACAGCGGCGACATTACTATTACAAAACTATCTAGATTCAAAAAAAGGAGCGTGACACACCATGGAAGACAAAACACTACGCGTCATCGATGAGGAAGGCAAGGAGAAGGATTTCGAAATCGTCCTCACCTTCAAATCGGAAAAAACAGAAAAGTCCTACGTCATCTACAAGGAGCCGGGGGACTCAGACGAAGTCTTCGCGGCATCCTATGACGAGGAAGCCACCGAAGGCGGCGAACTGAAACCGATTGAGACCGATGAGGAATGGGACCTTGTCGAAGAAGTCCTGAACTCATTCCTCGAGGAAGAAGAAGAGGATGTCGAGGACACCAAGCCCCAGTGAACTACTTGGATTCAATAAACACCGATGATCGCGATCCCTTGCTTGTCTCCATGCGTGCGCAAGCCGAAAAGGAAGACATTCCGATCATCGACCGGGAAAGTGGTCGTCTTTTAAGGCAGCTCATTCTTTTCGGCCGTGTCGACAATATCCTTGAAATCGGGACGGCAATCGGCTATAATGCCATCCGTATGGCCAAAATCGACAAGAAGATCCACGTCACCACCATCGAACGCGACGCAGCGATGATAAAGGTCGCGAAGCGACACATAAACTCGGCGGACCTGGCGGACCGCATCACCTTGATCGAAGATGATGCGGTCGATCTCGATACCGATACGCTGAATGGTCCCTACGGTCTGATTTTCATCGATGCCGCCAAAGCCCAGAACATCACCTTTTTCGAGAAGTTCGAACCGTTGCTTGCGAAGGGTGGGCTTATCGTGGTCGACAATGTCTTGTTCCATGGCCTGATCGACAAACAAAAAGATCCGTCCAAAAATGATATCGAATCCAAGAATCTGAAAGCACTTGTTGAGAAAATCGACAGATTCAACCGTTACGTCATGCAAAGAGACGATTACGATACGGCCATCCACGCTATTGGTGATGGCCTTTGTGTCTGTGTGAAACTGTAGGTGATTGTATGGAACTGATGATTACTGCCAGCACCGATACGCTTGATGAACTCCTCAAGCGTGACATCGCCGGCGTCATCCTCGGTCTGCGTCCGCTTTCGCAACGTATGGAAGCGACCTATGACCTTGATGCGGTCAGGACCATGACCGCAAAAGCGAAAAATTCAGGCAAGAAAGTCTGGCTCAATCTCAATGTCCTTCTGCACGAGGATGACCTCACGACAATGGAAAGGACCATCGAAACCATTGCCGCTTTCGACGTGGACGGCATCCTTTTCGCCGATCTATCCATCTACCATGCGGCAGAGCGAGCAGGCATGAAAGACCGTCTGATCTATTACCCCGAGACCTATGTCACCTGCGCGCCGGACGTGGCGTTCTGGGCGAAGGAAGCGATTAAAACCGCGATCTTGAGCAGGGAGTTGACCCTGGAAGACATCCGTGCCATCGGCGAAAAGAAAACCATGCCCATCAGCATCATCGGGCATGGTTATCTGAATATGTTCCACTCGAAACGCGAACTGATCAAGACATTTTTCGACTACACACAAGATGCCATCGATGCCGAGATCAGAGGCAAGTCATTCAGACTTGTCGAGGAAATCCGCGAGGAACCCTATCCGGTCTATCAGGATGAATTCGGAACGCATATCTTCCGTCACAAGCCCCTCGCAAGTTTCCAGGTGTATGATACCTTAGGGCAGACTGTCGATTATTTCATCATCAACACGCAGTTCTACGATAAAGCGCGCATTCTTTCGATTGTGGACGATTACATCGCGCTTGAGGCCGGGCGGCCGGTGGACATGAAAAAATACGACGACCATGATGATGGTTTTCATCATAAGAAGACAGACACGGTGCAGAAGAAGGGGGATGTGCGATGAAAAAAGTTGAATTGCTCGCCCCTGCGGGCGATCTCGAGAAACTCAAAATCGCCCTTCTCTACGGTGCTGATGCCGTCTTTCTCGGAGGACGGAAATTTTCCCTGCGGGCCAGGGCCTCCAACTTTGACATCGCCGATATAAAAAAGGCTGTCGCATTCGCCCACGGCCTCGGCAAGAAGGTGTATGTCACCACGAACATCTTTCCCCATCAGGACGATCTGCCCGGACTCGTTGATTATCTCAAGACCCTGGAGGCCATCGGGGTCGATGCCGTCATCTGCGCCTCGGCGGCTGTCATCGATGCGGCGAGGACCCACACGGACCTTGAGATCCACGTTTCCACCCAACAGTCTATCACCAACAGCAAAGCAGCCGATTTTTGGGTGAAGCGCGGTGTCAAACGCGTCGTATTGGCCCGCGAAGTCTCGATCGGCGAGCTTGAAAAGCTTATCCCGAAGACCTTGGCACAAACCGAGGTTTTCATCCACGGAGGCATGTGCGTCTCCTACTCGGGCAAATGCACCCTGTCCAACACCATGACCGACCGGGATGCCAACCGCGGCGGTTGCGCCCACTCGTGCCGCTGGAACTACGACCTTTTCGACGGGGATGAGAAACTGAACCGAGACATCCCTTTTTCCATGGGGTCAAAGGATCTGCAGACCGTACGCTATGTCTCGAAACTGATTGATCTTGGCGTGGATTCACTGAAAATCGAAGGACGCATGAAAAGCATCCACTATATCGCCACCGTCGTCAGAACCTACCGGAAGCTGATTGATGATATCACCGGTGAGATCGATGTGGACATTCCAAAATACCTCCTCGAGATCAAGAAGGCGGAAAACCGCCTCAGTTCCTTTGGTTTCATGGAGGGTATGACCGGCATCGACCAGCAGCTTTACAATCTACGCAGCGAACAGCCCACACAGGAATTTGTCGGACTTGTGCACGATTATGACGAGAAGACGAAGACCGCGACCATCGAACAGCGCAACCACTTCAAATCGGGTGAGACCCTCGAGGTCCTTTCCCCGAACTTCGAACCCGTCAGCTTCATCGCGACCGACATGGTCAACGCCAAAGGGGAGAAAGTCAGCATCGCCCGTCATCCCAAGGAAAGGCTGCGTCTTCACATCCCCTTTCCCGTCGCGAAATACGATATGCTGCGAAAAGTAAAAAAAAATAGAATTGTCAGCCGCAATGAAACATGATACAATGTAAATCATTATTGAGGCAACACAGGAGGAAGCTATGGAAAACGGAAGAACACAAAGCTATAAATTGACCAAAGAAGGTCTTGAAAAACTCAAAAAGGAACTAGAACGTCTGAAAACCGTCGATCGTGAACGCAATCTCGAAGCTCTCAAGGAAGCCCGTGCACAAGGCGACCTGAGTGAAAACGCCGATTATGACGCCGCCCGCGACGAACAGGCCAGAATCGAATCACGCATCAAGGAAATCGAAAACATTCTCAAACACGCGGAGCTGATCCGCGATGAGAAAGGCACCGGCAAGGTGACCCTCGGGGCCACTGTTTTAATCAAGGTCAACGGCAATGAACCAAAAGAATATACAGTCGTCGGTTCTTTAGAAGCCGACCCTTTCCAGAATAGGATTTCCAATGAATCACCGATCGGCAAAGCCGTCATCGGAAAGAAAAAAGGCGAGACAGTCCGTTTCAAAACGGATTCGCGAAGAGAAACCCAGATTGAAATTATCGATGTGAAATAAAGAATGATTCGTCATTCTTTTTTTCATTTGAGGAGGCTTTCTTATGAATATCGGTATCATATTCGCCATGGATATTGAAAAAAACGCTTTCTTCAACCGTTTCGAAAAAATCGAACTGATCAAGCAAAACGACCTCAGCGTCTACCGGCTTCATCATGGCAAACATAATATCTACGCGATCAGATCGGGCATCGGGAAAGTCCATGCGGCTTTCAAGACGACCCTCTTCATCAACCGCTACAACATCGATCTTTGTATCAACAGCGGTATCGCTGGGGGTGTCGATGTGGAAGTGGGTCAACTCGTCTTAGCCAGGCGCACCATGTTTCATGATGTCGATGTGACAGCTTTCGGTTATACGTACGGACAAATTCCCGATATGCCCGCTTTTTTCGATCTTGAGAGCGCTTATCTTCGTCATTTCGAAGCGCACCTGAAGGATGTGCCCTACAAAATCGGCGCCATCGCCACCGGCGATCAGTTTTTGAAGGATATCGGAAAACTTGATGAGGCGAGACAACTATATGACGACATCCACGCTGTCGACATGGAAACCGCCGCCATCGCTCAGGTTGCCCATTTGTTTGACGTGCCTTATCTCGCCTTCAGGGTGATTTCGGACAAGCTGTCGTCCGAAAATCAGCTCACCAATTATGAGAAGGGTGTTGAAGAAGGCGTTGAAAAAGCGGCGGATGCGCTTATGAGGTTCCTCGACTCATTATGAGATTCACAATGACTCTCAACGGAAAGCCGGTTACTTTCACATGGACCAAACGGAAAAACCAGAAACGTATCATCATCCGTGCGGAAGAACCCGGCGCCTTCAAAGTCTCATCGCCCAGCCATGTACGCCTCGCCACCATCAAAGCCACCATCCGCAAAAACACTCATGTGCTTAAGGCCTTACCACCACAGACCGATTACAAGAAGACCCTTTTGATGCCTGCGGCCCTCTTTCTTTTCGGAAAGCGATATCCCGTACACTATGAAATAGGTAAGAAGTGTGTGAGATTGGAAGATGACCATCTGAAAGTTGTGCTTCCCGTCCTCGATGAGACTACGGTTTCTAAGGTCCTTGAAGCTTTCCTGAAACAAACACTGCTCGATGAAATCCGCACCCACAATGAAGCGATGACCATTCATCATCCCCGCATGAACCTCGATGCGCTCATTTTCAACACCCGCTACACAAAAACCCGTTTCGGCAGCTGTGTCGCCGCCAAAAAGCGCATCAACCTGAACCTCGCTCTGGTCCACTACCCGGTGCGGTTTTTACATTATGTCTATGCCCATGAGATTGTCCACCTCATCCACGCCGACCACTCCCATGCGTTCTATCGCACCCTGAATGAACTCTATCCCGGCCACAGGGTCATGAGAAAAGAACTAGAAGCCCACCATCAAGCATATGCCCGTGACATTCATACGCATATTTAGTATAATGAGTGCAGATATCCAGGAGGAAAAACTATGATCCATCATTTGTTCAAGACTGAGAAATTCGTCCCAGACGCCCACAAGGAAACCATCCACGACATCGACTTTGAGAAGGTCAAGCGTGACGGCAAGCAGATTCTGCTCATCGACATCGACAACACGCTGATCTCCTATGACGACCATCTACCGAATGCACGCACCGTCTCACTTATTGAGAAGCTGAAGTCACTCGGTTTTTTCATCGTCCTTGTGTCGAACAACAGCAGCAAAAAAAGGGTGCGGCGTTTCAGCGCCCCACTCAATCTTTCGTTTGTCTGCAGGGCGAAAAAACCGCTGAAAAGCGGTTTCAAAAAAGCGTTACGCTATTATGAACGTCCCGTCGATAAAAAAAAGGTGCTTGTGATCGGCGATCAGATGATGACGGATGTCTATGGTGCGAAGCGCACGGGCCTCGATGTGATTCTCGTGCTGCCGATCAAAAAAAGGACCGAGAAATGGTACACCCGTCTCAACCGCGCCATCGAAAACAGGATGCTGGAAAAAATCAAGACCCGGTATCCCGAAAAATACACGGAACTCAAACTTGACAAGAGGTGATAGCATGACGGACATCCATTGCATAGGGTGCGGCGGAAAACTCCAGAATGAAGACAAGGAAAAACCGTTCTACACCCCGAAATCCTTGGATGAGGATAAAACCATCTACTGCATGCGGTGTTACCGCATGCGTCATTACGGCGAGGTCATGCCGTCCTACGTCACAAGGGAAGACTATATCGAGATGATCTCGGGCATTCCCCAAAAGGCATTGGTCGTCAAGGTGATCGACCTGCTCGACGTCGAAGGATCGATCATGGGTGAGATCACGAAGCTCATCCGTAAGAACCGTCTTATCGTCGTTGCGAACAAAAGGGACCTACTGCCCAAAAGCGCCAAAGACGGCCGCATCAAATCACGGCTCAATGAGATCCTCAACAGTTACGACATCGAACCGGCCATGATCAAACTGATCAGCGCCGTCAAAAACCAGGGCATCGACGACCTGGTCGAAACCCTTGAAAAAGAAAGCAAGAAGAAAGACATCTACATCATCGGCGCCTCCAATGTCGGCAAAAGCACCATCATCAACCACATGATCAGTGCCACCATGCAGAAAAACGAGGCACCGATCACAACATTCTTCGCTCCGGGAACAACCCAGGATTTCATCAAAATCCCCTTTTTCGATGCGCATCTTTATGATACGCCGGGTCTGATCAAGAAGAACCATTTCTTTGACATCCTTGACACGAAAGGGCTCAAGGCGATTCAGCCGAAAAAGGAAATCAAACCCCGTACCTATCAGCTTGACCCCAATCAGACCATCTTCGCCGGCGGTCTGTTCAGACTGGACTATATCACCGGTGTACCGGCGAGTTTCACTTTCTATCTGGCCAACAGCCTTTCTTTGCACCGCACGAGACTGATCAAGGCCGATGCGTTCTATGAAAAACACAAAGGCGAGCTACTGCAGCCCCCTTACGATCCTGAAGATGCCCTGTCATTCAAGGTCCATCAGTTTCCCGTCAACCTCGACAAACCGATCGACCTCGTCGTGCCCGGCCTAGGGTTCGTCTCCATCAAAGGCAAAGGCGTCATCCGCATCCACCTCCCCGAATCGATCACCCCTTATCAAAGGGAGGCATTGATCGGATGATTGAAAAAATCCGAAAAGACCTGAAAACGATTTTCAAAGATGACCCGAATCGGCTCGCTCATATCGAGGGTGTCGAAAAGACCGCGCTTTACTTCCAGAAAAAATTCGATCTCGACCGAGACAAGATTATTACCGCCTGCTTGCTCCATGACATCACCAAGAACAAACCCCGCGAGTATCATGAAACGATCATCAAAGACGCCTACGGAACTGCGATTTTCAACACCTACACGCCGCCCCTTTACCATGCCTTTTCCGCCGCCTTTGTCGCCAAGGAGGAGTATGGTGTCACCGACAAGGACGTCCTTTCCGCAATCGAGAACCATACCGTCGGCAAACCGGCGATGACTTTATTTGAAAAAGTCATCTTCATCAGCGACTACATCGAACCCACAAGACCCTACAAGGCGTCGAAACAGGTCAGGAAACTGGCCTTTCAGGATATCGACCTGGCGGTATTCACCGCCATCGACAAATCCATCCGCCTGTTTGAATCAGAAGAAGGCTCCGTTCCCGAAATCGCCTATCAAGCCCGCGAATACTACAAAAAGGAACTGCTCGACCTCGTGATACTCTTCGAGACCGAGCGCACCTTCATCAGACGCACCCGCATGAAAGATGCTTCTGTTCTTGCGAAATGGTGGAACGACGGCCGTCTGATGGCTTCGGTCGGGTTCCCTTACGGTCTGGGGATTCCGCTTGAAAAGGTTGAAAAACAACTTGAGACCATGTCACAAAACGAAGACGCGACGCGTATCGTGCTCATCTGCGACAAGGAGACCAAACACGCGATCGGCGAGCTTTCCTATGGCCATCATGATAAAAGGCATAAGACCATGCGCATCGGCATGAAAATCGCCGAACCGGATTATCAGAAGAAAGGCTACGGCGAAGAGACACTGCGAGGCTTTGTCGAATATCTGTTTGAAACCTACGGACTCGAAGCGATTCTGATCGACACGTTCTGCGAGAACCATCCTGCCAGAAAGCTCTATGAGAAACTCGGTGCGAAGACGCTTTCCGTCGAAAAAGACTACTGGACCAACAAAGAAGGAAAATCCTACGACGTCATATTCTATAGTCTGGATAAGAAGACCTACAAAAAAGGAGGAAACAATGGATAAACTCACCCTGATTGTCAAAGCCCTTGACGATATGCAGCTCGAAGACATTGTCATCTACGACATGCGCGAGGTCAATCCTTTCTTCGATTACTTCATCCTTTCAAGCGCGAAGAACCCGCGTCAACTAAACGGTGCGATCCGCGATGTGAAGGAGACCCTTTTGGAAAACGACCACGACCGCCCGAACATCGAAGGCAGCACCGGTGGTGCCTGGGCGCTCATTGATTGTGGCGACATCATCGTCAACGTCTTCACAAAGGACGAACGCGAATACTATAACATCGAAAAGATGTGGATCGATGTGCCCAAGATAGATAAAGACACCCTCCTATGAACACCTATGACCTGATCGCCGATATCTATGAACAGACCATCGACCACTATCTCTACAAGGTCTATCTGCGGTTGATCGAGAAAAGAAGCGCGGGCGGCGCTTTTCTTGAGATCGGGTGCGGAACCGCGCATCTCGCAAAAAAATGCGCCCCCATGTTCGACACGGTCCACGCCTTCGATGCCAGCGCGGCGATGATCGAGAAAGCTGGCCAAAAGCCCGTGCCCACCAATGTGAAACTGTTTGTCCATGACATGGCGCGACCCCTCGATCGGACTTACGACATGATCATCGCGCCGATCGACGTTTTCAACCATACGCCCGATTTCGAAAATCTGCGGACGCTTTTCACACGCTGGACGGCCCACCTGAGAAAAGACGGCCACTTCATCTTCGATATGCTCAGATGCGACTATGTGAAACGCCTGCCCGGGTACGCAGAAACGCTCGATACACCAAAGGGCGTCTATCATTGGTCTGTCAAAGGGACAACGGATCCCCGCCGTATCATCCACGAAATCAGCCACAAAAAAAGAACCGCGCGCCATGAGGAAACCTGTTACAAAGACGAAGAGGTGCGGACCCTTTTCGCCGGTTTCAAGCTTCTTGAGACAATCCGGATGGAAGAACGTGTTTTATACGTCCTTCAAAAGTAAAAACACATCGCCACTCGAATCATAGGGTGAAAGGATGTGTTTTTTTATGGAAAAATTCAGACCATGGATTGTGATCGTGATTCCCTTATTCATTTTGGTGTTCTTCTTCTTGATCAACGGACTTTCCGCCCAGGAAACGGCCGGGACGGTGGTGCTTTTTCCTGAAGAGACGGATGCCGGTCATGAGGATAAGGATTATGTCTATGTCGATCTGAAGGGCGAGATCGTGAAGCCCGGCGTCTACAAGGTCGAACAGGGCACCAGGCTGTTTCAGGTCATCCTGCTCGCCGGCGGACTGTCCTTTGCCGGCTGCGACGAAACGCTGAATCTTTCCCGGCGTGTCATCGACGGCAATGTCTACCGCGTACCGGCGTGCGAAGAGGAAACGAAATCCGACATATTGGATGATGAAAAACAGGAGGGCACGCTCATCTCCATCAACACCGCGGATGAGGCGGTGTTGGTGAGTCTTCCCAATATCGGAAGCGCGACCGCCAGGGCGATCATCGCATACCGCGAGGAAAATGGCGGTTTCACTGCGCTCGAGGAACTGATGGATGTCAGTGGCATCGGTGCGGCGACCTACAACAATGTCAAAGACCTTATCACGCTTTAGCCACGAAACCGAAAAGATTTTCATTCCGTTCATCCTCATGCTTTATGCGGTTGAACATTCCTATTTGTGGGTCCTTGTCGCCTTGGTTCTCATGAGGCTGTTCACGTATGACAGGGTATTTTTCCTGGTTGTCGTCCTCATCAGCATGGTGCCGGTCACAAGGCTGCTCACCCATAGCGACCCGGTCATCAAGCGGCAGACCTTCAGCGGCACCGTGACGTCGGTGGAAAGTGACCGTGACCACCCCCGTTTTTTTCTCAAGGACGAAGATTACAGACTCCTCGTCTATGGGGATGGAATCGAAGCGCTGTCGGCGGGCATGCGCGTCCAAATCGAGGGTGAGGCCGTCTGGCCGCAGGCATCCGGTTTCTTCGGCGGCTTCGATTACCGGGCGCATCTGAGGGCGATAAGAGTTGACGGTATCGTCTACGAGGCGGCCATCACGCCCAGAGAAAGCGGCATGTCCGTCTACAGTGTGAGCGGATGGCTGAGTCGGCATATCGAATTGACCAATCCGGATACCGCGCCTTATCTGAAGGCATTCCTGCTGGCCGACAGGAGCGGCCTCGACGAGACGACCTATCATCATTCACAGACGCTCGGTATCGCCCATATGTTCGCGGTTTCGGGTCTGCATGTGGCATTTCTGGCCTTTCTCATCAGAAAGGGACTGACCATGGTGGTCAGACACCCTGTATCGTGTGATATCCTCTTCATACTGTTTTTGGTGGGTTATCTCGGTATCACCGGGGCGCCGCCTTCGGTGCTTCGGGCCGTGGCGATGGTCTGTCTGTTGATTTTCAACAAACACCTCAACCTGGGATTGAGTGTGCTGGATTGTTTGCTGATTCTTTGCATGGGGCTTTTGGTGATTCATCCCTTTTATTTTTCTCAACTGGGATTTTTGCTTTCTTTTACGGTGAGCATCACACTCGTTTTCAACAAGGCGCAACTCGGTGCGGCAAAGAAAGTCCATCAGCCTTTCTTGGTATCGGGGCTTGCTTTTTTCGCGACTTTGCCGTTGATACTTTCGATGCAATATGAGATCAATCCCTTAAGCATCATCTACAATGTCTTTTTCGTACTTTTTTTGACTTTTTTGTTGTTGCCGCTTAGTTATATTGTCTTTCTTCTGCCTATCTTCGAACCGCTCCTTGCGTTCTTGCTGGCGGTCTTCGAGCTGATTGTCGGATGGCTCGCCGATCGAAACGGTATGATCATCCGTCTTTTCATCCCGCCGGGGATCGTCACGATTTTCTATTATGTCTTGTTCGCATACGCATTTTCACAGATCGGGAATTCCATCCGTTTAATCAGACGGTTGATTGTGCTGGTTTATTTCCTTTTGTTGATAGGCTTGTCACCGTATCTTTCCTTTGTTTCCCATGTCTATATGTTCGATGTGTCAGGGGACAGTTTCTTGATTCGTGACCGTTTTAACCGTTGCAACATCCTTATCGATACCGGCGAGCGTGACCCGCAAGACCGTCTGGTCAGTCAACTTAAGCGGCTGAATCTGAGACACCTCGACTATGTGATCATCACACACAAACACAGTGATCATTACGGTGCTTATCCGTCGGTGGCCGCCAATTTCGAGATTGGACAGACCATCAGCAACCATTCACAGGGTCCTTTTGAGAACAGACTGATCGGCTGTGGCGACCTGACGTTTTTCATTTTTCCGCTTGAAAAGGATCACCGTGGTGAAAATGAGCGTTCGCTCGTGATGAGTATCACCATCGGCGGTGAGCGTTATTTGTTCACCGGTGATATCGAATCAGCACGCGAGGAAAGCTTTGTCCGTTTCTATGATGTGCGTGCGGACATTCTCAAGGTGGCGCATCATGGCTCTAGAACCTCGTCGACCGAACGGTTTCTAAAGATGGTCCAGGCATCCGAGGGGATCGTCCCGGCGAGCCGAAACAGCCGTTTCGGCCATCCGCACGACGAAGCGATCGATAGACTCGAAGCGCATGGTGTGTTGTTGCATCGTCTCGACGAAACGGGCAGTGTCCATTTTCGCTACTTTTTTTCGTTCCGGCACAAAAAGACTGCGCTCGAACCTGGGTTATATGCTATAATGAAGGGCGTGAAGACCATCGACTGAGAACCGGTTACAACCGGGGCAGGACAGGAAGGAGGCCGTGGCCGTTGGCGCCACCGACCTATTATGGATGATAAGATTATTGTGTTTTTCGGAGAAGATACCTTCTATATCAAAAGCAAGATCAACCAGCTGATCAAAAAATATGATGTCGACGATTACAACCTGACGACCTACGACCTGGAGGAGGTCATGTTGAGTGATGCCATCAATGATGCGATGACCATCCCCTTCATGAGCGAGAACAAGGTGGTCGTCTGTAAGAATGCGCATTTCTTGAGCACCGCGGTGAAGAAAAACAAGATAGAACACGAGCTGTCCTATCTTGAGGAATACATCGACAATCCGACTGCCGAGACGCTGTTGATCATCACGGTCCCCCAAGCCAAACTCGACCGGCGCAGCAAGCTTTTCAAGAAGCTTGAGAAAAACGCCACGATCACCGAATGCAAACTGAAGGGACCCGGCGATCTCAATGCGTGGGCGAGAAGACAGGTCGCCCAGGCGGGCCTGTCAATCGATCAGACCGCGCTCGATGCGTTTGTAAACCGTGTCAAACACAGCACCGAACTGGCCTTTTTGGAAATGAAGAAGCTACTACTCTATGCGAAGGACGAAGACGCCATCGACATCGAAATGATTGAGAAGGTCATCACGAAAAACATCGAAGACAATGTGTATGATATCACCAACGCGATCCTCGAAAAGCGCCGTTCCCGTGCGTTGGAGGTTTATCACGACTTGATCATGTACAGCGAGGATCCACTGCGGATTCTAGGCATCATCATCTCAAAATACCGTGAGATGCTCCAAGTGAAAATGCTGATTGAAAAAGGATTCGATCAAGACGGTATCCAGCAGTATTTCCATGTCAAAAGCGGTCGTGCCTATTTCATGGTCCAAAACGCCAAAAGTGTCCCCCGACACAAAATCGAAGACCATCTGCGCCATCTCGAACAGCTCGATTATCATATCAAGACGGGCAGAGTCGATAAAAAACACGCGCTTGAGATGTTCATCCTGAGCACATAAAAAAAAGTCTATTCCCGGAATAGACTTTTCTTTTATAGTTCGTTGATCATCTGTTGCAGTTGTGATTTCTTGCGGGCAACTTTGTTTTTATGATAGATACCTTTCGTGAGAGCCTTGTCCAGCTTTTTGTTGGCGAGGTCGAAAGCTTTTTGGGCTTCTTCCTTGTTACCTTCGGCGACAAGCTTTTCAACTTTTTTGACAGATGTTTTCATTCCTGATTTAAAAATCTGGTTTGACTGTTTGCGTTTCGCATCCTGTTTGACACGTTTCTTCTGTTGTTTGATATTAGCCATGTTCTCACCTCCATTACCATAAGCGAATATATTGTATCAAAAACCGATTTAAAAAGCAATGATAATCAGGAAAAGATATTTTCAAAAAAGGTCACTTTATGTGCCCAACGGATAAGAATTTGTTATAATGCATTAGAGGTGATATTTGTGGCCCAATTAAAAATCGGCACAACCAATATTTTCAAAGTAAGGAAAAAGGAAGACGAAGGTTATCTTCTTGAACATGAGGAAGCGACCATCATGATGCCTTTCAAGGAGGCTGTCAACCCGGTGGATGAGGGTGATGAACTGGAGGCCTTTGTCTATATCGACCACACGAAAGGGCTTGTCGCCACTACAAAAACCCCTTATATCGACATCTACAATCCGGATTTCGTGAAGGTGGTCGAACAGAAACTCGGTCTCGGTGTCTTCGTTGACATCGGACTCACGAAAGACATGCTTGTCTCGAAAGACGACCTTCCACCACTCAAGAAAGACTGGCCGCAAATCGGAGATACGCTCCTTTGTTATCTCAAGACGGCAAAAAGACAGATGGTCGCCCGCCCGCTCAGCCGTTTTCGGGTGCGCGATTACTTGAGACCGGAAAAACCCCTCGAGAAAGGGGAAGCCGTCGAAGCGATCGTGTTCCATGTCGCTGATGAGGGTCTTGTGACATTCACGAAGTCCGGTCACGAGATTTTCATCTACTATAAGCACACACGCGCTGAACACCGCATGGGTGAGACCGTCAAACCCGTCATCACCATCAAGAAAGACGAAACACATTATAACGGCACCCTGATCGAGCAAAAGGAACTCATGCTTGAAAAAGATGCCCAGACAGTATATGATTATCTGAGGGAAAACAAGGAGATGCCCCTGACCGATAAAAGCACTCCACAAGCGATCCATGATACCTTCAACATGTCTAAAGCCGCGTTCAAGCGTGCACTGGGACAACTCTACAAACAGGGACGCATCGACTTGAAAAAAGACAAGACCGTCCTAAAGGACGAAGAACAAGACTAGGTGATTTTATGGGAAGAAAATATGAAGTACGCAAGGAAAGTATGCAGAAATCGGGGCTTAGAAAAAGCAAGCTTTACGCCCGTTACGGCAAAGAAATTTTCATGACCGCCCGCGCCGGTGGGACCAACATTGAGAGTAATCTCGCCCTCAAACACTTGATCGAGCGGGCGAAAAAAGAAGAGGTTCCCGTCGATATCATCGAACGTAACATCAAGAAGGCAGAAGGCAATGACGAGATTGATTACCAAGCGAACCGTTATGAGGGCTTCGGCCCCGGCGGCAGCAATTTCCTGATCGATACCCTCACCGACAACGTCAACCGCACCGTTTCAGAGGTGCGGTTCTGTTTCACGAAAATCGATTCCAAACTCGGCCTCAAGGGTTCGGTCGAGCACATGTATGACCATCTGTCCAAACTCGAGGTGAAAATCACAAGCGAGGAAGAACTGCTCGAGATTCTCTTCGGGGCAGGCATCGAGGTCGAAGATATCGAAGAAGACGGGGATACCCATCTGATCATCGCCGCGGGTTACGAACTCGACCGGATTGAATCGGTTCTCCGTGACAGCGGGGTCGAGATTGTATTCTCGAAGAGCGGCTGGTTTCCACAGACAACCGTGACTTTAAAAGGCGATGACCGCGAGAAATTCAATCAGTTCATGAGTCTTATCAATGATGTCGATGATGTCCAGGCGGTCTATCACAATGTCGCGACGGACATTCATGAGGACAAGGAAGATTAGCTTCGGATAGAACGGAAGATTCACATGAAAGAAAAAGCGCTCGCACTAAGAAAAAATCTGTTTATCCTGATTCCGCTCAGTTATTATCTCATCCAGGGTGTCATCCACAATCTCGGCCACGTTGTGACGCCGACTTATGTGAATACGCTAGGCATCCCACAGTTCATGTTCGGCTTTTTCTTTGCCTCGATGAGTCTCGGAATGCTGATCGGTGCACCGATCTGGGGAATTCTGGGCGACCAGCGGACAAAAAAACCACTCATCCTCTTCGGACTTCTGCTCTATAGTTTGGGGCAGGTTCTTTTTGTGTTGGTCGAAAACCTGTATCTGATGACATTCGCCCGTTTTCTGAGCGGTTTCGGTGTCGCGGCTTATCTGACATTGATGCTTTCACATGTGATCGGCGTGGTCGATTTGGGGAAGCGCACCAAATATCTTTCGCTTTCCGCGGCGCTTTTCGCGCTTGGAACGACATTCGGCTATCAGATAGGCGGCATCATGGGGGATTATTTCATCCGCGAAGTGTTTTATGTTCAGGCCATCCTCAATACGGTCTTTGTCATCTTCATCGCGCTATCGATGAAGGAGACAAGACAGAAAACAGCCGTCAAGAAACAGTCATTCTTTGAAAACCTGCGGGAAGCCTCAAGGCTAGACCGTTCACTTTTGCTTTTCCTGATCGCACTGACGCTTGCGACCATTTCAGCATCCACCCTGTCCAAATATTTCGATGTGTACATGATCGATCTTGGCTATACGCCCCGGCAACTTGGAACGTTCATCATGATTACCGGATTCATCGGGCTTTTCACCAACTTCGTCATCGTACCGTTGCTTGCGAAACTGAAGCAGGATCTTGTGATCATGCAGGTCATCCAGATACTTTCGGCCATCATCGTGTTGCTCGTCTTCAGAAGCAATCGTTTCATCACGATGCTTTATAGCGTGTTTCTTTTCTATTACGTGCTCAAAGCGACCTTCCAGCCGTTTGAGCAGAATTATATCTCCTTGAATGCCAAAGGCGACAACTACGGAACAATCATGGGCGTGCGCCATTCCTTTTTCTCGATCGGGATGGTGCTTGGTCCCCTGCTTTCAGGCTTTCTCTATGATTACAGCAAAACACTGGTGTTCGATGTGTCGGCGGGGATGTTCCTGTTTTCGTTCGTCTTGCTGAGTCTTTCCAAACGCCGTTTGAAGTTCGAGACATCCACAGACGAAGGTAGCGGAATGCTCACTGCGCTCGAGACCGCTGATTACAAGGCCAGCGAATAATGAAACAACACCAAAAACACCCCCTTTGAAACCGCCGATTATTGTTGTCGGTGAACCGCGAAATGTGATATAATTGTGCTTGAGGTGAATATCATGAACATACCGAACCAACTGACCATTCTGCGGGTCTTGCTGATCCCTTTCATGGTCGTCCTTTATTATCTCGATCCCGAACCACTGAGCCTGAATGGCTATTCCTATGCGATTGCGATTATCTTTGTCGCCGCATCACTTACTGATTTTTTTGATGGCTTTCTTGCCCGGCGCTGGGAAGCGATCACGGTTTTCGGTAAGTTCCTCGATCCGCTTGCGGACAAATTGCTTGTGATGGTCGCACTGCTGATGCTTCTGGATCTCGGGACTGTCGAGATGTGGGTCGTGCTTGTTATCCTGACACGTGAGTTCATCGTGACCGGCGTCCGCCTGATCGCGGTCGACCACGGCAATGTCATCGCCGCATCGAGGCTCGGAAAGTACAAGACTTTGAGCACCATGGTCGCGCTGACATTGTTGCTTTTCCAGTTTGAAAGCGCCGGCCTTGTCATCCTTTACATCGCAACCGCGCTCACCATTATTTCCGGTTTTGAATACATCATCAAAAACCAACACAGTTTCAAGGAAATCAAGTAAAGAAAATTCAGTGTCCCAAACGTATGATAGAGTTAGAAGGAGGAATCATCCATGGCGAAAGACGATAGGAAAAAAGCATTGGACCAAGCGATGAAAGATATCGAAAAGGCACACGGGAAAGGTTCGGTGATGCTTCTTGGGGACGAAGGCGCGCAACGCGATATCGGAATAGTCAGAAGCGGATCGCTTTCATTAGACCAAGCCCTCGGTATCGGCGGCTATCCCAGGGGACGCATCGTTGAGATGTACGGTCCCGAATCCTCAGGAAAGACCACCTTCGCCCTGCACGCGATCGCACAGAGTCAGGCAACCGGTGGCTATGCGGCTTTCATCGATGCCGAACACGCGCTCGATCCGAAATATGCGAAAGCCCTTGGTGTCGATACGGACAACCTGATTATCTCCCAACCCGACACCGGAGAACAGGCGCTCGAAATCACTGAAGCCCTGATCAGAAGCAACGCGGTCGATATCGTGGTTGTCGACAGTGTGGCCGCACTTGTCCCGGAAGCGGAAATCAGGGGCGATATGGGCAGCAGTCACGTCGGACTTCAGGCGCGATTGATGTCACAGGCGATGCGCAAACTCTCAGGCGCGATTTCGAAATCCAACACCACAGCGATCTTCATCAACCAGATTCGCGAGAAGGTCGGCGTGATGTTCGGGAATCCCGAAACCACCCCGGGAGGCCGCGCGCTCAAGTTCTACAGCAGTGTGCGCATTGAGATCAGACGTGGCGAACAACTCAAGATCGGCAGCGACATCATCGGAAACAGAACCCGGATCAAGGTCGTCAAAAACAAAATCGCACCGCCGTTCAAGACCGCGGAAGTCGACATCATCTATGGCGAGGGCATTTCCTCCGCCGGCGAGATTGTCGATCTTGCCGTCGAGCACGATCTGATCAAGAAAAGCGGTTCATGGTTCTCTTATGACGATGAAAAGATCGGCCAGGGCCGCGAGAATGTGAAGAAATATCTCAAGGAAAATCCGGCGCTCTACGAAAAACTCTCCACCCAGATTCGTGATATTCTCAAAGCCAAATGATTGAAAAACCGTTTGCCTATCGTAGGCAAACGGTTTTTTGATTGGGTTTCTCAGATGTTTCTCAGTAGATTCGTGAAGGTCTCTTCGAGTTGTTCGGTCTTGAGACCGCTATAGGGAATGAGGATGGTTTCGGGTTTCTCGGAGAAGGTGCGGTAATCGAGGTTCATCTCCTTGGTTCTTTCAATAAGGGCCATTCTTGTCGTTTTGTCCCGGCATTCAAACAAGACATGCATATTGCTGTTGAGGCCGCTGATTGAATAATTTTCGGCATTTTGGTAGAAAGAGAGGATGTCTTTGAGTGTTTCGTTTTTGCGTCTTGAAAGTTTGGACAGGCGTTTCAGGTGCTTCTGGTAATGCCCTTCACTGATGAAGCGTGCCATTGCGAGCTGTTCGATTTTGGAGACACTTTGGGCGAAGCGATCGGCGTTGTAACGTTTGCGTATCGCTGCTGGAAGGACCATGTAGCTGAGTCTGAGACTGATCATCGTGTTTCTCGAAAAAGAACCGACATAGATGACATTTTTACCCGAAGATAGGCTGTGGATGGAGGGAATCTGGTAGGCGTTGTACCTGAAAAGATGATTATAGTCGTCCTCGATGATGACGGCGCCGGTTTCAATGGCGTAATTGATGAGGCTCAAACGCTCCTTGAT
The DNA here is from genome assembly GCA_003555335.1 of Mollicutes bacterium. Next base: position 101,106 of record PWHD01000021.1, on the reverse strand, counting down.
TGGAAGGACCTCGCCGCTTGGATAGAGATTGGAGGGTGATAGATAGATGATATCGGGCTTCGAACGAATGATCGCCTCGATGGTCTCATGGGCGAAGACGCTGAAGTCAAGTGTCTCGAACGTGTTGATGGCACGGGAGAAACCGGGACTCAGATAAGCGACAGCCGCTTTTTTTGCGAATAGCGGTTTTAGCTGCATGATGAGTTGCTGGATTCCGGCGGCGATGATGATGTTCGCGCTGCCGGTGGAAACGTTTCGGGTCTGGTAGAGATGTCCCTTGATGGCCGTTCTCAATTCATGTTCACCCTGGTTCTCACAGTGTGTGAACAGTCTTTTGTCGCGCATGATGATCTCATTGGTGATCTTGCGGAAACGCTCTGCATCGAAGGTGTCTGTCGTCTGCTGGGCATTTTTGGGGGCGGGCTTCGCCGGTTCTTCATCCGGACTTATCATTTCCCGGCGGGGAAAATTTTCAAGGGTCTCGACATAGTAACCGCTTTTGGGGACGCTTCTGATATAACCTTCGATGGTCAGCTGGTGATAGGCGTTTTCGAGTGTGGTTGTGGAGACCCCCTTTTTTCTGGCGGCTTCCCGTATGGAGGGGAGCTTGGCCCCCGGCCGGAGATCCTGTCTTTTGATGCTTTCCTTAATCTCTTCACAGATCTGGAGGTAAAGGGATTTTCCATTGTCTTTTCCGATCATGAACTGACCACCTCAAAATTTATAATAACTGTCCATTTAAAAGAGGACACATTACCATTATAATGAATAGTGGACAAAAAGGAAAGTCAAATTTATGATTGATAAAAGGTGAAAGGATTTGTGAATGATGAAAGATGATCTAAGAAAGAAACTGCAAGGCGGCGTCATCATGGACGTTGTCAATCCCGAACAGGCGAAAATCGCCGAGAATGCCGGTGCGGTCGCTGTCATGGCCTTGGAACGTGTCCCTTCGGATATTCGTAAGGCCGGCGGTGTCGCAAGAATGTCGGATCCGAAAATGATTCTCGAAATCATGGAAGCTGTCGATATCCCAGTAATGGCCAAAGTCCGTATCGGTCATGTCGGCGAAGCGGCGATTCTCGAAGCAATCGGTATCGATTATATCGATGAGAGCGAAGTGCTGACACCGGCCGACCATAAGCATCATATCTACAAAGACGATTTCAAAACACCTTTCGTCTGCGGTGCGAAAGACTTAGGTGAGGCGCTTAGACGGATCAAGGAGGGCGCGCTCATGATCCGCACGAAAGGTGAAGCCGGTACCGGCGATGTCGCCGAAGCGGTCACCCATATGCGGATGGTCAACGCCCAGATCGCAAAGGCCAAAGGTCTCGCTCCGGCGCAGCTCATGGACTTCGCGAAGGAACTGCAGGCGCCTTATGACCTGGTGGAATACGTGCATAAGAACGGAAGACTGCCCGTGCTCAATTTCGCCGCCGGCGGTGTGGCGACACCAGCGGATGCGGCCATGATGATGCAACTGGGTTGCGATGGCGTCTTTGTCGGTTCGGGTATCTTCAAATCGCAGGAGCCGGAACTGATGGCCAAAGCGATTGTCGAAGCGACCAAACACTACAAGGACCCGAAGAAAGTCGCCGAAGTCTCCAAGGGACTCGGAAAGGCGATGGCGGGCATCGCGCTCAGCGCGCTTGAAGAACGTTTTGCGGACAACTAGAAGATTACATTCGAACACGGCACGAAAGTGTCGTGTTTTTTTTTGGATGAACCCGTTCATATTCGCTCCTATTGATTGAAAAAAACACCGGTGAGCCCTATAATGAAACTGTAAGCGAATGAATGCAATAAACAATCAATTAGGGGGATAAAGATGGCTACAGTGTTGAAAGGCAAGTACAACTCAGCCAAAGTCTTCACTGACAATATTGACGAAGCATCGAGACAGCAAATCATGAAACTGCTTGACAACAGCGCGTTCAAGGACAATAAGATTCGCATCATGCCCGATCTTCACGCCGGGGCGGGATGTGTGATCGGACTCAGCATGGATATGCAAAACAAGGTTGTTCCGAATCTGGTCGGTGTCGATATCGGCTGTGGCGTGCTGACAGTCGAACTGAAAGAAAGGACCTTGTCGATGCCGCAGCTCGATGAGACAATCAGGCAAGTCGTCCCATACGGAAAGGATGTCCACAAAAAGACCGGTCCGCGCCTTGAGAAGCTTGCGGAGACAATCGGTGTGCACGATGTCAGAGCCAAAACCGATAAGGACCGGGCCATCAAAAGCATCGGCACGCTCGGCGGTGGCAATCATTTCATCGAGATCGGGCAGGCCGAGGATAACACGCTTTACCTCTTCGTTCATACCGGAAGTCGCCATTTCGGGTTCCAGATTGCGAAATTCTACCAACAAATGGCTCAAGATCGACATCCCGACCTCCCAAAAGGCGAGAAGGACCTCGCCTATCTATCGGGTGGTGACATGTCGGATTATCTTCATGATATGGAAATCGCCCAGAAATATGCGGCGACGAACAGAGCGAGCATCGCAGATGCCATCCTCTCCGCGATGAAACTTGAAGAAACCGAACGTTTCGACACGGTGCACAATTACATCGACTTCAAGGACAATATCATCAGAAAAGGCGCGGTTCCCGCCCGAGAAGGCCAGAAACTCGTCGTTCCGCTGAATATGAGAGATGGTGTGATCCTTGCGAAGGGCAGAGGGAATGACGACTGGAACCAGACCGCACCGCACGGCGCGGGAAGGCTGATGAGCCGACGTGATGCCAAACGGCAACTGTCCGTTTCCGAGTTCAAGAAGGAAATGGAAGGCGTCTACAGCACCTCAGTCGACAAAAAGACACTCGACGAGGCCCCGGCCGCCTACAAAGGGGAAAAAGAGATTATTGAAAACTCCAAACAGACCATGGAAATCATCGGCATGATCAAACCTGTGTATAATTTTAAGGCATAAATAGGCTTGACGGCTCTATCGTGCCACTTGTCCGCTGACTATTATAATGTGTGACAACGTAAACGGCAAGTTGTTTTCGGATACCGCTTCAATGGTATGTGTCACGAGAATGACAATAATTTATATTGTTTGACTTTTGAACTTTTTTTAATGTATAATGAGACAGTAAACTTTTGTTTCTACTCATTGATTTTGGGTGCCGAAAAGGCATTTTGATAACAGATTTATAAAGACAAATTCATAGTAACGAAGCGGAGGAATTAATATGCCAGATCCATTAGTATTAATCATCTCCGGTTTGCTTTTACTCATTGTAGGTATTTCCGCAGGAGTAATCATTCGAGCAATCTTAGTGGAAAAAGGCTTTGAAAAGGCTCAATCCCAAGCGAAAAAAATAATCGACGACGCAGAGAGACAAGCTGAAAAGACGAAAAAACAAACGATTCTTGATACAAAACAAGAAGTTCACAATCTGAGAAATGAAGCAGAAAAAGAAATTAAGGAAAGAAAACAAGATATCAGCTCACAGGAGAACAAACTGTTCCAACGTGAGAAAGTTCTTGATAACCGCGCTTTGAATCTTGACCGTCGTGAAACAAACATTGATCGCAAGGAAGAGTCCTTGGAACAGAAAAAAGAAGCCATCGAAGAAAAGAATAGCAAACTGGAAGAACTGATTGAAGAACAAAACGAACGTTTACAGGAAATCGCACAAGTAACGGTTGAAGAAGCAAGAAATCTCATATTCAAACGAGTAGAAACTGAGATGGAAAAAGAAATCGCACAATTCATCAAAGATGAAGAAGAAAAGGCCAAACACGAATCCGACAAGCGATCGAAGCATCTTCTGGCCTCGGCAATGCAGAAGTACGCCCAGGATGTCACCAGCGAGCGTACCGTGAGTGTCGTGAATCTACCGAATGATGACATGAAAGGCCGTATCATCGGCCGTGAGGGTCGCAACATCCGCACCATCGAAGCCCTGACCGGTGTCGACCTGATCATCGATGACACCCCGGAAGCTGTCGTACTGAGCGGCTTCGACCCCGTAAGACGTGAAATCGCCAAGCGTTCACTCGAGGCGCTGGTGAGTGATGGACGCATCCATCCCGGCCGCATTGAAGAAGTGGTCGAGAAAATGCGTGAGGAAGTGGACCGCTTCATCCGAGACAAGGGTGAGGAAGCCGTCTTCGAAGTCGGTATCGGCAAGGTTCATCCCGACCTCGTCAAACTACTCGGAAGACTCCACTTCAGAACAAGCTACGGACAGAACGTCCTCAGACACTCCGTCGAATGCGCCTTCATGGCCGGCAAACTGGCTGTTGAGATCGGCGAGGACGAGATTCTTGCCAGACGTGCGGCACTGCTGCATGACATCGGTAAGGCCGTCGACCACGAAGTCGAAGGCTCCCATGTCGAAATCGGCCTCAATATCGCACAACGTTACAATGAGCCAAAAGCGGTTCTCGACGCCATCAAATCACACCACGGCGAAGTCGAAGCCGAAACCATCATCGGTGTCCTTATCGCCGCCGCCGACGCGCTGAGCGCCGCAAGACCGGGTGCCCGCAGCGAGTCGCTTGACAACTACATCAAACGCCTTGAACAGCTTGAGAACCTATCGAGCAAACACGAAGGCGTCGAACAAGCCTACGCCATCCAGGCCGGGCGCGAAGTCCGCGTCATTGTCAAACCGGATGCCATCGACGATGTCAGCGCGCACAAACTTGCGCGTGATATCAAAAACGATATCGAGGAACAACTTTCCTATCCCGGGACCATCAAGGTCACCGTGATCAGGGAAACGCGTGCGCAAGATATCGCAAAATAATCAAAAAGGCCTTCCACATCCATGGAAGGCTTTTTAGAAGGTGAAATCATGGAATATTTCGATGTGTATGATGAGAAGGGCTATTACCTGAACAAGGTTGTCAGCCGCGGCACCCGTTTGAAGGAAGGCGAGTTCTTCCTCGTGGTCCACGTGTGGATTGAAAACGACGAAGGAAAGTTCCTGATTCAAAAACGGGCCAAGAAGTCCGATCCCATCCCACACCAGTGGGCCATCACGAGCGGTATCCCCAACAGCGGTGAAAAACCGCTTGATGCCGCTTTGCGGGAAACAAGAGAAGAACTCGGTGCCGAACTGGACAAATCGAAACTGAAAAAAAGAGCCCAGATCGTCTCCGCCCATGGCAAATACAATACGATCACCCACGTCTATCACACATACCAAAACATCGCGCTTGAGAACCTCGAACTTGACAAGCGGGAAGTCTGTGATGTAAAATACGCCAGATTGGATGAGATTCTATCAATGGTCGAATCCGGCGATTTCTGGAATTACTCCAAACTGCTCGGCGTAGAAGATTACTTCGATATGCTCAGGAAGGAAGATTGGCATGCGAATCCTCTTTATCGGTGATGTCTACGGTGAAAAAGGCATCAAAGCGATTGAACGTTTTCTTCCGAAAGCGAAAGAGAATCATCCCTACGATCTGCTCGTCATCAACGGCGAAAACGTCGCCGGCGGGCTCGGTATCACATTGAAGGATTACAAGCGTCTCATGGGATTCGGCGCACACTGCATCACGCTAGGGAACCATGCTTTTTCAAAGAACGAACTCTTTGATTTCATTGATGATTCCAACATAGTTAGACCTGCGAACTATCCCAGGAACACACCGGGAAAGGGCCATCACACCATCAACTACAACGGGATCCATATCACCATCATCCAGGTGATGGGCAGGGTGTTCATGCATGACCCGCTCAACAATCCCTTCGAAGTCCTTGATGACCTGCTTGATTCCACCGATAGCGACTATGTGATCGTCGATTCACACGGCGAAGCGACGAGCGAGAAGCTCGCCATCGGACATTATCTCGACGGCCGTGTCGACGCGATCATCGGTACGCACACCCATGTGGCGACCAATGACGCGATGCGTCTGCCCGGGGGCTCGCTCTACATCACCGACGTCGGCATGACCGGCGTGAAGTACGGCATCCTCGGCGCCGATAAGGACCTGGTTATGAGGAAATTCACCTCCGGGATGCCGGTGAGACTCAAACCGCACGACAGCAACACACTCCAGATGAACGCCGTCCTTTTGGACTTGGATAAAAAGACGATCACAAGCGTGAATTATTCTAATTGACAGGTGATATTATGAACAAGGATTACGGGCGCTATTTCAAGAAGCCCTCCACCCGCGATGCCAGAAAAAGACAGGGCACCGCGACTGAAAACATCGATTTCAAGCAACACACCAATATAAGGAATATGGGTCAAGGTAAGCACTATCTGATCCAGACTTACGGTTGTCAGGGAAACGAAGCGGACACCGAAAACATCAAGGGCATTCTTGAAGCGCTCAACTTCAAAGAAACCATGAAAGAAGAAAATGCGGATATCATCATCCTGAACACCTGTGCCATCCGCGAGAACGCGGAAAACAGGGTTTTCGGCGAACTCGGACGCCTGAAGAAATACAAACGGACCAACCCCGACCTCATCCTTGGGGTCGCCGGCTGCATGCCGCAGGAAGAAGATGTGATCAACCGCATCCTGGAGAAAAACACCCATGTCGACCTTGTCTTCGGAACCCACAACATCCACAAACTCCCGGAATACCTTGAAACGGCCCTCCACGGAAAGGAACGCGTGATCGAGGTTTTCAGCGAAGAAGGCCACATCATCGAAAACATGCCCAAGAAGCGGGAAAACCGCACGAAAGCCTGGGTCAACATCATGTTCGGGTGCGATGAGTTCTGTACCTACTGTATCGTCCCCTACACCCGCGGCAAGGAACGCTCCAGGCAACCAGAAGCGATCATCGAAGAAGTCGGGTCGCTGATCAAGGAAGGTTATCAGGAAGTCACCCTGCTCGGCCAGAACGTCAACGCCTACGGCCGCGACTTCTCTAACGGCTACACCTTCGCCGATCTTCTGGATGCGCTCGGCAAGACCGCGATGCCACGCATCCGTTTCACCACCTCCCATCCGAACGATTTCGACGATAGGACCATCGAGGTCCTCTCACGCCACAAAAACATGATGCCCCACATCCATCTGCCCGTCCAATCAGGCAGCAACACCGTCCTCAAAAGAATGAACCGCAAATACACCAAGGAAAGCTATCTCACGTTAGTCGACAAAATCAAGTCGGCCATTCCCGACGTGTCGCTGACCACCGACCTCATCGTCGGTTTCCCGGGTGAGACGGAAACCGATTTCGCCGAAACGCTCGACCTCGTCGAAAAAGCGGGATTTGAAGGCGCGTTCACTTTCGTGTTTTCTCCGAGGAAAGGCACCCCCGCCGAAAAATACACCGATGTAACCTCGCACGACGAGAAAAAAGACCGTCTCAAACGTCTGAACACGCTTGTCAACGCGGGATATGAACGTGGGAACAAACGTTTCCTGGACCATGAGGTCGAGGTGCTTCTTGAAGGCAAAAGCAAGAAGGATGATACCATCCTGGCCGGCTACACCCCCCACAACAAGCTCGTCAACGTCAAAGCCGACGATACGATGATCGGCCGCCTTGTCAAGGTCACGATCCGTGAAGCCAGGACATGGTTTTTGAAGGGTGATCTCCTTGAAGACGCTTGATAACCTCATCCATGCGCTTAATGAGGACGAGACCATCATCATGTACCGCAAGCTTGAAGCCATCATCGATAAGAATCCCGACTACAAGGCGGCTTACACCGATATCCTGGACAAACAGCAAGCCATGGTCCGGGCCATCGCCAGACAGGACAAGGACCGCAAGCGATACGAAAACATCTATGAAGACGCACTAGAAGCACTGAAAAACCATCCCGCGGTCATCCAGTATCTCAATCTTCAGGCGGAAGTGAACCAAAAGATGCAGCTGCTTTTTTCAATCATCGAAAATGACCTCAACGAAAAACGCAACGTGGAATGATTATCGACAATTGATTTCACCATGCGGCTGGTGTATAATGAAATAAACGTACTGAAAGGGGCATGGCCCATGAAAGACAAAGTCCGAAAAGACGAATTCATCGAACTGAACAACAAGAAGGTCCGCATCGAAAAACTGATCGAATCTTTTGTGGTGATCCCTTCGCATGAAATCGTCAAATACCTCAAGAACAAAGAGATTTTTCTGCCCAACTACGTACATAAATCCCTGATCCGCAAGAACATCGCTCCGATCATCGCCAATGCGGACCATGATGATAAATTCTCAGACGAGATGAAACACCGCCTCAAGTGGTTCGACCAGTTCACCATCTATCAGCTCGAGAAACTGGCCTACAGTTACGGTATCGAAATAAACGTCAAGGAATACAAAAAGGATTTCTGGGACATCATCGTCCACAACCGAAACGACCTGGGTATCAACAACCTCGAGTTCATCCGGCTTCAAAACCTAACCATGAAATACCAACGCGTCAAGATGGAAGACTATCAGACCCTGAAAGACAACCTCGACGCGGTCTATTTCGAACCGCCCGGTTATTTCGAAGGCTGCCTTGTCTCAAAAGCGAGAGAGGTCCTCATCCATGCGATGACCCTGACCGATATCCGGGAGCTCGGCAAAAAACACGGCATCGACATTCCAAGAAGAATCAACAAACAACAACTGATCGAAATCATCGCCATCAAGCTCGACCTCAACGAAAAAGAACAGGAAGCCATCAGCAAGAAATCAATCCTGGAACTGGAACGTTATGCCAAGGAAAACAACATCAACATCTCGATCGAACTGAAAAAAGGCGACATGATCGAATACATTCTTTTGAAAAGAAAGCCTGCGAAAGTGCCCATGCAGGATCAAAATATCAAAATCTTCGAAGGCATCAACATCGAAGAATACCTCTATGACTCGAAATTCGAGGAGATTGCGCTCAAATACAAGATCGAACGCAAAAAACGCAAACGCAATGTCCGTAACCTCGTCATCAGCCTGATCATCCTCCTGGCCGTTTTTGCGATCGTCTATTTCGACCTACTTTGATAAAGGAGTCCGCTCATGGCCATCGACAAGTCAAAATACACACCGATGCTCCAACAATATCTTTCCATCAAAGAAGACTATAACGACGCTATAGTCTTTTTTCGACTCGGTGACTTCTATGAGATGTTCTTCGAAGATGCGCTTTTGGCTTCGAGAGAACTCGAAATCCAGCTCACTGCGAGGGACGGCGGAACGAAGGATAGAATCCCCATGTGCGGCGTTCCGCACCATTCCAGCGAAAGCTATCTTTCCCGACTCGTCGAGAAAGGCTACAAGGTCGCGATCTGCGAACAGACCGAGGAACCCGGTCCGGGCAAGAAACTGGTCCGCCGCGAAGTGGTCCGCGTGGTCACACCCGGCACGAACATCGATGATGCGGACGCCGGCGAGCAGTTCATCGGTGCGGTCGGCCTTTCGGAGTTCTTCTATACCATCACTTACCTGAATCTCTCGACCGGCGAACTCTATACACTGAAGATACCCAAAGACCGCAGCACCCTCGTCAACGAGCTTTCGGCGATGAGCCTGAAAGAACTCGTCTTGTCCCACGCCTTCGACCTCGACTACATCAAACCCTACACCGACCACGAAAACATCGTCATCTCCATTCACGGCGACACCGCCATCGACGAGACCTTCGCCCATCTTTACGAACATCTTCCCACGCCCTACGAACAAAAGACGGTGAAGCGTCTTTTGAGCTATATCATGAAAACGCAGAAGAGAAGGCTTCTTCATATAAAAGAAGCCCGCCCCATCGAATCGAGCGCCACGATGCGCATGGATGCGAACACCATCCGTCACCTCGAGCTGACCAGAACCATGCTCAAGAATGTCGAAAAAGGCTCACTTTTCTGGCTGATCGACCATACCAGCACCGCGATGGGCGGCCGCTTCCTCAAACGCCAGCTCTTAAGACCCCTGCTGAACAAAGACATCTTGGAAAAACGCTATGATTTCATCGATGCGCTCAACCGCGAATTCATCGTCGCCGCCGATCTTCGGGAGGCGCTGAAATCGGTCTACGACCTCGAGCGTATCGTCGGACGCATCTCTTATGGCAACACCAACGGCAAGGACCTCGTCCAACTGAGAAAAAGCCTCGCCATCCTTCCGGACTTCAAGACCCTCCTGACCAAGCTCGACCTGCCTTATGCGACGTTCCTCTCAGAATCGGTCGACACCCTCGAAGACACACACAAAGAGCTCCAATATGCCCTGAAGGATGAACAGCCACTCACCATCAAAGAGGGCGGGATGTTCAAAAAGGGCTATGACAAGACCTTGGATGAACTACGTGATATCCATCTCAATATCTCCCACTGGCTTGAAAAACTCCAGGAAAAAGAAAGGGAAAAGACCGGCATCAAGAAGTTGAAAGTGGGCTACAACCGGGTTTTCGGCTATTACATCGAAGTCCCGAAATCACAGACCGCAAACATCAAGGACGAATACGGCTATACCCGCAAACAGACGCTCGCCAATGCCGAACGTTATATCACTGAAGACCTCAAGGAAAAGGAGAAAATCATCCTTTCCTCCGAGGAAAAAAGCATCAAGCAGGAATACGCGCTGTTTGTGAAGCTGCGCGACCGCGTCCGCGAGAAAATCGCACCCATCCAGAAAAACGCGGAAACCCTGAGCGAAGTGGATATGTTTTTGTCTTTCGCGAAAGCCAGCGAAACGCTCAATCTGAAACGGCCTGTCTTGATAGACAGTCATGAAATCGAGATTATCGACTCACGGCACCCGATTGTGGAAAAAATGCTGGAAGAGACGTTCATCCCCAACGACGTCCACATGGATTCCACCACGGACATCCTGCTCATCACCGGCCCGAACATGAGCGGGAAATCGACCTATATGCGCCAATTGGCGATTACCGCCATCCTGGCCCAGATCGGTGCCTTCGTTCCTGCCGGTCATGCCAAACTGCCGATATTCGACCAGCTTTTCACCCGCATCGGCGCCTCCGATGATCTGATCAGCGGAAAATCGACGTTCATGGTCGAGATGCTCGATGCCAACCATGCTATAAAGAACGCGACAAAGAACTCGCTCATCCTGTTCGACGAGATCGGTCGCGGGACTTCGACTTACGACGGAATGGCGATCGCCCAAGCGATCATCGAATACATCCACGAGAAAATCGGTGCGAAGACGCTTTTTTCCACCCACTATCACGAGCTCACCAATCTCGAAAGGGATCTGGAAAGACTGAAGAATGTCCACGTCGCCGCCGAAGAGGTCGGTGGCAGCATCAAATTCCACCACCTCGTCAAACCGGGCAAAGCCGACCGCTCCTACGGCATCAACGTGGCCGAACTCGCCGATCTGCCGAAATCGCTCATCACCCGCTCCAAGACCATCCTCAAGCACCTCGAGGATGAAAACGGCATGCCGGATACCCTCGAAAGCGTCAATCTGTTCAGTCTCGCCGAGCAGGAGGAAGCTTCCCATCCTCTCGATGAGATCGCGCAGTCACTGAGGAACACCGACTGCGACGAACTGAGGCCCATCGATGCGCTCAGCCTGCTTTATGAGCTGAAAGAAAAACTGAAAAACCGGAACTAGGAAAACAGGAGCTACCGGGCTCCTTTTTTCTATCTTCCCCTCGAATTGTTTTTCCTTATATCCGGACCATGTCCGATATCATTTTGGATGAAAACGTGATAGAATAACTACGTGTAAAAAAAGAAGGTGATGAATATGGGTAAAATCAGACAGTTAGATGAAGCGCTCTCCAACATGATCGCCGCCGGCGAGGTGGTCGAAAACATGGCCAGCGTCATCAAGGAACTCATGGAAAACGCCATTGATGCTGAAGCGGATGCGATCGACATCGATCTGAAGGCGTCCGGCCTGAAAATGATACGGGTCACCGACAACGGAACCGGTATGGACAAAAGCGACCTCCATATGGCTTTCAAGCGCCACGCCACCAGCAAGATAAGGACCCACCATGACCTTCATCATATCGGCTCGCTCGGTTTCAGGGGCGAGGCCCTTCCTTCGATTGCGAGCGTCTCGGTCCTCGAAATCGATTCCTCGACCGGCGAGGCCCCGGGCAAGAAGCTGATTCTCCGTAACGGCCGCATCGAAAAAGAAGAACCGGGCCGCGCTCTGCGCGGCACCGCGGTCACGGTGAAAAACCTCTTCTATAACACCCCCGCGCGACTGAAACATCTGAAAAGCGAACAAAAGGAACTTTCGCTCATTGTCGACTACGTCAACAAGATCGCACTGAGTCATCCCCATATCAAATTCAAACTCCTGAATGACGGACGCACCATCCTAAACACCCAGGGGGATGACAATCCTCTCAAGGTGCTGCATCAGATCTATTCCCTCGATGTCATCAAAAGCATGCTCTATTTCGAGGGGAAAAACCAGTATTTCTCCATCCGCGGTTATGTCTCGAAACCCGAGACCACCCGTTCTTCGCGTCAGCACATGATGATTTTCACCAACCGGCGCATCATCAGAAACCCCCGCCTGAACAAGGCGGTGAAAGATGCGTTCGACACCTATCTTCCCCTCCACAATTACCCGATTCTTTTTCTTGATATCACGGTCGATCCGCTCTTGATCGATGTGAACATCCATCCACAGAAGCTCGAAGTCAAATTCAGTGAGCAATCCGCGCTTGAAAGCCTGATCAGCAACACACTGCGCGCCCGTCTCAAAGAAGAGGACCTGGTTCCGAAAATCCACCATACCCCGAAACAGGAATCCGCGCATGCGCCAAATGAACAGACAACCTTCGATTTCAAGGACGCGCCGTCTTTCGAAAAGAAAATCAGTGAAAAAGTCAAACCATACGGGGACGAGACACCGCGGGCATCAAAATCCGCCGTCCCAAAAGAAACGCAGGCGCCGGAAACATCCCGTTTTCCCTATCTGGAGTTCATCGGACAGTTCATGGGTACCTATCTGCTCTTTCAGAATGAGGAAGGTCTTTATCTCATGGACCAGCATGCCGCCGCGGAAAGAATAAGATATGAGGCGTACCGCGAGGCCATGGCAAAAGACCGTGTCTCACAGAAGCTGCTTCTGGCACCGATCGAACTCAATCTCTCAAGCGATGAGGTCATCGCGTTTGACACCTATCAAGACACCCTCGTTGCTTTCGGTCTCGAACTCGAGAAGAAAGACGCCACAACCCTTCTGCTCAAAAAGATTCCCGTCTGGTTCATGAAGAACGAGGAAGCGGCCTATGCCGAACGGATGATTCGCTTCATCAAAGACGAAAGCGACCTGAGCGTCCGGGTGATGATCGACCAATTGGCCAAAGATCTTTCCTGCAAGCATTCCATCCGTGCGAACAAATACATTACAAGAGAAGAAGCCGAGAAGCTCAAAACCGACCTCAAGACGTGCGACAATCCCTTCACCTGCCCCCATGGGCGCCCCACACTCATCAGTTTCAGCGTCAGTGAGATCGAAACGATGTTCAAAAGGATCAACGCATGATTGTGGTGATCGCGGGCCCCACCGGTGTGGGAAAGACCGAACTGTCTTTGAAAATCGCCGAACACTACCGCACCGACATCATCTCGGGCGACAGCATGCAGGTCTACAAAGGGCTCGATATCGGTACAGCCAAGGTCTCCCCCGCCGATCAGGAACGGATCACCCACCACATGATCGACGTTTTGGAACCCACAGAACCCTTCAGTGTCGCTTTTTATCAAAGACAGGTTCGTCTTCTGATCGAGACGCTGAAGAAGGAAGAGAAGCTCCCGCTCATTGTCGGGGGGACCGGTTTTTATATCAAGAGCGTTCTGCACGACTATGAGTTCGAAGAAAGCGCGAGAGATTTCGACTTCGAGGCCGCCCACGATGAGACCGACAATGAGACACTCTATGAAATGCTCAAGGAACTAGACATCGAAGCGGCGAGAAACCTTCACCCGAATAACCGCCGCCGTGTGCTGCATGCGCTCAAGCGGGCCAAAGCCGGCAACCCTATCGGGAAGCACTATAAGAAGGACGAGAAGCGTTACGATTATCTGTTGATCGTTCTTTCGATGAAACGCGCGACGCTCTATGAGCGGATTGATGCCAGAGTCGACGCGATGTTCGATGCGGGTCTCCTCGAAGAAGCCCGGGCGCTCTACGACATGGATGCTTCCTATACAGCCGAAAACGCCATCGGCTACAAGGAGATTTTCGGTTACTTCAACGGTGAATACAGTCTTGAAGCGGCCAAGGAATTGATCAAAAGAAACACACGACGCTTCGCCAAAAGACAGTTCACTTATTTCAGACGACAGTTCGACGCGGTCACCATCGATGTCACCGAAAAAACTTCCGATGATCTGAAAGAGACGGTCATCAGTTTGATCGACCAGCACCGGCGCAAAAAACCATAAGACGCAAAAAGGACCGCACTTCTCGGATGTGCGGTCCTTTGTTTTCAGGGACGGGTTGTATCTTTTGTTGTATCGTTTTCCTCGGTGGTCTTGCTGATTTCCGGTTCATCGCTTTCTTTGTACGATTCGGTGATCGAGGTGAGCACGTCCATGACGCGTCCGGCAAGCCCTTTCAGCTTCGCTTTCGGAATCGAGCATATGGCGACGCGCAGGCCTCCGTAGACGTTGACGAAGAAGATGTTGTGTTCCTTGAGTCTGAGATGAAGTTCGTTCTTGACGACATGGTCGTCGATACGGATGGTGAGGAAGAAGCCCTCATGATAGGGGTAGAGCGGAAGACCGACTTCTTCGGCTTCGCCGATCATGATGTCGGCCCTTTCCTTGAGAAGGGTGACATAGTCTTTTTTCTCTTCGATATAGGCGGCTTTGGCATCCTTGTCGAGGGCGAGGTCGGCGAAGGCGACCATACCGCCATTGTTGACGGTGGACCAGACGCCGCGCGCGGTGTTTCCACAGGCGTTTTTGAAGCGCGTCCTCCCCTTTTCATTGCTTGATATCAGTACCTGTGCGCCGACACGCATGCCGTAGGCCGTCATCGTTTTGGAGATACTGAACGAGATGACGGTGAGGACGTTTTCACGCAATCTGGTGAAACGTTCGAAGATTTTTTTGTAGTTGTCGCCCTGGAGCGTGAAATCGATATAGGCGATGTCGTGAAGCATGACGACGGGGCCTTGTTCGCTCAGATCGTCGATGAATTCGAGCACCTGGTCCCATTCGCTTTCGGCCATGGTATAGCCGGTGGGGTTTTGACAGGGATCGTTGATGAAAACGAGTACTTTGCCCTGTTTTCTCATCACATCGGTGCAGACTTGCTTGAATGATTCGATATTGAAACGGTCGCCGTCGAAGAGTTCGTAGTATTCGACGGGGGTCCCGGCTTCTTTGGCGATGGTCTTGTAGGGTCCCCATCCGATATCGGGGTGAATCACGGTCTCACCGCGGGCGAGGGTGTTTTTGGTGGTGGAGGCGAGCGCACCGGTACCGCCGGGTGTGGCGATGACGTCGGCATCGATGTTGGCGTTGATTCGGCCGAACAGCCAGTCCTTGACGGCGGCTTGGAATTCGGGCGGACCATCGATCGAAGAGGCGTATTTGGCTTTTTGGAAATCGGGAACCTTGTCGAAGATGCGGTAGACGCTGTCAAATGTCAGAAACTGTTTGTCTTCTTTGAAGAATGTACCGAAAGCGCCGTTGACCACGGCGTCATCACCGTGTTTCCTGATGGCGCTGATGGCGCCCTGGGCGGCTTCGAAAACGACGTCTACATTGGCTTTTCCTTGGGATGTCTCACTGATGAAGTCTTTCATTCAATCCCACCACCCGCAGTGTCGATGATGAACTGCAGGGCCTTGTATGCTTCTTCAGGCAGGCGGTCTTCTCCTTCGAGTCCTTTGAGGAAATCGAGTCGGTTCCTCATCCTTGTTTTGAAATTCTGCATGTGCGATTTCTCGTTCACATCGACTTCATAGCCATCGATGGGGAGATATTCGAGTGTCTCGGTGCCGGCGAACGGTTCGAAGGACGCTTTACCGTCGATTAGGGATTCGATGGCTTTCAAGGTCACATCGGGCTTGATGTCTTTGTCCTTGTAAGCGCCGGTGTTGATGATGTAGCATTCGACATCGTGATTCAAGAAAAGGTTCTTGAAGTTTTCGAAATCGTCTTTGAGCGCATAGAGCCTGAACGGATTGGCATAGGGAACGAAAGCGAGTTTGTTGGGATCGGCGCCCTCTTCGGCGCTTGAGCGTTTGGTGGCCAGCGTGGCGCCCATGGTACTTGCCAGGGCGGGGTCTTTGACTTTGATGATCGGCGGCAGGGTATCGTCTTTCATGATCCAGAAGATGCTGTTGACGGGGTTGTCGAATTTGAAGGCTCTGGCCGGAGTCCAGAATTTCGATTTCACCGCACGGCCGTTTCCGTTTCTGATATCTTCGGTGACGGGGACGACGAGGTTGTTCTCATCCATGGTCGCGCCGACATTCTGGATGGTCAGCAGGAAACGGTTGTCGGAAGATGCGGTCGGATAATCTTCGACCTTGTCGAAATAGGAAGGTTCGAGGCTGACGGCGTAGAGTTCGTCGTTTTCGATGATGAAGGCATCGTCGTGAAGGACCTCGATATCGTATTTGCCGTCATGCTTCGCGTGGGTGATGGTGCTTTTTCCGGAGCCCGAAAGCCCGAAGACGCTCATGATATAAGGTTTTTTGTTCGGTCGTCTGATTTCCTTGATGCCGCCGTGGCAGGCGGTGAAGTTCTGACGCCTGGCCAGGGACCATGCCATGGTGAGGGTGGCTTTCTTGTGTTCGCCGAAGTATCTGAGGCCGAACAGGGCCGCACAGTTGTGGTCCCGGTCGAACAGTGACAGTCCGGTCTCGTGTCCTTCGATGAAGTGGTCGGGGTCGGAGTAGAGGAAGATGTCGCCTTCGTCGAAGGCGCGGGATTTGTTGTAGACCGGAAGCCAGGCGGCGTCCATGACCTGGAAGTTCAGCATCCAGGAATAAAGGGTATTCTCATAGCCTTCGGGAACGAGCAGGTGCGCTTTGACCGCGAAATCCTCATGAAGTCCGATCATGACGGTGGCGTGATACATCACGACGTCTCTCGAATCGAAGATAGCCTCTCTGAGCATCTTACCGTAGTCCTCGATGTTGTCCTTGTTGACGATGCGGCGGGCCTGGGCCTGGCGGCCGGTGATGCCACCGTCGTTGAAAAGTAGCACGGTCGCATCTTCTGGAAGTCCGAGGTCCGCCGCCCGGTAGACCGGGAGGTCCGTCTTGACGACCCCGGGGGCGTTCTTGGCCAGGTTGTAGGCTTCTTCGAGACTGGTGACGGGAATGACGTTGTTGCGGTGGAAGGCTGTTTCTATGGTGGTTCTTATGCGGTTGTAGAGATGGGGTGTTTTCTTGCCGATCTGTTTACGGTCGAGGTGGTTTCTTGTGGCCATGGGTGTCAATCCTTTCTATTCGATATTCCATTTGAAGCGTTGGCGGGTCTTGACGTAATCGCCGCGCATTTTCACATTTTTCTCGATGCGTCTTTCCGCGAGGATGTTGGCGGCTTTGTAGGTCGGGATGTTTTCTTCTTCGCTGATGTTGAAAATCTCCATCAGTCGGTCATAGATGCTGTCGCAGGTCTGGATGGCCGAAGGTTCGTGATAGCCGATCATCTCATGGTAGACATTGATGACACCGCCGGCGTTGATGACGAAATCGGGTGCGTAGAGGATGCCCGCTTCTTCAAGCATCGGGCCATGTTTGTCCTCGTCTTTGAGAACGTTGTTGGCTGCGCCCGCGATGATCGAGCAGCACAGTTGTGGGATGGTGTCATCATTGATGATGGCGCCGATCGCGTTCGGCGAGAAGATGTCGGCTTTCTTACCGTAAATCTCGTCTGGCTCGACATAGATCGCGAGGGGCATGAGTTCTTTGAACTCTTTGATTTTCGTTTCATCGATGTCGGTGAAGTAGATTCTGCGAAGATCATGTTTCTTGAGATGTTGGACCATTTCTTTGACGACGGAACCGACGCCCTGGAAAGCGATGGTCAGATTGTCGAGGTTGTCCTGGCCGAGTTTCTTTTTCGCAGCGGCGAGCATGCCGACATAGGTGCCTTTCGCAGTCAGGATGGTGGTGCTTCCGGCGCCTTTTCTTAAAACGCCTGAGACATAGTCGGTCTCTCTGTCCATGTACTCGCAGTCCTTGAGGGTCATGTTCATATCCTGGCCGGTGTATACGCGGCCGTTGAGGCTTTGGATATAACGTCCGTAAGAACGCATGAACGCTTCGTCCTTGAGTTTCTTCGGATCGCCGATGATGACGTTTTTGCATCCGCCGATGTCGAGGCCGGCGGCCGCATTCTTATAAGTCATTCCCTTGGCGAGGCGGGTGACATCGTAAAGGGCTTCTTCCTCGCTTTTGTAGTCGAAGAAACGTGTCCCGCCGCAGGATGGACCTAAGCGTGTGTCGTGGATACAGGTGATTCCTTTGAGTCCGGTCTCCTTGTTGTGGAAATAGATGATTTGCTCAAAACCTTCGTTCGTGTAGGAGAACACTTCATTCGTGAAATCGCTTTTTTTAGCCATATAGAGCTCCTTTTTCTTATTTTAGGTCCGCTACGAGTGCGGACAGGGCAATCGAGTGGTATTTTGATTCGGTCGAATCGGCGCGGGAAGTGAGGACGATGGGTTTTTTCGCCCCGGCGATGACGCTTGCGCTTCTGGCGTCTGCGAGGAACATCATCGCTTTGTAGAAGATGTTGCCGGCTTCGATCATCGGCATCAGTAGGATATCGACATCGCCGGCGATTTTGGAAGTGATGCCCTTGGTGATGGCCGCTTCTTTGTTGATGGCGTTGTCAAGGGCGAACGGGCCGTCCACAACGGCCTTGATGATACCGTTCTCGCTGCGTTTTTTCAGTTCAGCCGCATCGAGTGTGGCCTGCATCTTCGGGTTGATTTTCTCGACGGCCGCAAGACAGCCGACATAGGGTCTGTCAATCCCGATTGATTGGGCAATGGTGGTCGCATTTTCGATGATTTCCTGTTTCACATCGACATCCGGTTCGATGTTCATCGCACCATCGGTCATCAAGAAGAGCTTGTGATAATTTTTCGTCTCCATGACGGTGACGTGGGAAAGTCTGTTGGCGGTTCTAAGACCGATATCCTTATCCAGGGCCGCCTTCAGAATCGTTGCGGTGTCGACGTTGCCTTTCATCAGGAAATATCCGTCGTTCTCGCTGACAAGCGCGACTGCCCTTCTGCAGGCTTCCTTTGTGTCTGATTCGTGGATGGTCTCATAGTTTTTCATGTCATAGCCGAGGGCTTCGACGGTGGTTCTGATCTTTTTCTCGTCACCGACCAGCACGGCGCTGATGATGTTGTCCTTGCGGGCGAGTTCGACCGCTTCCATGACGGCATCGTCGTTGGCCAGAGCGACCACGAGGGTTTTGGTCACGATGGCCTTGGCCCTTTGTGTGAGTTCATTCATCGTTTTGATCATGATAGTTCACCTACTTGTAAGTTTTTGAGGTTTCTTCATTGTTGAGGACGCGCAGGGCTCCCAAAGCGAGACTCTCCATCTCATCCTCACCGGGGTAGACGAGGATATCCGAAATGAATCCGGTGCGGCTAGTGACCTCATCAACCAGCAGCTTGTCATAAGCGAGGCCACCGGTCAGGATGATCGCATCCACATCGCCTTTGAGCACCGTGGCGCAACTGCCGATTTCTTTGGCGATCTGATAACACATCACCTTGTAGATGAATAAGGCCTTCTCATCGCCTGATTTGATGCGGCGCTCGATCTCGAAACCGTCATTGGTTCCAAGGTGTGCGACGAGTCCGCCTTTGCCATAGTTTTTACGCTTGATTTCATCGAGGGTGTATTCGCCGCTGAAGCACATTTTGTATAGGGGGCCCATCGGTACGCTTCCACTGCGTTCGGGACTCATCGGGCCATCGCCGTCCAAAGCGTTGTTGACATCGATGACATACCCTTTCTCGTGAGCGCCGATGCTGATGCCACCGCCGAGATGGGCGATGATCAGATTCAGTTTCTCATAGGGCTTGCCGATATCTTTCGCCGCCTTGCGGGCCACGGCCTTCTGGTTGAGCGCATGAAAGAGGCTGTCTCTTTTGATTTCAGGCATGCCGGTGTAGCGGGCGATATCGTGCATCTCATCGACCGCGACGGGGTCGACGATGAAACTTCTGAGGTTCTGTTGGTCGGCGATTTCCTTGGCGATCACGCAGCCAAGATTCGAGGCGTGTTCGCCGCGCGGTGCTTTCTTGATGTATTCGATCATCGCATCGTTGACTTCGTAAGTGCCGCTTTCGACGGGTTTGAGCATTCCGCCCCGTCCGACGACGCCATCGAGGGTTTCGATATCGATGTTCTCCGCTTTGAGGGTGTCTAGGATGGCTTTCTTGCGGAAGTCATATTGGTCAATGACATTCTCGAACTGGTTGATGGTCTCGGTCTGGTGTCTAATTGTCTTTTTGAAAATGCATGCTTCATCATTAAAAACGGCAATCTTTGTACTGGTGGAACCCGGGTTGATTGCCAGTATCTTTTTGCTCATAATGTCCTCCTGTCGGTAATAGTTTCAACAACAATTTTGATTATAACATGTGAGCGTTTTCACAACAACAGTTATACGGAAAAAAAGCGGAAAAATTTGTATCACAAAAAAAGCGCGATGCGCTTTTTTTATACGGGTTTCAGTTTAGCCGTGAAGTGCCTTAGCACCGGGGGTTCGTAAGTGAAGGTGAGACCTTTCAGTTTGTCCCGGTATCCATAGACACTGATGACGCCATCAGCGACAACATCGAGATGTTTGTAGGTATAGGTTCTTCTAGGGATGGTGAGGCGCATCAGTTCGAGAGGGCTTTCGAGGTTCTCATTTGTGTCGGGGTCGCGCCCGAGCAGGAAAGAACCGATCTCGACGGCGCGGACGCCGGTTTCAAGATAAAGGGCGTTGACGACGCTTTGCGCCGGGAACTGATGGTATGGGATGTGTGGAACGAAAGTTTTGCAGTCGACAAAGACGGCGTGACCGCCGGTGGGATACTGGATGGGGACCCCGGCATCGCGCAGTTTGTCGCCCAGATATCGGACTTGGTCGATCCTGTGGGCGAGATAATCCTCGTCAAGCGCCTCTTCGAGTCCGACCGCAAGGGCCTCCATGTCCCGGCCGGTCATTCCGCCGTAGGTCGGGAAGCCTTCGAGTGGTACCACGGACGAACGGCATTTTTCAAAGAGTTTTTCGTTGTCTTTGATGGCGATGATGCCGCCGATATTGGAAAGACCGTCCTTTTTCGCACTCATGAGGAAGATGTCGGCGAGTTCGAAGGTTTCACGGGCGATTTCGAGGATACTTTTGTTTTCGTAGCCTTTTTCTCTTTGTTTGATGAAATAGGCGTTCTCGGCATAGCGTGCGC
The DNA here is from genome assembly GCA_003555335.1 of Mollicutes bacterium. The sequence continues at coordinate 79,797 of PWHD01000021.1, read as the reverse complement.
CGTCGATGATGACAGGGATTTTGTGTTTCTTCGCAATGGCCGCGGTTTCTTTGAGGTTGGCCATGCTGACGGGTTGTCCGCCGGATGAATTGTTGGTGATGGTCAGGATGATGCCGGCGATATTGTCTTTGCCTTTCTCATCGATGAGATGTTTAAGCCTCGGGAGGTCGAAGTTTCCTTTGAAAGGATGGTGGGTCTCGGTATCGAAACATTCCTCGATCACACAGTCGATGGCCCGTGCGCCGGCAATCTCGACATGGGCGCGGGTTGTGTCGAAATGCATGTTGGAGATGAAAAACATGCCCTTCTTATGGACGAACTGCGGGAGGGCGACCTGTTCGGCTCCTCTTCCCTGATGGGCGGGAATGAAATATTTGTAACCGGTGATGTGTTTGACGACGCCTTCCAAGCGGTAGAAGCTTCTCGAACCGGCGTAGGCCTCATCGCCGTGCATGAGCGCACCCCATTGTCTGTCGCTCATCGCGCCGGTGCCTGAATCGGTGAGAAGGTCGATATAGACATCTTCGCTTCTCAGGGCGAAAGGATTGAATCCGGCGTTTTCAAGAAGAATCTCCCGTTTTTCTCTGGTTGTCTCTTTGATGGTTTCGACAACCTTGATTCTGTAGGGTTCGGCTTTGTAGCTTCTGTCCATAGTATCAGTCCTTTCTAAAACCATACATTGACTATTATACATCAATAAATGGAAAAGAAAAGAGAAAATGAAAACGCTACCTTATCAAAGTTCAGCACTATTTTTGCGGCCCGGGGCGCCGGATGCTATAATAACCTTGAAAAAAGGAGAATGTGATATGAAGTTATTTGACAGCACCGCCATCGGCGGCGCACCCATGAGAAACAAGATCGCGCTTGCCCCGATGACCACCTACAGCGGTAATGAGGACCTGACACCTTCAAAAGCGGAGCTCGATTACTACCGGATTCGCGCGAAGGATCTTGGCATGGTCATCACTGCCGCCATCAGTGTGAATGAAAACGCCCAGGCCTTCCCACGCCAGATCACGCTTAAAAACGATACCTTCATCGAACCGATGCGCACGCTTGTGGATGCCATCAAGGACGAAGGCAGTCTCGCCATCGCCCAGCTCCACCACGGCGGGCGCATGAATGAACCCGGGCTTTATGAGGATAAGACCAGGATTGTTTCCGCGAGTGCCGTCAAGGCGCCGCGTGAAGGCTTTCTCACCCCAAGGGCGATGACCAAGGAGGAAATCGGCCAGACGGTCGATGATTTCGCCGCCGCCACGAGACGCGCCATCGATGCCGGCTTCGACGGCATTGAGCTGCACGGCGCGAACACCTATCTCCTCCAGCAGTTCTTCTCATCCCATTCGAACCGTCGGGATGACGAATTCGGCGGTAGCCGCGAGAAGCGGTTCCGGTTCATCGACGAGGTCATCGATGCGGCGAACGCAGTCATCGAAACGCATGCGGAGGGACCGTTCATCATCGGTTACCGTTTCTCCCCCGAGGAACTCGAAGAAGACGGCATCACCATCGATGACACACTCTGGCTTGTGAAGCAACTCAGAAACAAGTCCCTCGATTATCTCCATGTCTCTCTTGGCGCCTACAATCAGACACCGTTGAACGACCCTTCGGACAAGGAGCCGATTGTCAAAAAAATCCAAGGCGTTCTTAACAAGGCGGTTCCCCTGATGGGCGCGGGCGGTCTTTCGAGCCTGGATGCGTTTGATGATGCGGCCGCGCTCGGCTACGACCTCTTCGCGGTCGGTTTCGCGATGCTTGTCGATCCGGACTTCATCCAGAAAATGAAAAAGGGCGCGCCACTGTCCAAGTACGTCGATCCCTCAACCATGCCGCCCGCGCTTTATCAGCGGCTTTTACGCAACAAGAAACGCTTCGAGCCGAAAGGTTTCAGATTTTGACTTGTCACGGCTTCGAACACCGATTATAATTGGGTTGAAGGCAGGTGAACCCATGTATCAGTTGGAAGCGGTCAAGATGACCAAACTCGCAAAGAAGCTCGGCGGTCCACCGGTTTTTCACGAGGGAACCCTCGAGAAAATCTCACTTTCCGAACCGGTTGCGGTTCTGACGATGAAGATTCTTTCGAGAAACAATCCGTCGCTCGAGAAGGACACGGTGGTCCATCTGACACTCCGCGGTGTGAAAGCCTACGCGCTGTCGGCAAGTACGGTCGGAAACGGACTTACCACAATCCACGACCTCCAGGTCAGACGCGAAGAGGCGGGCCTTCATCTGCGGATTGAAAGTGCCCGGGGCGAAATCAGCTCGATCCGGTTCGAGAAGATCGAACTGACCGATTCGGGCACATAAAAAGATGTTCATCGAACATCTTTTTTCTGGTCGTATGCGTTTTTACCGCCTGCGAGGACATAGATTTTTTTGTAGTTTTTCTTCGCGAGCTTCCTGGCGGCTCTCAGGGATTTTCTCCCATTGTCGCAGTAAAGATATAACGGGATGTCCCTGCGGACTTTTGTCTGGTTCTTGCTTTTGAGGTAGCCGACGCTGAAGTTCCTGGCGCCTTTGATTCTGTCTTTCTTGAAATCCTCGGGTTTCCTGATGTCGATCAGTTGGCCCTTGCGCATGTTTTTTTTGAAAGTCTCCGGGTCGAGGACTTCGATGCTGTCCTTTGCGACCTTTTTTCTTCCGATGAGCAGATAACCGATCGTGAGACCGAGCAACACCGGAAGGATGTAGGTTAGGAATATCTCCATTTCATCACCTCTGTTCAAAGCCATTATAATCACCACGCCGGGCCTTGTCAATTTATTTATCCGCAAATTAACCGTTTTGAAATTGGGCGCGGTATGCTATAATAAGCGTACTTGAATATATCCAGACAGGGTGGATGAGATGACAGTGCTGAATCGTTTTTATCCATACATATGTGGCTTTGCGGTTGGATTTTTGATGATCGTCGCTTTCGCCTACGGTTTCAGACTCGAACAAGCGGATTTTGAAACATTGGGTGAAGTGTTGATGACACTCGGGCTATCGCTTTGGCCGCTTTTCATTATCACAGTCATTGTGTTGAATCTGACGCATCACAGGCATGACCCACATCGGAAAAGACAATGGTTCCGGGCGCTTTTCCTGCCCTTTTTGGGTGCGGTGGCGAGTGTGATTGTCGTCGGATTATTCATGGGATAAGGTAGGGGAATGAAATGAAGAAAGTGATGCGTGAGTATCTCAAGGAAAGAAACAAGCCGATTTCCGGTTACCGGGTCTTCCATAAGCGGATCAGGCTGAAACGCAAGTACCGTGTGATGCTTCTTTTATTCGCACTTGCTTCTGTCTATTACGGTTTGGAGTTTTTCGGTATCGTCCCGACGTCCTTTTTCGTCATCGACTATCTGGCGGTTCTGAGTGTGCCGCTTCTCTTGCTGCCTCTTGGGAAGATACATCATAAGACCGCACACAAGGTGTTGCTCACCCATGATGCTATGGCGATGCAAAACAGTTTGAAAAGGTGGCGTCTTCTTTTTTATGGTGATATCCGCAAAGCGAGACTTTCGAAGAAGAACACCCTGGTCATCAAGGGCGCGAAAACGACCTTCAAGATCAGACTGCCGCATTACGAGGACAATCTCAATGTGCTCAAGATGATTCTCACCTGCGAAGGGCACTTCGAACAAAACAAACGACCTTACAAGCTTTTCTTCGAGCCGGAAGGCGTCCAGATTCAAGAACTCACGCCTTCGCTCAATCCCGTGACCGCGAACTTGCTCGAGAGTTATCACGATGAGTACAAGTATCTCACCCCCGGCTATCTGAACGACATCCTATTATATAATACCGATATCGAAAGGGTGCGGTTTTTCGAGCAACGGCACGTGGTGTTCCATCTTTCCCACATCGACTTAAAACCGGATCACCCCGAAAACTACGAGCAAAAAGCGATGAAAACGGGCGCCGCGATGATTCTTTTTCAGGATGTCTCCCATGTGGAGATCTTCAATATCGGTAAAAACGGGACGAAGGATATCGAACTGCTCGGCACAAGCATCTCGACGCTCCGCAAGATTTCAAAGGGGGCGACCATCAACGAGGTGAGTTTCAAAGTCCTCGGTGAACGGACAAGCGCGGATATGATTTTGCTTCAGGGACTGAAGAAACAGAAAGTCCGGTTTGTTTTCAAAGAGGTGATTAGTGGCTTCAACAAGCTGACCGAGACGGCCTGGTTTGAAAATAAATAGACAAAGAACCAAAAACAATGTATAGTATATAACCTAGAGGTGATTAACATGATTACAAGCAACGACTTCAAGACCGGACAGACCATACAACATGAAGGCAATATCTATCAGATTCTCGAATTCCAGCACGTCAAACCAGGCAAAGGCAGCGCCTTTGTCCGCAGCAAACTCAAGAACCTGAGAACCGGCGCCATCACAGAAAAGACATGGCGTGCCGGTGAGAAGGTCCAGACCGCGATGATCGAAAAAAAACCGATGCAATTCATCTACGCCGAAGGCGAAAACTATGTGTTCATGGACTCACAGACCTATGAACAGCTCGAAATCAATATCTCGCAAATCGAATACGAGAAGAACTTCCTCATCGAGGGCATGGATGTCAATGTCATCATGTTCGAAAGCGAAGTGCTCGGTGTCGAACTGCCTGAAAAAGTAACCCTGACGGTGACCGAGACGGTCCCCGGTGTGCGGGGCAACACCGTATCGAACGCCACCAAGGATGCGGTTGTCGAAACCGGTTATAAACTGCAGGTCCCGCTTTTCATCAATGAAAACGACAAGATCGTCATCAACACCCATACCGGAAAATACAGTACGAAAGCTTAAGAGGAGTGAATTCTATTGGATATTCCCGAATTGTTGTCGGCACTGTCTAACGTGCCGCCGATAAGTCTCGTCCTACTGGTCGCGCTGTTGATGATCTCGAGTTTCTTCTCCATGAGCGAGACGGTCTTTTCTTCCATCAATCCGATAAGAATCAGAAACTATATCGAAGAAAACCGCAAAGGCAGCAAGAAAGCCTACTGGATTCACGAACGATTCGACCGCGTTTTGACCACCATCCTCGTTGGAAACAACCTTGCGAACGTCGCCCTCGCCACCATCAGTGCGGGTGTTTTCGCGAGGATATTCATCGACCAGGAGACCATGGTGGCGATATTCAATACCGTCGTGATGACCACCATCATCCTCATTTTCGGGGAGATCATTCCCAAAAGTTTCGCGAAAATGCATTCCGATGAGATCGCCATCAGAATCAGCGGTGTGCTCTTTGTTTTCATGAAATTGATGAAACCGGTGGTCTGGTTCTTCCTGAAGATCAAAAACATCTTCCTGAAGGAAGACAACCGTGTGACCATCAGTGTGAGCGAGGATGAACTCGAAACCATCATCGACACCATGGAAGAAGAAGGGTCGATCGACGAAGAGGAAGCCGAAATGCTTCAAAGTGTGCTCGAACTCGGTGAGAAACACGTCTATGAGATTATGACCCCCCGGGTCGACATGATCGCCGTCGAGGTTGAAGAGGACGTTGAGAGTATCCGGGAGAAATTCTTCGAACACCAGTTCTCAAGAATTCCGGTCTATGAAAAAGACAGAGACAAGATCATCGGAATCCTGAACGAAAGGGATTTCTTCACCTGTCTGATCAAGAAAGAGCCCGTCGAAGTCTCCGCGATCATGAAACCACCGATTTTCGTCTCCAAATCAATGCGGGCCGACACCCTCATCGAGACACTGCAGCGCGAGAACACCCATATCGCCGTCGTCAGCGACGAATTCGGCGGCACGAGCGGAATCGTCACCATGGAAGACGCGCTCGAAGAACTTGTCGGCGAGATTTATGACGAACACGACGATATCGATGACGAATATCTCAAGCAGGTCAACAAGCATGAATACGGGGTCAACGCCGATATCGAACTCGGCGACTTGTTCGAGGAACTGAATCTCGGCACGCCGCCGGACAAGGAAGAAAAGACGCTCGGAAGCTACCTTTTCGAACAGTTTGAAGCGCTCCCGGAGGTCGACATGACCTTCACCATGAAACAACCCATGGTCACCTATGACCATGCGGAAGATACCAAGTGGTACCATCTCAAGTTCGTCATCAAGGAAATCAGGGAACGGCGGATCAAGTATGTCCATCTGCTTGTCGAGCCGGTAACGGAAGAGGATCAGTAGGGAATCCTAGGAGGAATACCATGGAACGGATTCAGAAGATCATTGCACAAAGCGGGCTTTGTTCCCGCAGAAAAGCGGAAACCCTGATTGAAGAGGGTCGGGTCAAGCTGAACGGAGACGTCGTCAAGACCCTCGGAACGAAAGCAAGCTACAAAGATACGATTTCAGTCGATGACAAGCCGATCACCATCGAGGAAAAAGAATACTATGTCTTCTACAAACCAGAAGGCACCATTTCGACCGTCGATGATGAGAAAAACAGACGGACCGTCACTGACTTCATCGATACAAGCGCTCGGATTTTTCCGGTCGGAAGACTCGACTACGACACCTCGGGCGTCCTCATTCTCACCAACGACGGCGATTTCACCCAGCGGATGATCCATCCGAGCAACCGTATCGAGAAGGAATACGAAGTCACAGTCAAGGGTTTCGTCCGCAAACCGACCTCCAAAAAGGTCGAACGGGGCATCCGTCTTGACGGACAGAAAACCGCACCCGCTAGAATCTACAACATGACCTATATGAAAGAAAAAGAAACCTCGAAATTCAACCTGGTCGTCACTGAAGGCAAATATCGCCATATCCGCAGAATCTTCGAACATCTCGGCCATGACGTGATCAAACTGAAGCGGATCCGCTTCGGCATCATCACCTTGGAGGGTTTATCGAAAGGCGAGGCGCGGCTGCTTAAGCCCCATGAGCTGAAAAAGCTGCATGTCATCGCGGAAAAGAACCGTCAGCGGACAAGACTCAAGGCAAAGAGAAAAAAATGATTAAGCGCTTACAAAATCTATGGACCACTCGATAGGCGCACTATGGTATGCGCAGCCGCCATTTTCGGTTTTACCAATAAAACCGTTTACTTCAAAAAGCGGTTTGACATGAAATGGTGCCATGATAGAATAGACACGCATCGTGAAAACCAAAGCCCCGTGAGTTGAATGAAATCGAAAGTAGGTATTTTCATGACAAAACTCAATGCTTTCCACAAGGACCTGATTGTGCTTTTCGCCTTGTTGATCCTGCAGCTTCTTTTCACCGCGCTCTTTCCGCTGAATGGCGAAAGTACCGCGAGCACCGTCGAAATCAGCCGTAATATTGTCGCCATCGACATCGAGTATGTCGGACAGGACCGGTCATTCACCTATTTCCCCGTCATGACACTGATTTTTGTCTTCACGCTTCTGCTTGCGCTTTTGAAAAAGGAAAAGCCGCTTACCTTGATCTATGGCGTCGGCCTGCTCATCCTCTCCAAATTCACCTTCTTATCGCAGTTCTATCAGCTTGAAGGCACACAGGGAAATTTCGCGGTCGAAGGGTTCCTCGCAAGAAGAATCGTCGTCGACGGCTCAACCGTGGCTCAGGACATCAGCTTTTTCATCCTGCTTGTTCTCATCATCATCAAGCTCTCGATCGTCATCTATCATGCCATCCGCAAACATCTGAATCAAAAACAGACAAGCTCCACCGAAAACGAAGCGGCCACGCGATAACGCGGGTCGTTTTTTATTTGCCTGAACGCTTTCTTGTGCTATGATTGAGTTGAGGATTATAGGAGGTATGCATATGATTGAAATCATACCCATCAGACGCAATACCCTGATTTATGACCAGGCCCGCACGCTGCTTGAAGATACCTGGCCCGATAACTATCCCGGCGAGGATGCGAAATCGGAAATCGACCGCCTGATCGATACCGGGATGCTCTTTGGCGCTGTCGAGGAAACAGCCTTGCTCGGGTTCATCGGCGCTGTAGCGGAATACGGCACGACCGGTTATGAGCTCCATCCCCTTATCGTCGATGTCGACCACCGCCGGAAGGGAATCGGCAGAATGCTGGTTCATTACCTGGAGAACATGGTCAGGAAAGAAGGGGGCATCATCCTCTATCTCGGCACCGATGACGAGACGTTCTCGACAAGCCTCAGTGAAGGCGACCTCTTCGAAAACACTTTCGAAAAAATCAGGAACATCCAAAACACCGGTCATCATCCTTACAGTTTTTATGAGAAACTCGACTTCCGCATTGTCGGGGTTTTGCCTGATGTGAACGGTTTTCACAAGCCGGATATTTTCATGGCGAAGCGTCTTGTCGAACTGCCAGAATAAAAAAATCATATCATCGCGTGATATGATTTTTTTGTGGAGTGCTTTTATGATCAGGAGATGATGCCCGTACCGAACAATGCCGCAAACACCAGCGCGATGATGGTCATGAGTTTGATGAGGATGTTGATCGAGGGACCGCTTGTGTCCTTGAAGGGGTCGCCGACCGTATCACCGGTGACGCTGGCCTTGTGGGCGAAACCGCCCTTGTTGCCGTGGTGGCCTTCTTCGATGAACTTCTTCGCATTATCCCATGCGCCGCCGCTGTTGGCCATGAAGATCGCCATGCTGATGCCACTGGCGAGTGCGCCTGCAAGCAATCCGCCGAGGGCTTCGGCACCGAGCAGGAAACCAACCAGCAACGGTGAGGCGATGGCGAGAATCGCCGGCGCAATCATCTCTTTGAGCGCGGCTTTGGTCGATATATCGACACAACGCGCATAATCGGGTTTGGCCGTCCTTTCAATGATACCGGGGATTTCCTTGAACTGGCGCCTGACCTCGTCGATCATCTTGCCAGCGGCCCTTCCGACACTGCTCATGGTGAGGGAACTGAACAGGAACGGAAGCATCGCGCCGATCAGAATGCCGATGATCACCCTGGGATTGGTGATGTCGATGGCTGTCAGTCCGGCCGCTTGGACGAAAGCACTGAACAACGCGAGTGATGTGAGTGCCGCGCTGCCGATGGCAAAGCCCTTGCCGATGGCGGCGGTCGTGTTGCCGACACTGTCGAGTTTGTCGGTGATGGCCCGAACTTCGGGTCCCATCCCGGCCATTTCAGCGATACCGCCGGCATTGTCCGCAATCGGTCCGTAAGCGTCGATGGCGATGGTCATGCCCGTTGTGGCAAGCATGCCAACCGCACTGAGCGCGATTCCGTAAAGCCCGGCGACTTCATAGGCAATCATGATCACACCGCCGATCAGCAAGATTGGAATCGCGGTCGATTCCATACCGATCGAAAGGCCGCCGATGATGTTGGTCGCATGACCCGTCTCGCTCTGTTCGGCGATTTTCTGAACACGCTTATAATCGCTCGAGGTATAGACCTCGGTGATCAGGCCGATGACGATACCGACGAACAATCCGGCGATGATCGCGAAGAAGGGTCCGTAATTCACGAAAAAGCCTTCGCTGACATAATACCAGGTCAAAAAGAGTGTGAAGACGATGAAAAGGAAACCGGCAACATAGGTACCTTTTTTCAGAACCTTGTGGGGTTCATCGGCTTCTTTGGTCCTGATTGTCATGGTACCAAGTATCGCCGCGATGATGCCGAATGTCGCCAGAAAAATAGGGAAAAGCGCGCCCTGGATAGGGAAAAGGTCGCCGCCCGCGCCCTCTAAGAAAGCGCCAAGGGTAATCGCGGCGATAATCGACCCGACATAGGATTCGAAGAGGTCCGCACCCATTCCGGCCACATCACCGACGTTGTCGCCGACGTTGTCGGCGATGACCGCGGGGTTCCTGGGATCATCTTCAGGAATACCGGCTTCGATCTTGCCGACAAGGTCGGCACCGACATCAGCCGCCTTCGTATAGATACCACCGCCGACTCGGCCGAACAAAGCGATGCTTGAAGCACCGAGTCCGAAACCGGTCAATACGCGTGCCATCTCCTCGATGCCGTAGCCGAGGACATGGGTTCCGAAAAGATAATAGAGAATCAGGCCGCTCAGTCCGAGTCCGACCACGGCCATGCCCATGACCGCACCGCCGGAGAAGGCGATATCGAGCGCCTTGTTCATTCCCTCGTCTTGAGCGCTTGTGGCGGTTCGTGAATTTGCTGCGACGGCGCCTCTCATACCGAGGTAACCGGCGAAACCGCTCAAAAATGCGCCAAAAGCGAAAGCGCCAGCGGTCTGGAAACTGATGAAGAAACCGATAACGAAAAACAGGATGAGGACAAACAGGGATAAAATCTTATATTGTCTTGCCATAAAGGCCATCGCGCCTTCGCGGATGTAGCCCGAGATTTCAATGACACGCGCATTGCCTTTTTCAATCCGTTTGATTTTGTAAAAAAGTACGGTGGCGTACAACAGTGCTATGATACCGAATGTCAGTGCGATGAACAAGAAACTTGTCATAAGCATCCTCCCAGGATTAATCAGTGTTTGTCAAGTTTATCAGACTTGTAAAGAGTATAACAAAAAGCGCTTACATCCGCAAGGATTAATTTGGTTGAGACGATTTGTTTTAAATAGGGAATATCCTTTGATTTATCTTACCAAATAACATAAAATAGTATTATTGAAAAAAGCCTGTTTGTGTTATAATAGGAATGATTTTTGAAGAGGTGATCTGATGTCCACAGTACAAATAGCCATCGACGGCCCCGCCGGCGCAGGAAAAAGCACCATCGCCAAACTGGTTGCCGAACGCTTCGGGTACACCTACATAGACACCGGCGCGATGTATCGTGCAATCACGCTTAAAGCGATGAGACTCAATGTTGATTTGAACGATGAAGACGCCTTCGATTTTCTTGATCAAACGACCTTTGATTATAAAGACGGCGTCTTATTTATGGACAATCGCCCTGTAGACAACGAAATCCGGTCACGTGAAGTCTCGAACAATGTCTCAGTGGTATCGTCGCACCGCGAGGTGAGACGAAAGCTGGTCCAACGCCAACGCGAGATGGCACAAGATCGTAACCTCGTCATGGATGGAAGGGATATCGGCTATCACGTTCTTCCCGATGCCGACTACAAATTTTTCCTGACCGCCGATGTCGCCACACGGGCCAAAAGACGTTTTCTTGAAAACGCGAAATACGGCATCCACATCCCGCTTGAGGATTTGGAAGCAGAAATCATCAGACGGGACGAATTCGATACCAACAGGGAAGAAAGTCCGCTCAGACCGGCGGAAGATGCGATCATCATCGATACATCCGACATGGATATTCCGGATGTGGTCAAAACCATAGAAGCAAAAGTCAGAGAGGAAGATAAACATGAACTTTAAGAACATTGAAGAAGGAAGCACGGTCAAGGGGACCGTCTATCAGGTGAAGGATAACGAGGTCATCGTCGATGTCGGTTATTCGACTGAAGGAACCATCTACCGGGACAACCTCACCACCAAGGATGTCGCAAGCTGTCACGATGTCGTCAAGGAAGGCGATGAGATCGAAGCGGTCGTCAAGAAAAAAGATGACGAGGCCGGTGTCCTTTTACTTTCAAGAATCGAAATCGAGAAGACTGAGATTTTTGAAGACCTGCAGAACAAATTCGCAAATGACGAGACTTTCGAAGCGGTGGTCAAGGAGCATAACAAGGGTGGACTGGTCGTTCGCGCCTACGGCATCGATATGTTCATGCCCGCCCGCGAGGTGAGTCTTTCCTATACGGAGGATCTGAGCCAGTATGTCGGCAAGACCCTCGAGGTCAAACTGATCGAAATCAGCCGTAAACGCATCGTGGTCTCTCACAAGGCTGTCCTCAAAGAAGAAAAGAAAAAAGAAAAAGAAAAGGAACTCGAAAACATCCAGAAGGGTGACGTTCTGACAGGAACCGTCTCGAAGCTCATGCCATATGGCGCCTTCATCCGTTTCGGCGAAGTCGAAGGACTTCTGCATATCTCCGAGATGTCCCATCATAAGATCGGCAAACCGAGCGATCTCTTGAAAGAAGGACAGGAAGTCGAAGTCATGGTCATCGATGTCAACAAACAAAAGCGCAGTCTTTCGATGAAAGCCCTCCAAAAGACGCCTTGGGAGAAATTCGCCGAGAAGCATGAAGTCGGCGACAAGGTCACAGGCAAAGTCGTCAAGAAGATGAAGTTCGGAATCCTTGTCGAAGTCGAGAAGGATGTCGCCGGCATCATCAACAAAAACGATTATTCCTGGAACCCCCGTTTCAACCTTGCCGGTGAGGTCTCCGTCGGCGACGAGATCGAGGCGCAGATTCTTTCAATCGATCCCGAAAACCAGCGGATGCAGCTCTCCAAGAAACACCTCGAATACAATCCCTGGCAAGATGTCAAGGTCAAACCCGGTGAAAGCATCACCGGTGAAGTCAAGGAAATCCAGTCCAACGGAGCCCTTGTGGAAGTACAGGGCGTCTATGCGTTTTTGCCGATCGGTGAGCTTCAGGACAAGCGGACCGAGTCAGTGACCGATGTCGTCAAAGAAGGCGATGTCATCAACGCGACCGTCCTGAAATTCGATCCCAAGAGATGGCAGATGGTCATCAGCAAGAAAACCTATGATGAAAAGAAAATCAGAGACGAATTCAAGAAGCACCTCAAAAGCGAGAACAAGGAAGACCAGTCCCAGACACTCGGCGAACTCTTCGCCGACAAGCTCAAGGACTTCAAAAAATAATCATACATGAAAACAAGGGGGGCTCGTCATGATCCCAAACGTTGCCATTGTCGGCAGACCGAATGTCGGCAAAAGCACCCTGTTCAACCGCATTATCGGTAAAAGACTCTCCATTACCGATGAAACCCCCGGACTCACCCGCGACCGCATCTACGCCAAGGCGGAGTGGCTGACAAGACATTTCAATCTCATCGACACCGGGGGCATCGACTTTGACGATGCCCCTTTTGTTCATGACATAAAATCCCAGGCGGAAATCGCCATCGAGGAAGCCGATGTCATCATTTTTGTGGTGGACGTCAAGACCGGCATCACCGAAGAGGACTCCATGGTGGCGAGAATTTTATACCGGGCCGACAAACCCGTGATTGTCGCCGTGAACAAAGTCGACGACGTCTCGCAGAAGGACAACCTCTATGAATTCTACGCACTCGGTCTGGGCGACCCCGTCGCTGTCAGCGCCGCCCACAGCGTCGGTGTCGGCGACCTTTTGGATGAAGTCACAGCCCACCTTCCCGAAAGCGTCCCCGAACCCTATGAGGAGGACACCATCAAATTCTGCCTCATCGGCCGACCGAATGTCGGCAAGAGCTCACTCATGAACACCCTGCTCGGTGAGAATAGGGTGATTGTGAGCGAAGTCGAAGGGACGACAAGGGACGCGGTCGACTCGATTTTCGAGAAAGACGGCCAGGAATATGTCGTCATCGACACGGCCGGACTGCGAAAACGCGGCAAGGTGTATGAAAGCGCGGAAAAATACAGTGTGCTCAGAGCACTCTCCGCCATTGAAAGAAGCGACATCAGCCTTATTTTGATCGATGCCGAGACCGGCATCCGCGAACAGGACAAGAAAATCGCCGGCTATGCCCATGAAGAGGGCCGCGGCGTCATCATCGTCATCAACAAATGGGACCTGGTCGAAAAAGACACACGGACGATGAACCTCTGGGAAGAAGAAATCCGCGCGCACTTCAAGTTTCTGTCTTATGCCCCCATCATCTTTTTGTCCGCATTGACCAAAGCCCGCGTCAATACGCTTTTTCCCGTCATCAACAGAGTCTATGACCACTATACCAGACGCGTTCAGACTTCGGTACTCAACGATGTCATCTCCGATGCCTTCCACATGAATCCGCCCAAAAGCCATAACGGTGGTGTCGTGAAAGCGTATTACGCCACGCAGGTATCGGTCAAACCCCCGACTTTCGTGCTATTTGTCAACAATACCGAGTGGATGCATTTCAGCTATGAACGCTACATCAAGAACAAATTGAGGGAAGCCTTCGATTTCGAAGGCACGCCAATCAAAATAATCCTTAGAAAGCGTGATTGAGATGAAAATTTCCATCATCGGCGGCGGTTCCTGGGGACTCGCCCTTTCCAAGGTCCTCGCCGACAACAACCACGATGTCCTTGTCTATGACATCGATTCCAAGATTGTCGAGAAGATCAACGAATTGCACATCTGTATCCAACTCAATGAATACATCCCGGAAAGCATCAAGGCCACCACCGATATCAAAGCGGCGATGGACCATGCCGACACCCTCCTTTTCGTCGTGCCGACGAAAGTGCTCAGAAGCGCCATAAAATCGGCACTCCCCCATATCAATACCGAAAAGACCATCATCAACGCCGCCAAGGGTATCGAACCGCTGACTTTCAAAAGAATCAGTGAGATATTCATGGAACTCATGCCGGAAAAATACCTCAAGGACTTCGTCACCCTTTCGGGGCCTTCTCATGCGGAAGAAGTCATCCGCGGCATGACGACCGCCCTGACAAGTGCGAGCGAGAACGAAGAAGCGGCGCTTTATGTCCAATCCCTTTTCCACAACAAGACCTATTTCAGAGTCTATTCGTCCACGGACCTAAAGGGTGTCGAACTCGGCGGCTCCCTCAAAAACATCTTCGCCCTCGCCGCGGGGATCATGCGGGGACAGGGTCTTGGCGACAACGCGCTCGCGGCGTTCATGACAAGAGCGCTTGTGGAGATGGAACGCCTCTATGAATATGAAGGCGCGTCGACCGACACGCTCTTCGGCCTAAGCGGAATCGGTGATCTGATTGTCACCTGCACCTCGGAACACTCAAGAAACTTCCAAGCCGGCTATAAAATCGGCCGCGGCAAGGATTTGGAATCGACCCTCGCCTCGATGACGATGGTCGTCGAAGGGATAAGAACCACCGAAGCCGCCTATCATCTTGCCCATAAGGCCTCCATTGAGACCCCGATCATCGATGCCATCTATGATGTGGTCTTCAACCACGTCACCCCCGGAAAAGCCCTTTCCGACCTTCTTTCAAGGGATTCCAAGGCCGAATACCGCTTCTGAAACCGGATTTTTTCCATTATTTTTCTCAAAATTGGCTTAAATCCTTGCAAACCGCTATTTGACTTGCTATAATGAGCGTAAGGTAAAAAAAAAAGGAGGGAATTCATCGAATGAATAAGACAGAATTGATTGCAAAAGTTTCAGAGACCTCAGGACTTACTAAAAAAGATGCGGAATCAGCATTGAACGCAACTCTTGATGTGATCCAGGAAGCTTTGGTAAGAGGAGAAAAAGTTGTTCTTACCGGATTTGGAACTTTCGAAGTTCGCGAACGCAAGCCACGCGTTGGTCACAACCCAAGAACCGGTGCGCCAATTCACATCGATGCACAGAAATCTCCAGCCTTTAAAGCAGGCAAAGTACTCAAAGAAGCAGTTAGATAATTTTTCACGCCGCATAAAAAAATACCATATAAAATATGGTATTTTTTTTATCGATGTGATAGGCTTTAATTAAAGGTGATGTCCGTGGAGATTATGAGAAAAGCACTGCTGAAGGCAATCAAAAAAAATGACTATGACAGCTTGAGCGCGTCAGACATGAGCGCGATGGACAAGCATGGCCAAAATGGTCTTTTTTATGCGGTGCGCCAAAAATCGCTCGAACTCACCAATTATATGATCGAAAAAGGTGTCGATGTCGACAGGATGAGCAAGCGGGGCCAAACCCCGTTGCACCTGGCGGCCCTCATGGGCGAACAGGAAGTTGTGCGCACACTGCTTGATGCCGATGCCACCGTCAATGCAAGGAACAACAAAGGCATCACCCCCTTGATGCTCGCCGCCGAGAAAGGCGCGCTCGACTGCGTCAAGATATTGATCGAGCGTGGTGCCGACATCCATGCGACGGACGCACTCGGAAACAGCACGCTCTTCCATGCCATGAGAAGCAAGAAAACCGATGTGCTCACGCACCTTTTGAACGCCGGTGTCAATCCCCACCGCCTCAACTTCCAGAATGAAAATCTCCAGCATGAGGCTGCGAGATACGGCACCGCGAGCATGCAGATGCAACTTTTCAAGCTCCATATCACCCCATACATCAAAAACATCTACGGACAGTCCCCGCTTCACCTCGCCTCGCAAAGGGGCGATGAATCCTTGGTAAGCGAACTCCTGTCGTCAGGACTGATGCCTGGTTTCAAGGACCGTTTCGAACACAACGCCTACGATTATGCGAGAAATTTCGGAGAAATCATCACGCTTTTCTCCAGGTTCGACAACGATATGCATATCAAAAACGCCTATAAGGAACAGCCGCTTCACCGCGCGCTTCGAGAAGAGAGCATCGATGAGGCGGAAGCCTACATAAGAATGGAAACGAAACTCAATGAGAAAGATGTCTTCGGAAACAAACCCCTTTTCTACATTCTTCTTCTCAAGGACCCGCTTCTGCTCAGAATCATGTTGAAACGGATTTGGGACCTCAAAGGTGTCGACCATTTCAACCGTCCCGCCGCCTTCTATGCGGCGCTGCAGGAATATACCCTATTCTTTGAACTCACAGGCATGAAAAAAGACGATCTCGACAAGGAAACACAAAGTCTGATCGAGTCGTCTTTAGAACTTTCCGCCTTATTAGATCATGAAAAGTAGCGATGTGAGCAAAATCAGATTGTAGGCCATATGGATGATGATCGGGACATAGATAATCTTGGCCGAGCGATAATAGATATAGGATATAAAAAGCCCGAGTGCGAAATAAGGGACGATATTGATGATACTGCTGAAATCCGTAACGATATCGCCAAGCACGTGCACAAGTCCGAAGAAGAAGCTGTTGATGATGATGGCCGCGACATTGCCGTACTTGTGATGGACCATCCCGTAAACGCCTTTTCTGAAGACGATCTCTTCAGTGATCGGGGCCAGGAAACCGGCGAACACCACGAGGCCCGCAACCGCCCATGGACCAGCTTGCATAAGCGCTTCAAGCGCTTCTTGATTCTGTGGATCGAGTTCGATGCCGAGCCAGGCGAAGATGAGATTGACGAGAATGCTGACAAGAAAAACCCCGACAAGTCCGACAACAATCAAACTGAAACTGCGCCTGGGGTTGCTTTTGAAATAGGCCCACTGGTTGACGAAAAGATAGATTCTCGCAATAATCACAAGGGCGATGAGCAGCCCGACATACCAAAGCAAGTTCAAACCGACAAGGATGTTGTTAAGACGCGTTTCATCCTCGATGACATCGGGGAAGACGCCCAAAAATATCAGAATCACCAAGTTCAGTGCCAGAAAGCTGAAGATGTAAGTCAGCACGATTTTCAAGTTGAGACTGGTTTTGCGTTTAGTGTTTTTTTCCACCGTCTGCACCTCATTGTAATCACAGTTGTCATTTCTTTTATTCTCAATCATTATACCACGATTTTCAGCACCAAAACAAAAAAATTGACACACACGCTTTCTGTGTTAAGATAGTTACAAGATAGTGAAAGTTATAGAAAGTGGTGTTATTATGTCTAAGAAAGCCAAGAAAACCTTCGCGGTCATCGGCATCGGCCGTTTTGGTCTCAGCGTGGTCGAAGAACTGATCAAGGTCGGGCACGAGGTGCTCGTCTTGGATAGGGACAAAACCCGCATCAACAAAGTTTCGAAAATCGCGACCCATGCGGTCGTGGTCGACACCTCGGACGAAAGCGCCCTGAAGGAAGTCGGTATCCAGAGTATCGACCACGTGATCGTCGCCATCGGTAAACCCATCGAAGACAGCATCATGACCACTCTGATTCTCAAGGAAATCGGTGTCAAGAAAGTGACGGTCAAAGTTCAAAATGACTATCATGCGAAGGTCGTCCAACGTCTCGGCGCGGATGAGATCATCCAGCCCGAACGTATCACGGGTACCCGTCTCGCCCACAGTATCGTCTCCGATACGATTCTTGAATTCTACGATTTGAGCGAGAATCACAGTTTCGTCGTCGTCCAGGCGACACAGAAGATCGTCGATACGACGGTCGCGAACCTCGATTTGCGCGATAAGTTCCATATCAACCTGGTCGCCATCAAAAGGGATGGAAAAATCATCATCCCCAAACCCGATGAAACCTTCGAAGAAACCGACCAGCTTCTTTTGGTAGGCGAAAATACCGATCTGAACAAATTCTCCACCTGGTCTGAAAAATAAGCCTTTTTCAAAAGGGCTTTTTTTGTAGGAGGAACCATGAGAAAGATAGTCATTGCGAGCAGGAACGAAGGGAAGATCGATGAGATCAGGCCCTACCTTGTGTCAATCGGTTACAAAGTCTACAGCCTTTCGGATTTCGATTCTGAAGATGTCCGCGAAACCGGCGCGACGTTCAGACAAAACGCCCTGATCAAAGCCAGAGCGGCCCGCAGGGTCACAAACTTCATGATTCTCGCCGAGGATTCCGGTCTCGAAGTCGACGCCTTGAACGGCAAACCGGGCGTCTATTCCGCACGCTTCAGTGAAAGCGGCACGGATGAAGCCAACAACGTTCTCCTCCTTAAAAAGATGGAAGACAAGATCAACCGAAGAGCGCGCTTCATCTCGGTGATGGTGCTCAAACTCGAAGATGATGAGGAAATGGTATTCACAGGCTCCCTGGACGGCTATATCCATACGGTGACAGAAGGCGATGCCGGTTTCGGATACGACCCGCTTTTCATCCCGGTCGGCCACTGCGACACGCTTTCCACCCTCGGGCCCGACCGCAAGACAAGAATCTCGCACCGACGCAAGGCTTTGGACGCGGTGCTCCGTTATTTGAAGACCCTGTCTTGAAATCCCTCCTGCATTCGAAGTCTCATACCATCTAAAAACCCTGAATAAGGATGTGATCGATGTGAAAGTTCTCGTTATCTCCGACGTCCATGGCCACAAGTCGCGTTTCGATGCGATCATGGAAAAACATGAGGATTCGAAATACATCATCAGTCTCGGTGACAGTGAGCTCAGACACCGGATCCTTCAGAAGCACGACATCATCGCCATCAAGGGAAACTATCCGTTCGATGCCGGTTTCACCTATGAACACACCATGACCATCCGCGGCCGGCGACTGTTGCTGGTGCACGGTCACAAGCACAAAGTCAAATCGGGTTATGAGAAGCTTTATCACCGTATCCTGGATACGGATGCCGATATCACATTGCACGGCCATGTCCATGCGATTCGCAAGGAGGATATATCGGGCCGGCATGTCTTGAGCCCGGGTGCCGTCAATCATTCAAGGGGCGCGGAGAACCCCTCCTACATGGTGATGGTTTTCAATGAAGATGATGTCGATGTCACCTGGTATGGCGCCGAAGAACACGACGAGATCAAACACTGCCGCCTCGAAGTCTGACTAAGACGCATGGTTCTACATGCGTCTTATTTTATCACGTTTTTATCGGCCGCTTTCTCTTTTTATTTTGTGGAAATTATGATACACTTTTATATGATATGAAGAGGAGCGAAATCAATGGAAAAAGAACCCAAACGGAAAAGAACGCGCTCGCAACAGCGTGAATATATCATCTCGAAACTCTACCAGATGGATTTGACTGGAAACTATGAGTTCAAGCCTACCAACAGCGCCTTCGTCAATGAGACACTCAACGGCGTCATTGCGAACCTGGATTCGATTGATGCGCTTCTTGAGGACTGCCTCAGTAACTGGCATCTGAACCGGCTTTCCTACGTGGACCGGGCGATTTTAAGACTTGCGGCCTATGAGATGGGTTACACGAAGACCGCCTATGAGATTGTGATCGACGAGGCGCTCAATCTGACCCACAAGTTCAGTGATGAGGGGGACAAAAAACACGTCGCCTTCAACAACCGGGTGCTTGAGACTCTGGCCCATAAAATGAAAAAGAAAGCGTGATAGGATGGAGAAAAAGCCCTTAAGCGTCACCGCGCTGACCAAATACATCAAATACAAGTTCGACCAGGATGTCCATCTGAAAGACATTCTGCTTGAAGGTGAAATCTCGAACTTCAAACGCAATGTCCGCGGACATTTTTATTTCACGCTCAAAGACGACCGCGCCTCAATCAGCGCCATCATGTTCAAAAGCAACGCGCAGCGGGTGCGTTTCAACCCCAAAGACGGCATGAACATCCTCGTCAGAGGATATGTGAGCGTCTTTGAGGCCGCCGGCAACTACCAAGTCTACATCAGCAGCATGGAGGAAGTCGGTCTGGGCAACCTTTATCAGGCCTACCTGCAGCTGAAGGATAAACTCGAAAAAGAAGGCTACTTCTCGCGGGAACACAAGCAACCCCTGCCCCGTTTCCCCGGCCAGATCGCCGTCTTGACATCGGCGACCGGCGCGGCGGTCCGCGATATCATCCACATCATCAACCGGCGCTATCCGCTGGTCAAGATTGTGGTCTATCCGACCACCGTCCAGGGTGAAAACGCCAAGCACGAGATTGTTGAAAACATTGAAAAAGCCGGCATGAACAAAGAAAACGATGTCATCATCCTCGGCCGCGGCGGCGGCAGCATCGAGGATCTGTGGGCATTCAATGAAGAGATGGTCGCCAAAGCGATTTATGACTGCCCGGTACCGATCATCTCGGCGGTCGGACACGAGACCGATTTCACCATCGCCGACTTCGTCGCCGATGAACGTGCCCCCACCCCCTCGGGCGCCGCGGAAATCGCCGTTCCCGACAAACGCGTGCTTCTCGACGACCTTCACAGGACACAAAAAAGATTCGGCGACAGTCTCGAACGGAAGATACGCGAACTGAGACGGGAAGTCTCGAACCTCACCGAACGCTATGTGATCAAAGACCCTTCGAGGCTACTAGAACCAAAGGCGCGTCTGCTTGACAACCTGACGCACCGCCTGCAGACGAACAGCCCGAAAAAAAGACTCGATGACGCCTACGACAAACTCGAAAGGCAAACCGATCACCTCTTCAGGACCTACCGGCGGCTGCTCGAGATCAAATCGACAAGCCACACCCGTCTCACCGACAGACTCAGGGTCGTCAATCCGCGCCTGATCGTCGAACAGGGCTATACGCTGACGAAAAAAGACGGCCGGATCATCAAATCCGTCAAGGACACCGCCCTCGGCGACGTCCTGGAGATGGAATTCAAAGACGGAAATCTCAAGGTCGAAGTCCTTGATAAAAAGGAGAAAAACAACAATGGATAAACGAAATTTCGAAGCGTCACTTGAAAAACTGGAGACCATCGTCAAGCAACTTGAGGAGGGCGATCTTCCCCTCGATGAGGCTGTGAAGAAATATGAAGAAGGCATGAAACTCTCAAAAGAATGCCAAAAGATGCTGAAAGACGCCGAGACCGTCCTCACCAAGAAAATCGAGAACAACGATGAGACCGATTTCGACCTGCCTGACGACGATAACGAGTAAGGACTGATCGTTTTGGATATCAACCGCATCAAGGACCCATCCTTTCTCAAAGACATGGACATAAAGGCGCTTGAGAAACTGAGTGCCGACATCAGGCGTTTCCTGATTGAAAAGCTCGCCATCACCGGCGGGCATTTCTCAAGCAACATGGGCGTTGTCGAACTCACCATCGCCTTGCACAAGGTGTTTGAATCCCCGAAAGACAGACTCCTGTTCGACGTGGGTCATCAAAGCTACGTCCACAAGATCCTGACCGGACGGGCCCCTTATTTCGATACGCTCAGAAAGACCGACGGACTGAGCGGCTTTCTAAAGAGAAAAGAAAGTGACCACGACTGTTTCGAAGCCGGTCACTCCTCGACTTCCATCGCTGCGGCCGCAGGGATGCTTTTTGCAAAACCGTTCAACCGGGAAATCGGCCACGTCGTCGCACTCATAGGGGATGGCGCCCTCGCAAGCGGCGCCGCCCTGGAGGCCCTCAACTTCCTCGGTCATTATCCCGAGAAAAATCCGATCATCATCCTGAACGACAATGAGATGAGCATCTCGCAGAATGTTGGTCATCTCGCCCGGACCATGACCAGACTGCGCATGCGCAGAAGCTACCGCTCCTTGCGCAACCGGACCTCCAGGATTCTGCCGGGCAGAATCAGAAACTTCACCTCGAAAGTCGAAAAACGACTCAAAGGGTTTTTGACCGGTCACACCTATTTCGAATCCATGGGGTATCAGTATTTCGGTCCCCTGGACGGGCATGATTTCAAACAGTTGCTCAAAGTGTTGGAAATCGCGAAAAAGGAAAAGAAACCGACCGTCATCCATGTGCGCACCGTCAAGGGGAAAGGCTATGAGCATTCTGAAAACGACATCACCGGTCAATGGCACGGAACTCCGCCTTTTTGTATCGAGACCGGCAGTCCGACTGAAAAAATAAAAAATGGTTATGAGACCTACCAGGCCATCACGGCTGCCTATATGGAAAAGCACGCCGATAAGACACCCGGATTCTACGTGATTACGCCCGCCATGATCGGCGGTGGCGCCCTGCACGGCTTCAAAGCCCGCCATCCGTCGCGTCTCATCGACACGGGCATCGCGGAGGCCACCGCCGTGACCATGGCCGGCAGCATGGCGCTGGAGGGCGTCCCGGTGTTTTTGACGATCTATTCCACGTTCCTGCAGCGCGCCTACGACCAGGTCCTTCATGATGTCGCCCGCCAGAAAGCCCCCGTGGTCATCGGCGTCGACCGCGCCGGTCTTGTCGGCGGGGACGGCGAGACCCATCAGGGCATCTACGACATTCCGTTTCTATCCCATATACCAGGCATGACCATCGCCCATCCCAAGGACGCCGAGGAACTGATCGGATTCTATCATTATGCTTTCCGGGTCCACAAAGGGCCGATCGCGATCCGCTATCCCCGTGCGAAAACACACTTCCAGGCCCAGTTCCTCGATAACGACACCCCCGTGACCGCCAGTTGGGCGGAGATCGCGTCCGGCGAAGACGGCACCATTCTCGCTTTCGGCGAGATAATTGGAGAACTTGCGAGTATCATAAAGGAGAAGAACCTGAATTTAAGGCTGATCAACGCACGCTTCATCAAGCCGCTCGATGAAAAGACGCTGTCGACCATCGCCCTCGACAAGCCCTTGATCATCCACGAGGAGTCGACGCTTCAAGGCGGCTTCGGTAGCGCCGTGCTTTCTTATTTCGCTGAAAGCGGTCCGATGCCGACAGCCGTGAAACTGATGGGTTTCAAAGAAGCCTACGTCCCCCAGGGTGAGCGCGACATCATGCTCAGGCGCCATAAGCTCGATGCGCAAAGCGTCATCGATGCCTGGGAGGCGCTTATGCAGTGAGACTCGACCTCTATCTCTATAAACAAGGGGTCTTCGCGTCGAGACACCAAGCGCAGATCGCCATCAGAAACGGCAGTATCGCCGTAAACAAGAAGACGGTCACCAAACCCGCCCACGAAATCGGGGAAAGTGATACGATCGATTTCGTCAAAGCGCTCAACCCCTATATCTCACAAGGTGGTCTCAAACTCGATGCGGCGCTTCGGGCATTCGATATCGACCTCGCCGACAAAATCGTGCTCGACGTAGGCAGCTCATACGGGGGGTTCACCGACTGCGCACTCAAAAATGGTGCGAAGAAAGTCTATGCGGTCGATGTGGGCAGCTTTCAGATGCATGAGGGACTGCGTCTGGACGAACGGGGGGATTTAAGGGAAAACACCAACTTCCTGCACACCACCCCGTCCGATTTCGATCCGGCGGATATTGTGCTTATCGATGTCAGCTTCACCTCGTGCATCCCGATGGTGAGCCACGTGCGTACGCTATTTGAAAATCCGCGGATGGTGGTGCTGATCAAGCCTCAGTTCGAAAGCCTGGACACCCCGAAAAGCGGCGTCATCCGCGATCCCTTGTTGCACCGCCACATCCTCGAAAACACGATCCGCACCATCAAGGCGGCAGGCCTCACCATCAGCGGCCTCATCCCCTCGCCCGTCCTGGGTCAATCCGGAAACAGGGAATTTCTCCTGCATATCGGAAATAAAGAAGAAGCCATCGACATCCCGGGCACTGTCAAGCAGGCCTGGCAGCTTCGCTGAGGAGGTTCAGCATGCTCAAACATCTCAATGTCAGACAATTCGCCATCATTGAAAACATCGAAGTGGATTTCGAAACCGGTATGAATGTCCTATCCGGCGAGACCGGCGCGGGGAAAAGCCTTCTGATCGATGCGATCGGCCTTTTGCTCGGCGATCGGGCTTCAAACGAGATCATCCGCACAGGGGAGGAGTTCGCCGAAATCACCGCCATCTTCGAGCCGGTCAACGACACCGTGAAACAGACCCTCGAAGCGCTCGATATCCCTGTTTCGAGCGATGAACTTCTCATCAAGCGCCGTATCAAGAAAAACAGCGGCAATCTCATCAAGGTCAACCATGAGACGGTGACGCTTCAGGATTTGAAGAAAATCACCGTGCACCTGGCCGATATCCACACCCAAAGCGATACCGAACGGCTGATCAACCCCGATAACTATCTCGACCTGATCGACCGTTACGATGCAGAGACGAAATCCTACAAAGACGCCTATCAGGCGACTCGCCGGACCTATCTGGCGGCACTTGCGGCCTATGAGGAACTCAAAGACGAAAAAGCCACGATGTTGGAAAAAATGGATATGCTCAGGTTCCAGGCCGAAGAGATCGCCGCCCACAACCTGAAAGAAGATGAACTCGAAGCAATCGAAGCCCGTCTCAAGACACTCCAGAATTTCGATGTCATCTTCCAGGCAGTGAAAAACGCCCACGGTCTTCTCGATGAGTCCGGCGCGCTAGAACAGATCTACGATGCCGCCAGCGCCCTGGAGAACGTCACCGACTATGACGCGGATTATCGCTCATTGAAAGAAAGGATCGAGGCCGCTTACTATGAGCTCGACGATGTCAGAAGCACCCTCGCCGGTCGGCTTGAGATCCTTGATTTCGATCCCGATGAACTTGAGGAACTTGAAACCAGAAAACACACCCTCGACACACTCCGGCGGAAATATCACCGTGAGATCGGGGAACTGATTGCCTACCAGAAGGAAATAGAAGAAAAAATCGCCGCCTTCAGCGACTATGACGAGACGCTAGAAGGCGCCAGAATAAAGGCCGAACAGGCATACCGGGCTTTGATCGTGAGCGCAAAAGAATTGCGCGAGAAGCGTCAGAAAACCGCGCATGCCATCGAAAACCGACTCAAGGAAGAACTCAGCGATCTTGAACTCAAAGACGCGTCTTTCAAAGTCGTGTTTGAAACGGTCGAGCCGGAATCATTCACCGACAGGCACGCGTTCATGAAAAACGGGACCAGCAAGGTTGATTTCCATCTTTCCACTAACAAGGGCGAACCCATGAAACCGTTGCGGAAGATCGCCAGCGGCGGGGAGCTTTCTCGTATCATGCTGGCGCTCAAGACGCTTCTGGTCTCTGAAGAGACATTAAACCTCGTCATCTTCGATGAGATCGACACCGGTGTCAGCGGCTACGTGGCCGGCCAGGTCGCCAGAAAGATGCACGCCATCGCCCGGGATGTCCAGGTCCTCGCCATCACGCACCTTCCCCAGGTCGCGGCGAAGGCGGATCATCACTATCACATCTACAAGACCAGTGATGAAAACCGTACGAAGACACATCTGCGTCTTTTGGACCACGAGGCACGTATCGAGCACCTGGCTTCCATGATCTCCTCTGATAAGGTGACAAAAAGCGCGCTAGAAAGCGCCCGGGAACTCTTGAAATAAAAAAAGCGCAAATGCGCTTTTTACGTTTATGCGAACATCGCTTGCCACATCACGAAGACGGTGGTGGCCACCAGTCCGATCAGGAAGGCGATAACCAAGATCAAGACAACGATCTTACCCCATCTTTTCTTCAGCGGGTTGGTGTAAACGGGATCCTTCTGTTCTTGGTTCTTCTTTGTTCTCTTACGGCTCTCTGGCATTTTCTCACCTCTTGATCCAATATTGTCTTATGTATCAGCGTTTATCATTATACTTTAAAATGGGCAAAAAGGAAAGATTTTACATGAAAAAATACAAAGTCATCTTTCATATCGACCTCAATGCGTTTTTCGCCAGTTGTGAAATCGCCGAGGACAAGTCACTCAAGAATATCCCGATCGGCATCGGTCCCAAATCCGACCGTGGTATTTTGACGACGGCCAATTACGAAGCCAGGAAATACGGCGTGAGAAGCGCCATGCCCGTCAGCGAGGCACGGCGCCTCTGCCCGAAACTCAAGGTGATTCCGGGCAACTATGAACTCTACAAGAAATATTCCGGCTATTTCTTCGATTATCTTGGCACCTTCACCGACAAAATGGAACCCGCGAGCATCGACGAGGGCTATCTAGACATGACCGATGTCTTAGACGGTCGTCATCCCCTCCGTGTCGCCGAAGAAATCAGAGACCACCTGCTCAAACGCTACGACCTGCCGGTTTCCATCGGCATCGCGCCGAACATGTTTCTGGCGAAGATGGCTTCGAACATGAAAAAACCGCTCGGTATCACCGTCCTCAGGAAGAGGGACGTGGAAACGAAGCTCTGGCCTCTGCCGATCGAGGAACTGCACGGTATCGGGAAGAAGACCGTGCCGAACCTGAAACTGCTGGGCATCGAGACCATCGGCGACCTTGCGACCTATCCCGACAAGAAGAAACTGCATGCGTTCCTCGGAAAATCGACCGAATCCTTCATCAGAAAGGTCCATGGCCATCACGACCGCGTCATCGACCCTTCAAGACAGGAGACCTATCAAAGCATCGGAAACTCGAAGACGTTCGAAGGGTTCCTGCATGAATATCAGGAGATGATCCAGGCCCTCGACAAACTGACGCTCAAAGTCACCGATCGTCTCAAGGACCACGGTGTCGCCACCAAGACGATCGCCGTGCAGGTCCGTTTCAGCGATTTCGAGAACCATTCCAAACATTTTTCCTTTCCCTACCACACCGACCATTACTATGAGATCTTCGAGGCGGTTGAAAATCTTTTCTATGAACTCTATGAGGATAAACCGGTGCACCTTCTTGGGGTCTCGACAAGCAATCTCGCCGACAAGGCACAGCTTTTCAAACAATTGAACATCTTCGAACCAAAAGAAGAGACGCCGAAAAACGAACACCTCGACAAGGTGCTCGACAGTATCAACAGTCATTATGACAAACCGCTGCTCAAGCGCGGAATCAAGGAATGAACCACAATACAGCCATGCGTTTAAGATTGTCGTTTTCATGGTTCTGTGATAAAATTATGCTATCGTAATGCAAAAATAAGGGAGTGTGTGTTTAATGAGACATTTGCGTGTTCCGATCATATTGTTCTTTCTTTCTTTCCTGATTGTGGCTTGCGGACCGGATGAGGTCGATGAGTTCGTCACCCCTTCTTTCGAGTCCATGCTGATCAACGGGGAAAGTCCGCTCGATGATACGGGCGAGCCGCGAATGCATATGGCGGAGAAGAACGAACTATTGACCATCGAGGTCTTTTTGGACAATCCCTCCAATGCGGAAATCAATTCACTCAAAATAAACGGAACCACCTACAGACAGACCCGGTTCGAAGAGGAGTCGACCAACAGCCACATCATCTTCAACTTCGATGTGCTCAGGGTTCCGGGGGCGATGACCTACGTGCTTGAAGAGATCGAGTACGCCCACGAAGGGGTCGATGTCATCGAAATCACCGACGGCAACCTTTTTGAAGCCTATATCCTGGAAAGTGTCCCGAGCGCCACCTTCACGAATGTGACCCCACACAAGGACGCCATGGATGTCACCCTCAATGTGAGCGACCAGGACCAGACCCTGAATGAAGCCCACCTGCAGCTTCTCGAAGGCGAGGAAGTTGTCGATTCCTTGGTGCTTTCGGTCGGCGTGCTCACGCACACCTTCGAATCACTCTTGAGCGACACCGCCTATACCCTGCGCATTGTCGCTTCATTCGAACGCGGTGACGGTGCGCTTGTGAGTGAAGACTATGTCCTCGTCGAACAAAGCGACGTTCAGACGCTTGCCAAGACGGAACCCAGTCTGCAGATCGATGCCATCGAACCGGCGAAGTCCGGTGCATCGTTCGCGCTTTCTTTTGCGGATGATGATGACACCGGGGCGGTGAGCGCCATTCTGATCTACCGTGATGAGACCCTCGTCAAGTCCCTGGACGATATCTCTGAACGCGCTTTCGAAGGCCTCCTCAGCGACACTGAATATATGCTCGAGGTCCATTTCACCTACGATCTGGAAGATGGCGAGGGTCCACAGGACCTCATGGCCAGATCCGCATTCACCACACTTGCCAAAGTCGTACCGACGATCACTTACGAGTCAGTGACCACCGACCACGACCGTCTCAGCTTCGATATCGTCCTTAACGATTCCGACTCGGTCCTTATCGGCGATTCGCTCCTCGTCGAGTTGATTCATGAGGGCGAAATATTCAAATCCAAGACCGTATCCTATGCGGACCTGAGCGACATCGGGTTCGATGGTCTTTTCAACAACAACACCTACACCATCGTCACAAGAGCATCCTACAATCTCAACGACGGCACCGGCGAGCACTCGGACATGCTCATAGCAAGCGCCGACTACGACACACCGTCGCTGGAACTGCCGGAACTTTCCATCACACAGACCGAGGGCGCGCAGTCATACATCGTCTGGAACATCGATGCGACCATGTTCGAAGGCATCGTCACGCCGGGCACCATGCGCCTTTCCATCTATGATGAAGCATCCGGCACGCTTCTCAAAACCGCGGAACTGATCAATGATCGGGTCACCTTCGAAATCCGCGATTTGCTTGCGGGCCAGAGCGTCCGTGTCGAAGTCGAAGCGACCTATAACCTTGATGACGGCGAAGGCGACAAGACCGACATCATCCACACGTCCTATTTCACCACGACGCTGAACAGCGTACCGAGTGGCAGTGTCGACACAGTAAGGCTCCATCAGGACCGCGTCGATTTCACCGTGACCATCAACGACCCCAACAGCACCATCCTGCCGGGCACCCTTGTCGCTTTCCTCTATGAGGATGACGGCGAAATCCTGACGCTGATCGAGACCATGGTGATCGGCCCTGAATTATCCGCACACAGTTTCGATTACGCCCCACGTTACGAAAACACCTATACGGTCACCCTCTATACGGATTATGACTTAAGAGACGGCGCCGGCGTCGTCGATGATCATCATCTTGATTCCGTCTATGAGATCGCGACGCTAAGTCCCAAGGCGCCGACCGCCGAATTGAGCGGACTTGAAGCCGACACCGCACAGGTCGGCTTCGAATACACCATTCTCGACATCGACGGCACCATCATCGAAGATGGGATCCGCCTTCATCTTGATGGTGAGACCATCATCCTTGACGCGCTCACCGGCACCGTGACCATCGGCGGTCTTCATTCCAACAGCACCTACACCCTCATCCTCGAGGTCGATTATCTCACCAGCGATGACCGCGTCAGGACCCTTGAAATCGCACGGACATTCGAGACCGACACCAATGTCACTCCGGACATAGAATTCGGTACCACCACACCGGATCAGACCACCATCGGATTCACCTTCGAGCTTACCGACCCGGATGACACCGGTCAGATCACCGAAATCACGCTTTATCGCGACGAGACCCTCGTCGAAAGTCTCACCGATTTAGCGCTTCGCAGCTTCACCGGGCTCTTATCAGGTGTCGACTATGAAATCCGTGCCACCTTCACCTACGATCTTAACGATGGCACCGGACCGAAAACCATCCATATCAGCACCACCACCACGACCGAAATTAAAGACGCGCCCGCCATCAGCTTCGATGAAGTGACAAGCGACGCGCGTACGATTGATTTCACCCTGCCCATCACCGATCCCGACGACACCGGACAGATTACAGAAATCGCGCTCTACCGCGGCGGGACACGCATCGAAACCCTATCCGACCTTGACGTCCGCCGTTTCGAAGATCTCTGGTCCGATACCACCCATACCATCCGGGTCACCTACACCTTCGACCTCAATGACGGCACGGGCACCGAAGACATCGTGATCGAGACCGACATCGCGACCACGGCCCTGAGCGTCCCCGATTTCTTCTTCACCGGTTCAAACAGCGACAAGACAAGCATCAGCTTCACGCTTTCCATCACCGATGCCGATTCGACCGGCGAAATCACCGCCATCGCCCTTTATCTTGATGGCGCCCTCGTCGAGAGTCACGCCGATCTCAGCTTGCGCCATTTCGAAGATCTGCATTCGTCGACGACCTACACGATTGAAGCGACCTACACCTATGACCTCAACGATGGCGCCGGCGAAAGAACGCTGATTGTAAATACCACGGAAACAACCGATCCGCTCGCGATGGCCACCGTCATCACCGACAACATCCAAAGAACCCTCGGCGGCGTCGGTTTCGACGTGACCGTCGAGGATCCCGATACGACGTTCATCGACCAGGAATTCACCATCGACCTCATCGACAGTACAGGCCAAATCGTCCGCACCCGTGTTGAGACAAGCGGCGGGACCTTCACCTTCGACGAACTATCAAGCGCCGAGGATTACACCATCCGCATCACCGCGGACATCGACATGAACGACGGTTCGACGTCGACGAGCGTGCTTTTCTCACAAGAGACCTTCACAACCATCGATGCGCGCCCTGAAATCTCAATGGATCCGTTCGATGTCGGCAAGCGCGCCTTCAAATTCGAACTCACCTATCACGATACCCACGGTGTTTTGGAAGGCTATGCGAAAGTCGCCGTCTATGACGAGGACGGTATCCTGATCAGCGACCCATGGCGGTTGCTGGAAGAAACCACGGAAGGTCAGCTCTCGGATCTATATTCCGGATACAACTACACGATCAAAGTCTACGGTGATGTCGATTATGCCGACGGAAGCGGTTTGAGGGAAGACGAACTCCTCTATGAAGACGTCATCACCACCGTCGCGCTTGCCCGTCCGGTACCGCAGATCACCCTCGGTGATATCGGCATCGACCAACAGATCAGCTTAAGCCTTGGTGCGTTTGAAGACACCGACGAGGTCTATTCATCGATGTCGCTCGTCTTGTATGAGATCGTCGAAGATGGTGATGATATCGAACTCGAGACCATCATGTTGGACCTTGAGAATGTGGAAGGTGACTATACGTTCAGCCATACCTACGAGGAAGAAAAAACCTACCGCATCGAATTGCGCGGCGACTATGATCTCAACCATCCCGATTACGTCCACACTGACGCGCTCCTCGCCCATAAGACCTTCATCACGGTCAGACACAACGACTGACAAAAACCGGAATCTTGACGCTATAAAGCAGACCAAGACCAATAAACAACAAGGAATGTCACAGGGATGAACCCTGAGACATTCCTTTTCTTTTTGCCGGGCGCAACTTGTGATAGAATAAGACTGAGGAGGGATTCATGTGAAAGAGACACTGCAGCACCAGCGTGATTATTTCAAGGGCCAGTCCACCAAACCCTACGCGTTTCGACGTGCGATGCTTCTGCGGCTGAAACGCATGATCACCGAAAACGAAAGTGACATAAAAGCGGCTTTGAAAAAAGATCTGAACAAGTCGTCTTTCGAAAGTTACGCGACGGAAATCGGCTACACGCTTCACAGTATCACCAAGACCCTCAAGTACCTAAAAAAATGGATGAAGGTGGAGAAAGTAAAAACGCCGTTTTACCATTTCTTCACGAAGAGCTACATCCAAAGAGACCCCCTTGGCAATGTGCTGATCATCGGTCCTTACAACTACCCGTTTCAGCTCACGATCGAACCGCTCATCGGTGCGATCGCCGGCGGCAACACCGCCATCATCAAGCCGAGTGAGTTTCCCACGCACACGGAAAAGCTGATTGAAACACTCATCAACAAAACATTCGAATCCCATTATATCCACGTGTTCACCGGCGGAAAAGAAACGACGCAGACGCTGCTTTCGCTCAAGTTCGACCTCATCTTCTTCACCGGTTCGCCCCGTGTCGGACAGATCGTCTACGAGGCGGCGAGCAAGCATTTGACGCCGGTGGTATTGGAACTCGGCGGCAAGTCTCCGGCAGTCGTCGACCGCTCGGCGGACCTTCGCGTCGCTGCGAGAAGAATCGCTTGGGGCAAGTATCTGAATGCGGGCCAGACCTGTATCGCGCCCGATTTCGTCTATATCGACAAAAGAATCAAGGATGAGTTTCTTGATATGCTGACTTTGACGCTCGATGAGTTCTACGGTGGTGAGAAAGATGATTTTCCGGTCATCATCAATGATGATCATTATGCGCGCATCACCGGTCTGATCGACGAGGACAAGGTTGTCTATGGCAACCACCGTCACAAGGAAAGGCGCTATCTTTCCCCGACTGTGATGGACGGGGTGACCTTCGAGGATGCCATCATGAAAGAAGAAATCTTCGGTCCGGTGCTGCCCGTGATTACCTTCAGTGACCTGGACGATGTCATCTACAACCTGAAAAAACAACCGAGTCCGCTCGCGTTCTATGTTTTCTCGAATGATACCGCGACGCGGAAACGATTGTTCAGATGCCTCTCCTTCGGCAACGGCGCCATCAACGACACCATCAACCAGGTGGCCAATTTCTACCTGCCATTCGGCGGGACAGGAAGAAGCGGGTTCGGCAAATACCACGGCCGGCATTCTTTTGAGACCTTTACGCACGCCAAGTCCTTCATGAAAAAGAGCACGGTTTTCGACAAGAATCCCGCCTATCCGCCCTACGGAAACAAAGAAAAACTGATCAGAAAGATATTCAAGTAGCGGGCGCGCCATGAGAAGAGCGAAATACTATCTCCTTGCGACTTTCCTCTTGACTTATGTCGCACATCTATTGTTGCTTTTGTTGTTGCGGGTGACCCTGCTCGATTTATACACGCCGCTCAATTTATTCCTTTATCTGCTCGGCGGCTTCTCCCCCACCATCATCGCGTTGATTGTCGTTTTAAAATTCTATGATGAACGCGAACGCAAGACGTTTTTCAAGAAAACACTCCGGCTCAAGGTGCCGCTTTTCTGGTGGGGTTATGTGCTTTTGTTGCCACCGGCGATCGGGCTTTTCTTCCAACTCATTGTCACCCATGACCTTTCGAACCTGGAACTCGCTCCGAGGGACTTCATGATGCTGCCGCTTTTCTTCCTCAACGGCATCGTCTTCGGCGGTCTTGAAGAACTCGGTTGGCGGGGTGTCTTGCTGGACAATACGAAAAGACGTTTCTCCGCGGTTCTGGTGACCTTTTCAATCGGTGTCTTCTGGGGGCTTTGGCATCTACCGCTTTATCTGATCGGCGATCCCGTCAATCTTGCCGATGCGTTTTTTCCGTTCCTGATGGCCGCGGTCATGTATTCGGGTTTCATCACCTACGTTGTTTTCCAGACCAGAAGTATCGCCATGGCCGTTTTCATGCACGCTGCGATCAACGCCTCCGCGGCGATTGGCATCCATGTGCCGTTTGAACACAACGATTTTGTCTATCTCGGCATGCTTTTCATGATCATGGTCGCTTTCTATCTGCTTTATCCGATCAGAAAAGCCGTCTGATAAAAAAAAGAAGCTTACGCCTTCCTCAAGCGGGCGGCGCAAGCTTTTTATTGTCCGGTGATTTCTTTCTTGACGGGTTTGTCGATCGATGCGGCCATGAACATGGCGAAAACGGTGAGGCCCATCATTCCGATGATCGCGTAATTGTAGGTACCGAAGAAATCGAAACTCAAGCCGAGCGGCAATGGTCCCAGGGCGGTGGCGAGCACCATGAACACCGTTCCGGCACCCCGGATGCTTGCGAGGTATTTTCTTCCGAAGTAAGTCGGCCAGATCGTGTTCAGTGTGACGATCTGCACAGCGACGGCGGAGCCGTAGAAAAGCATGAGCACCGTGGCGCTGGTGGCACCGTTGACGAAGAACGCCAGCCAGGCCATGGAGACAAGGAAAAGTGCCTGTGTCAGAAGAAAGATGTGTTTCGGTTTGTAGCGGTCGACGAGCGCCCTTGCGGCGATGGGCATGAAAAACGAGGGGACCGCGATCAGACCGATGATGAACGATGCCTGCTGTTCGGCGACATTACGCTGTCCCATCATCTCGAAGAAATGGAATGTCACACCGGTTGAGAACATGGGGACGATGATGCTCATCAAACCGATGAACCAGAATTCCTTGGTTCTGAGCGCTTCGTGGAGGGTGAAACTTTCATTCTCGAGTTTTGCGAGCGCCGCTTCGACATCGAAGTCGGGTCCGTTTTTCTCATTGTCCATGGAAAGGTTGATGTCTTCGGGTCTGTTGACCACGGTGATGAAGGCCAGCGGAACAAAAATGATTAAAAGCGCGAATCCCCAGAAACGCCAGGCATTCTCCCAGCCGACTTGGCTGATCAGCCAGTAGTTGAACGCGGGGACGGTGAGTGTCGCGATCAGGGCGCCGTAGGTCTCGAGGCTTAGGGCGAAGGCCCGTTTCTTCTCGAACCACTGCGGAACGAGACTGTGCGGGATGAGGGTCATCGACCCCTGCCCGAAATATCGAAGCAGAAAGAAACCGACGAAAATCATCGCGATATTCATGACATAGGCGTTGTAGAAAGCCGTGAGCGCGAGGGCGATTCCGACCGCGACCATCATCGCCCGCTGCCCGAAACGGTCCACGAGCTTGCCCATGAGGACGAGCAGACAACCGCTGGCGACCGTCGCGATCAGGTAGCCTAGTGACATCAAACTGCTCGAATAACCGAACTCCGCACGGTAGGCATTGATGAAAACACTGATCGAGTAGGTCTGTCCGGGGGCGGAAAAAAAGAGCCCGAGCGCGCTCATGAATACCATCATCCAGCCGTAGTATATCTTCTTGTTGATTTTTTGTGCGAGTGTGCGCATAAATAATCTCTCCTTGAATCCAAATAACATCATAACAGATTTTTCGTTCAGAATGAAGGGAATCGGACTTCTTTTATAAAAAAAGATAGAACCGTTTTTCATTCATGATATAATGACAGTGTGAAAATCAAAGAAGCCTCGGAAAGGAGTCATCATGCTGGAGGAAAACAAGGATTACAAAGCCATCACCGATTTGAGACAGACCATCGAAGAATCCAATGAACTCAGTGATAAAGTCGACGAACTCGCACAGCGCATAAAGAAACTCAAAGAGATAAAACTCTCACCGAGTCACAAGCATTTTCCCTATGGTCGGATGCTCGAGGAGAAACGCCAATTCATGGCGCAAAGACGTTTCACGGGCACATTGTTGAGGTATTTCATTGTTCTTTTGATTTATGCGGTTTTGCTCTTTTTGCCCGCCGCCCTTGTGTTCACGCTTGATTACCTATTCATCATGCCGGCTGATCGCCTGTTTGAAGATATGTACTATGGCCTTTTGATCGTCGTGAGCTATATTGCGCTTTTGCTTTTGCTCTTTTTCACCTTCAAAAAAACCGAAGCCATGATCGCACGTCTGCAATACCGGATCAAAGGCAACCGCTATGACAAGAAAAACAAAGCCGACTTCGACGAGGCGTTCACCAAGTCAAAAGACATCATCGCCGATTACGAAAAGAATATCAAAAGCGACATCAAGGCGCTGGAGAACGACTTCGAGACCTACCAGAACGAACTCACCATGAAACAACGCACCATTGAAAACAACGCCCAGATACCGAAGAAGTTCATCCGCGAGGTCAACCGGCTGCTTGCTTATTTCGAAGAACGTCGTGTCGACACCATCAAGGAAGCGATCAACCTGCTCGTGCGTGAACAGCGCGAAGAAACCTTCCACGACCGGGTGATCGAAACCCTCGAAAGACAGATCGATTCGGTCGCCTCACTCAAGGACAACCTAAATCTGCTCAGTGACATCAGGGATACGCTCGAAGTCCAGATGGAAAAACAGAGTCATTCCGCCGCCATGCAGGATGACCCTTTCGCCGACAGGCTGAGACACCACCAACCGGAAAAGAAATCGACCAAAAAAGAAAAAAAAGCACTGAAAAAACAAGCCAAGAAAAAGAAAGATGACGGAAATGCGCCCGCTGAGGCCATGAACAACTGACCCTTTGATTTCCAAAGGGTTTTTTCTTGGCGATTATATACCATAAAACACATCATAAGGGCAACACAAGAAAGGATGCTAACGATGAGAATGATATCATGGAATGTCAACGGACTGAGGGCTGCGATGAAAAAGGGATTCATGGATTTTTTTAATGAACAAAAGGCGGATATGGTCGCCCTTCAGGAAATCAAGATGAACAAAACGCAGGCCGATTTCAATTTCGATGGCTATCATACCTACTGGAACAGCGCGGATAAGGCCGGTTATTCCGGGCCCCTTGTCATCACCAGACACAAGCCGCTGCGTGTCACTTACGGCATCGATGATGAGACGTATATTGACGAAGGGCGGATCATCACGCTCGAATATCCGGACTTCCATTTCGTCAACGTCTATGTGCCGAATTCGAAAAGGGAACTGTTGAGACTCGATTACCGCATGGATTTCGAAGATGCGTTCAAAGCCTACCTCAAACGCCTCGACGCTCAAAAACCGGTGATTCTCTGTGGCGATCTCAACGTGGCGCACGAAGAAATCGATCTTAAAAACCCCAAAACAAACCGCAGAAACGCCGGTTTCACCGATGAGGAAAGAAGCAAGTTCACCGCCCTTCTCGAAAACGGCTTCACCGATACCTACCGCACGCTCTATCCCGACCGAATCGAATATTCCTGGTGGTCCTATAGGTTCAACGCCCGCAAAAACAATGCCGGATGGCGCATCGACTACTTCGTGGTTTCCGACCGTCTCATGGAAAAGGTGGCCGACAGCAAGATCCACACACGGATCATGGGCAGCGACCACTGCCCGGTCTCACTTGAGATCGGCGGACTGAACCAATGAGAAGCCTCAGAAAACTCGACCGCGACACACCGGGACTGATGCCGCTGGTAAAATCATTCAAGTCTCACCTGTCCGCCTTGAACAAGACCGCCGGTAAAAAAACCGACGAAGCGGCCAAGCGGGCAATAGACGGCTATTTCAAACCGGGCAAGACTGTCTTCGGAAGCTTCGAGGAAGGCAAGCTCGTGGGCTATTGCGTGGTCTTCGAACAGACGGGCGTCTTCTGGCTTGAGTGGCTCTTTGTACACGGGGATCACCGAGGAGAAGACCACGCAAGCCTGCTTTTCGACACCGCCGAACGGTTCGCAAAAAAACACGGCGAAGACCAGCTTTATGTCTGGGTCCATCCGGACAACCATGCGATGATGCGGTTCCTCAACAAGAAAGGCTATGACACGCTAAACCTCATCGAAGTGACCAAACGGAAGAAAAAAACAAACGAGACGCTGAAAGTCTTCGGTCACAAGCTGAACTATTGAACCAAACCCTAGCTCATCCGAAACCGCGATACACCACATAAAAAGATTGTCCTGAAGTCTACGGTTATGTTATACTTTGTGCGGTACACCGGTTATAATCACTGGTGTCAAAGAAATCGGAAAAAAGGAAGTGTCCCCATGCAAGAAGCGATCGATACCATCATCAGAAGGGCGCTCGAAGAAGACATGCCGAAAGGCGATGTCACCACCGATCCCCTTTTCGAGAACCAAAAAAGCAAAGCCAAGCTCATCGCACGCGCCGATGGCGTGCTCGCCGGCACCGAAGTCGGTGGCCGCGTCTTCACGCTGCTCGATTCGTCATTGACCTACAAGACATTGATGAATGACGGTGATTTTGTCAAAAACGGCGACACCATCGCCACCGTGGCGGGCGACACCGCAAGCATCCTCAAGGCCGAGCGGACCGCCCTCAACCTCATGCAGCGCATGAGCGGCATCAGCACCGCCACAAAAGGGTATCAGGACCTCATCAGCCACACGGACTGCAAGATACTTGATACCCGCAAGACCGCACCGAACCTCCGGATTCTGGACAAACAGGCTGTCAGGACCGGTGGCGGCGAAAACCACAGATTCTCCCTGTCGGACATGGTGCTGATCAAAGACAACCACATCAATGCCGCGGGTGACCTTACGAGCGCCGTCGAGACCCTCAGGGAAAAACACGGTGAACATATGCCCATCGAGGTCGAAGTCGAGACGCTCGCTCAGTTCGAAGAAGCGCTCAAGACCAGCGCCGACCGTATCCTCTTAGACAATATGTCAACCGACATGATGCGCGAATGCGTCCGTTTGAACAACAAGAAAAAAGAACTCGAAGCCAGCGGCGATATGACCTTGGACCGCGTCAAAAGCGTGGCCGAGTCCGGTGTCGACTTCATCTCTGTCGGTGCGCTGACCCACTCGGTGCTCGCCTTCAACATCAGCCTCAGATTCTTGAAAGAAGAGGATGACCGATAATGGATGATAAGTCACTTGAAAAAGAGATACTGCGCCTGAAAAAGGAGAAAAACGCGGTCATCCTGGCCCATTACTACCAGACCGGCGACATCCAGGACATCGCCGATTTCACCGGCGATTCCTATCAGCTTTCCAAAATCGCCGCCGAGACCGATGCGGACATGATCGTCTTCTGCGGTGTCCATTTCATGGCCGAGACCGCGAAGATCCTCTCGCCGCAAAAGACCGTCCTCCTTCCGGCGAAAGACGCCGGCTGTCCGATGGCCGACAAGGTGACCGCCGAGGCGCTTGCGAAATACAAGGATGAACATCCCGACCGCAAGGTCGTCTGTTACGTGAACTCGACCGCCGAGGTCAAGGCCCTGAGCGACGTCTGTGTCACCAGTTCGAATGCGGAAGCGATCATCAGACATTTCGAGGGTGAAAAACTACTCTATGTCCCGGATAAGAACCTCGGGCGCTATCTGAAAGACAAATACGACTTGGACCTGGACCTTTGGCCCGGATTCTGCTGCATCCACAACAATCTGACCATGGACCTCGTCAGAGCCGCCAAGGCACAGTACCCGGATGCGGCCTTCATCGTCCACCCCGAAGCGCCACTCGAGCTTGTCAAAACCGCCGATTACGCCGGCAGCACGAAAGGGCTGCTCGATTTCGCCGTCAACAGTGATTATGAGACCCTCATCGTCGGTACCGAAGAGGGCATCCTGCACCAGATGAAAAAGAAGGCCCCCCACAAGCGGTTCGTCGTCCTGACCGACAAACTGCTTTGCAGAAGCATGAAGAAGACCACCATGTCCCTTCTTCATGATGCGCTTTCGACGAACAGTCACGAAATCCATGTCGATGAGACCGTCGCCGCAAAGGCAAGGAAGAGCCTCGATCTCATGCTCGAGCTCAGCCAATCGAAATGAACCGGGCAACGGACACACTCATCATCGGCGCCGGCCTCTCCGGTCTTTACACCGCACTCATGATCGATTCCTCCCGCGAGGTTCTTATCCTGGTCAAGACCGCGCTCGCCGAAAGCAACTCCAATCTCGCCCAGGGTGGCATCGCCGCAGAGATGAAACAGGAAAAAGCCCTCATTGAAGACCATATCAGCGATACCTTGACTGCCGGATCCCATGCCAACGACCCACAGGCGGTCCGTGTGCTGGTCGAGGAAGCCCAGCTGAACATCGAACAGCTGATGGCGTTCAATGTCGCTTTCGACATGGACAAAGAAGGCGACATCAGGACCACCCGCGAAGGCGGCCACACCCGTTCGAGGGTGCTCCATAGCGGCGGTGACGCCACCGGTCGTGACATGATCAACGCACTTCAGACCCTGGCACGCCACCGCCCCAATATCACCATCGTCGAACAGACCACCGCGGTTGACTTCCTCATGGAAGACGGCCGGGTCACCGGACTTCTCGCTTTGGACGAAAACGGAAAAACGACCGTGATCAGCGCCGATAATATCGTGCTCGCCACCGGCGGCCTCGGTGCGATCTACGCATCGACCACCAACGCGCCCGTGGCGACCGGAGACGGCATCGCCATGACCGCGAGAGCCGGCGGCCTGATTGAGAAGATGGCGTTCATCCAATTCCATCCGACCGCCTTCTTTCACAAGGATAAAAAGACGCAACAGAAGTTCCTGATCACCGAAGCCCTGCGCGGGGAAGGCGCCATCCTCAGGAATTTCGAGAATGAGGCGTTCATGGAAAAGTACCACCCGCAAGGCGATCTCGCGCCCAGAGACATCGTCTCCCAGGCGATTTTCAGGGAGATGTACGATACCTGGAGCGACCATGTCTACCTTGATACGAGACACCTCGATCCCCTTTATCTTGCGAGCCGGTTCCCCACCATCACCGCCTACTGCAAGGAACAGGGCTTTGTTCTCGGCCACGACCTGATTCCGGTCGCGCCGGTGCAACATTTCAACATCGGTGGCATCAAGACCGACCTTGAAGGGCTAAGCAGCATCGACAATGTCTATGCGGTCGGCGAAAACGCCTCGACGGGCGTCCACGGGGCGAACCGGCTCGCCGCGAACTCACTGTTGGAGTGTGTCGTCTTCGGCAGGAGAATCGCAAACCATATCAACAAGGCCGAGAAGAAGAGATCATCCCCGGAACCGCTCGCGGTCGAACTGCACACCTATCACTACGACTACACACCGATTCGCAAGAAACTAGGGATGGTCATGGAGGAACAAGTCGGCATCGTCCGCAAGAAAAACGGCCTGGAAACCGCGAAACACCGCATCCAAGATATGCGGGATAAACTGCTTTCCTACCCGAATCATTCACCTCGTTACTATGAGACTTTGAACATGGTCGAAGTCGCGCTCATGATTATCGATGACGCACTTAGGATCCCCGAAAGCAAGGGGTGTCACTTCAGATTGGACTGACGCGACCCTCACCGTACTTTTTATAATTAAGCCGCCGGTGAAAACGTCTTGACTTAT
The DNA here is from genome assembly GCA_003555335.1 of Mollicutes bacterium. The sequence goes on along the minus strand of PWHD01000021.1, from coordinate 39,101 downwards.
TGATTTTGACACCCGGTTTTGGTATGCTTTAACCGTAGTGTGCTTGGTTGGTAAAGGATTCAGACCGAAACCCAAGGTGTGCCTCAGATGGGTGCACCTTTTTACATTTTAGGAGGGCTCAGATGGAACAAACATACGACGTCATCATCGTCGGTGCCGGTCCTGCCGGCATCTTCACCGCTTACGAACTCGCCAAGAAGGCCAAAGGACTCAAGGTCCTGTTGGTGGACAAGGGGCTTGCCATCCATCACCGTGAGTGTCTGATACTCAAGCGGAAACGCACCAAATGCCCCGAAAAAAGCGATGGCATCAGCGGCTGTCACCCCGCCTGCTCGATCACAAGTGGCTTCGGCGGCGCCGGGGCCTATTCCGACGGCAAGTTCAACATCACCAGTGAGTTCGGCGGTTGGCTCGGCGACTATCTCGACAAGGATACCGTCGAAGCACTGATCGGGTATGTCGATGAGATCAATCTGTCCCATGGGGCGAGCGAATCACTGACCGACCCCACGACCGAGGCGGTCAAGGCAATCGAAAAACGCGCGCTCGGCAAAGGCCTCAAACTCCTTCGCGCGAAAGTTCGCCATCTCGGCACCGAGGAGAATATCGGCATCCTGAAGCGAATCTATGAGCACATGAAAGACGATGTCGACATGCTTTATGCCCACGAGGTGAAAGATGTGATTGTGACGGACGACCGTGTGAGCGGTATCGTCTGCGAACACAAGAAAGAAGGCCTCAAGAAATTCTTCTCGAAGAATGTCGTGCTTGCGCCCGGAAGGGACGGCGCGAGTTTCCTTTCCGCCCTTTGTAAGAAACTGCGCATCCCGCAGCATTCCAACCAGGTCGATATCGGCGTCCGTGTCGAAACCAATGATGAGATCATGGAAGAAATCAACCGTCACCTCTACGAAGGAAAATTCATCTTCCATACGAGTGTCGGGACCATGGTCAGAACCTTCTGTTCGAATCCGAGCGGCCATGTGGTGATCGAGAACCACAGCGGAACCATGATTGCAAACGGTCACGCCTACAAGGACAAATCGAAAGGGAGCAAAAACACGAACTTCGCCCTGCTTGTCTCCCACAGTTTCGAAGAACCCTTCACCAAACCGAATGAGTTCGCCCACAAAGTCTCCCATCTGGCGAACATGCTTTCGGGCGGTTCCATCATCGTCCAGCGTTACGGTGACTTGCTCAAAGGAAGCGCGACAAGTGCTCAGAAACTGCGTACGGGCTTTGTCACCCCGACGCTCAAGGAGGCGGTCCCGGGGGATCTGGGACTGGCGCTTCCTTATAACACTATGAAATCACTGATCGAGATGATCGAGGCACTTGACACGGTCACGCCGGGCATCGCGTCGGAACACACGCTTTTTTACGGCGTCGAAGCCAAGTTCTACAGCGCGAGACCCGAACTGTCGGAAACATTCGAAAGCACCATAGGCGGTCTTTATTTCGCCGGCGACGGCGCGGGAATCACCCGCGGCCTGGCCCAGGCCGGTGCCAACGGTATTCATATCGCAAGAAGTCTGCTTAAGAAGGCAGGTGTTCTCTCATGAGCACACTCGCAGTCATCGGAGCACAGTGGGGTGATGAGGGCAAGGGCAAGATCACGGATTATCTCGCTCTGAAAGCCGATCTGGTCGTCAGATTCCAAGGCGGCGACAATGCCGGTCACACCATTGTCTTCGGGAAAGAAAAATACGCGCTCCATCTGGTGCCCTCGGGTATATTCAGACCCGATACCAAAAACCTCCTCGCCGCCGGAATGGTCATCAATCCGCTTTCGCTCCTTGAGGAGATCGACATGCTGAAAGAGAAGGGCTTTGACTGTGAGAACCTGGTGATTTGTGCCCGCGCTCATGTGATTTTGCCCTATCATCAGGCGCTTGACACTTTCTATGAGTCACTAAAGAAAGACAAGGTCGGGACCACCGCGAAAGGCATCGGGCCGGCCTATATGGACAAAGCCGCCCGCAGAGGCATCAGGATCGGCGAGTTCTGCGACCCGGCACGTTTCGCCGCCCACCTGTCGGTTGTCTTGCCGCATATCAATTTTCTGCTTGAATCGGCAGGCATGGAAACGTTCGACAAGACCGACCTCGTCGAGCGGTTCAAACCTGTCCAAGACCGACTGAGACCTTATGTCGGTGATGGCGCCGCGGTCGTGAACGATGCCATCGATAAAGACCTCAAAGTCCTTTTCGAAGGCGCGCAGGGAACCATGCTCTGTCTTGACCACGGTACCTACCCCTATGTGACCAGCAGTTCGCCGACCGCCGCTGCGATTCCCATCAATGTCGGTATTCCCCCGAAAGCGGTCCACAAGGTCCTAGGCATCACCAAAGCCTATGCCACGAGAGTCGGCGGCGGCGTTTTCCCGAGCGAGATTTCCGGTGATACCGCCGATTCCATCAGGCAAAACGGCAATGAGTTCGGCACGACCACCGGCCGGCCGAGAAGAATCGGCTGGCTCGACACGGTCGCCTTGCGTCACGCGGTGCGCATCAACGGCTTCGATTATCTTGCGATCATGCTGCTCGATGTGCTCAGTGGTGTCGATGAACTGAAACTTTGCACCGCCTATGAACTGGACGGTGAGCGCATCGACCATGTGCCCGCCTCCATCGACGATCTGAAACGCTGTCGCCCCGTGCTAAACCGCATGCCTGGTTTCACCGGGGATATCTCGAGCGCGAAGACATTCGAGGACCTGCCGCAAAACGCCAGGAACTATCTTGAAGAAATCGCACGCCTGGTCGGTGTCGGTATCGCCCTTTTCTCAGTCGGTCCCGGCCGCGACCAGACCGTCTTGCTCGATACATTCTTCTGATAAACCGATTGGAGTGATTGGATGATCAAACGATACAGCCGTGAAAAAATGACGGTGCTTTTCGAAGACAAGACCCGCTATGAGCATTTTCTGCAGGTCGAGCTGGCCGCACTCGAGGCCCTTGAGGAAGCCGGTATGATACCAAACGGTGTCCACGGGGAAATCCGGTCGAAAGCCCGCGTGGATGTGACACGGATCAAAGAAATCGAAGAAGAGACGAAACATGATGTCATCGCCTTCACACGGGCACTCGGCGAGACCCTCGGCAAAGAGAAGCAGTGGTTCCATTACGGTCTCACAAGCACGGATGTGGTCGATACGGCGTTCGCACTGACTGTGAAGAAGGCGAACGACCTGATCGAAGCCGGTCTCGACGCTTTCTTATCGGTGCTTGAGACGAAGGCGAAAGCGTATAAGAATACGCCTTGTATCGGCAGAACCCACGGAATCCACGCCGATATCACTGTTTTCGGTCTCAAATTCGCTTTGTGGACCGATATTTTCAAACGGCACCGGGCCCGTTTCAAGTCAGTCCGCGAGAGAATCGAGACGGGCAAACTTTCAGGTGCGGTCGGCAATCATGCCCATCTTCCGCCCCGTATCCAGGACCGCGCCTGTGAAATCCTCGGCATCGGTAGCGCGGCGATCTCGACTCAGGTTCTGCCCAGGGACATCCACAGCGAGTATGTGCATGTTCTTTCGCTGATCGCTTCGGGCATCGAACAGATCGCGCTCGAGGTCAGGCATCTTCAGCGGACCGAGGTTTCGGAGGTCAGCGAAGCCTTTTTCAAGAAACAAAAAGGTTCCTCGGCCATGCCGCACAAGAAAAACCCGATCGCCTCTGAGAACATGTGCGGCTGCGCGCGGATGATGCGCGGTTATGTGCACAGTGTCGGCGAGAATGTCGCCTTGTGGCATGAACGGGACATCTCGCATTCCTCGGTGGAAAGAGTCGTCATCCCCGATGCACTGACGCTGCTTGATTACATGCTTGATCGTTATGGAAAGGTGCTTTCGCAACTTGTGGTCGATGAGAAACGCATGCTTGAGAATATCGGCCTCACCCACGGGGTGATCTATTCGCAACGTGTCCTTTCCGCTTTGATCGCCGAAGGTCTTTCTCGCGAGGAGGCCTACGATATGATCCAGCCGCTGGCGATCGAGGCGTATGAACATCGCCGCGATTTCAAAGCGCTGCTTGAAAAAGACGGCAGAATTCCCGCGATCCTCGGTGACGGTGTATTCGAAGACTGTTTCGACCTCGCCCATTTCCTCAAAGCGACCGACGCCATCTACAAGCGTGTGGGCATCGTCTGAAAACCATTTTTCTCAGGGTACCGACAACCATACGCTTTTTCTCGATAAAATCCCCGTTATCTATTTTTAAGTGACACGATTTGTAGTATAATTTTATATAGTACGCACGTCACCCGATGTGTATTGGGCAAAGAGGAGGAACATTATGATTTATGTCATCTATATTTTTCATGTCATCTATGGTGTCGTGGCCGGATACATCTCCGGTCAGGAAAACGAACGCGAAAACGAGACCGTCGCGATTCTTGTCTTTATCGCGATGCTAACATCGCTATCGGCGATGTTTTTCGCTCCATTTCAACACATTTTTTCAGTCTTTTTCCTTTGGCTTTTTGTCACCTGGGTCACTTCGGAAATCGTCAAGATCATCGCTTCACGTCGTGGCTACTGAGCCACACTAACCACTGCGCATCGCGCTGGAAAGGACATTCTCGATGCAGGTATTACTGGTCTACACAACGAAAACCGGTGTCACGCGTGACATCGCCCATATGATCAGTCGAAAACTCAAGACACCCTTATGTCTTAAATGCGAGAAAGATACGCGAGCCGAGGACCTCGAGATCTTTGACCACGTCATCATCGGCGCGCCGCTCTACATGGGACATGTCCGAAAACTAATGCGAAATTTCGTATACAAACATCGCGATCTGCTCAAGAAAAAACATCTCTACATGTTCGTGGTCGGTGCCGACCACGACCTGGATGTTGAGAAATATCTGCGCATGTCCTTCCCGGCTTCCGTCATGGACCATGTTTCGGTTATGAGTCATGTCGGCGGTGAGTTCAGATTCGAAAACGCAAGCCCGCTCGGCCGCTATATCATGAAGACCGTCTCCGAGGAGAAGATGCGCAAGGACAAGCGTGAAGTGAAAATCAAGGAAGAAAGTATCGATGCGTTTGTCCAAGGCATCGAACACCATTTCAAAAAAGAGACGGACAGTCAGGATTGAAAAGACATTGCCTTGCCTCGATCAAACAGTAGGCACGATTTCATTATCTTGAGTTTATCGTGTATAACGGGAGGTCATTTAATGAAGGAAGACGCTAAGATCGCACAAGTTGGACCATTTGAAGTATCCTTGGAAAAAGGCAAGACCTATTATTGGTGCCGTTGTGGTCGCAGTGAGGGCCAGCCTTATTGTGACGGATCGCATCAAGCGACATCATTCAAACCCGTCAAGTTCACCGCTGAAAAAGAAGGAAAGGCTTATCTGTGCGGTTGTAAACGAACGAGTAACCAACCCTTTTGCGATGGGACCCATCACACATTGGAGTAGATGGATAAGCGCACCATCATACTGGCATCTTTTTTTCTTCGGTTTTTACCGATTACCGAATCGCTTTTCAAAAGAAAAACCCCCTGAAGTGGAGTGTTCTGCAGGCTTTTTCTTCGCAGACTCCGATTTTCAGGGGATTTTTTTACTGTCTTTGTTGAACGAAAGTCAATAGTGAATCGCTGAGGACGATAGGTGTTTTTCTCAACGCCTCGACGGAAGGCGCGCCGAGGACGGTCATGATGCTTTTGATCTCGTCAAGCAGGTCCATGGTTTTTTCGGTCGCGGCTTCGGTGGTCTCATTCAAGGCGAGGTCCAAAAAGAATCTGGATAACCCGACCGCATCGGCACCGAGTGCGAGGGCTTTGACGACATCGAGCGCGTTCCTTATCCCGCCGCTTGCGAGGAAGCGGATACCTTCGCTGTCACGCGCCTCGAGCAGGGACTCCACGGTGGAAAGGCCCCAACCGTTGAAAAAGGGCATCGGTTTATCTCTGCGCCGGTTTTCGATGGCCGCGAAATCCGTGCCGCCTTTTCCACTCAAATCGATGATCTTGACACCGCAGTCTTTGAGTTCGGTGATGGTCGCTTTCGACATGCCGAATCCGACTTCTTTGACAATGACGGGGACATCGATTTCTTTCGTGAGCGACCGGATGTTTTCGCGCCATTGACTGAAGTCGCGGTCGCCTTCAGGCATGATGACTTCTTGGACCGCGTTGATGTGAAGCTGAAGGATGTCGGCTTTGAGCAAATCCACGGCCTCCTTCGCATCCTTGAGAAGGACGCCCGCACCGATATTGGCCATGATCAGACCGTCGGGATTATGTTTTCGCACAATGGTGAATGTCGCGGCGGTTTCTTTTTTCTTCAGTGCGATGGACGCGGAGCCGAGCGCCATCGGAATGCCGAGTGACGCCGCGATTTCGGCGAGTTTCGTGTTGATGGTCATCGCTTTCTCACTTCCGCCGGTCATGGCGTTGATGTAGATGGGAACCGGAATGTCGAACCCCGCGATGGTCGTGCGGTAGTCAACGGCGTTCATCAAAACGCCGGGGAGGGCGTTGTGGACGAAACGGACCTTGTCGAAATCGTTGGTGAGAATCTCCTGCCTTGCGGCAAGGGCGATGTGGTCGTCTTTTCGGTTCATCTTAAAAACCCCCTAAGGCATCGTCGAGCATCAGATAGCCCGCATTTTCAAGTTCATGCCTTGTTTTGTTTTTCTGTGTATCGTTCTCGAAGAACAAGAAAACATTGTCGCCGCCGCCGGCACCGGAGAATTTCATGGTGCCGCCATTTTCGGCGGCGATTTTTTCGATTTCGCGCATCGGGTCGGTGGTGAGTGGGACGCCGCTTTCTTTTTCAAGGACTTCAAGGGCATCTTTGAGTTCACGGATGGTCTTCAGGAAGAAGAACGAGTCTTTTTGATGCATCGCCGCCCTGAGTTCATGAACGGCGGTCTTCGTCTTGAGCGTGAAGGTTTCGAAAAAACCGCTGTCTTTCTTTGACATGACCGCCCGCACCAAAGCGGATGAACTGGCTGGTTGTCCCGTGTTCACAACCAGGACCGGTGGTAGGAAGATTCCAGGGTTTTCGGTGATGAGACCGGGCCATGGGGTGTGCATGAGCCATGAAATGTCCTTGTCAAGATTGACATCGAGCCAGGCGCTGTGGAAACGGTTATAGAAAATCGCTTTTCCGTGCGCGCTCACGGCGAGGTCGCCGAAGGAACTATCGGGAAATGCCTGGTACTGCGATAAGACGGCGGCCTTGAAAAGCGCTAGCGGTTCATGGTCGATGCCGAAATGTGTCAGCAGGCCGCCGATCACGGCCAATGTCGTGCTCGCGCTCGACCCGGTGCCGGTCTTGATACGGCCGGCGGTGTGCTGGGTATCGCTGAAGTCGATGTGGACGGGGGTAAAGGGGATTTCCTTTTCCTTCAAAATGGTTTTGACAGTGCGAATGGCGTGCTGGACGTAAGGAAGTTCGCTCAAAGACGTATCAGGGGTCGCGGCGCGAAAACCGAAGGATCTGCCCGCGAACATGGTGGTGGTGAGTCGGAAATCATCGCTGTCTTTGACGGTGCAGGTGGTTCCGTTTTTCACCGGCAGGATGATGGCGGGGCTTTTGCCGGTGACAACGGCATATTCACCTGCGAGATAGAGTTTTCCCGGGTAGAAGACCCGTGTGGTGTCAGGCATTGATGATCACCGTCCCTTCGCTGTCGATGCCGCTGACGATGAAATCGTCGAAACCGGCCTTCTTCAACACGGTTATCAGGTGGTCCGTTTCTTTTTTCCGGGTCAGAATCTTCACATTGGGCCCGGCATCCATGGTGGCGTAGGCGAAATGGTTTTTGTCCCTTTCCCTGCGCACCAGGTCGATCACCCGCATGCTTCTGTCGGTGAGGAAACTGAAAGGGGGCGTGGCCGTGATGGTCGTCGCATGCATCGCGAGGGCGTTGCTTTCGGTGATCTCACCGATGGCTTCATGGTCGCCGCTTTTGAGTGCGTCCTTCAAGGCGACGGTGTCCTTGTCGGCTTTTTTCACCCAGGTCTCATAGTACGGAGAGGTCTTCACCGAACGGGCCATGGCTTCGGTACTGGAGAGCGGTTTCCTGCGCCGGTCGATGAGGACGATGACCATGGCGAGGTCGGTCGTGTTCTCGAAAAGTCGTTCAATCCGGCCGTCCTTCGCCCAGTGGACGAAACCGCCGAGAAGGGAACGGCATGCGGAACCGGAACCCTGTCTTGCGACACCGGCGAGGCGTTGGATGTCCATCTTCGTGTCGAAGAAACCATCCGCCGCTTTTGCGAGCGCGGCGAAACCGGAGGCGGAGGAAGCGAGGCCCGCCGCGGTCGGTACGTTGTTGGTGCTCGTGATCAGTAGTGGTGTCTTCAGTTCGGTGTCGAAATGCTTGAGGACTCGTTGAACTCGCTTCATGGTATGGTCGTCCACGGGTTCACCGTTGATACGCATCTCGAGCTTGCCTTTGGGATTGCGTTCGATGGTGGTTTCCGTCCACAGAGCCGACAAACTCAAAGAAACCGAATCGTTATGGGGGATGATGTTTTCTTCGTCCTTTTTGCCCCAGTATTTGACGAGGGCGATGTTGACAGGTGCTTTGGCGGTCGTTTTTCTCATGGGACCTCCTTGGAAAGATCGAGTATGAAGACATCCTTGGTTTCTTCTTTCACCCAGGTATCGCGGATGGCGACGGCCTGGTGCTCGGAAGGGGCGAGGGCAATCACGAAACCGCCCATGCCGCCACCGGTCAGTTTGGCGCCGAGGGCGCCGTTTTCGAGCGCCGCGACGGTCATCGCTTTGATGTTGGGGGTGGCGACACCGAGGGCTTCCAGGTTTACCTGCGCGCCGTTCATGAGGTTGCCGAGTGTTTTAGCGTCATTGTTGATGTAGGCGCTGTAGGCCTTGTCGGTGATTTCTGCGAGGTTGTCCACCAGACGGACATTCCTTTTGTCTTCAAGGGTGCGGCGGACAGCGTGGATCGCTTTTTTCGTGTCGCTTGACTCACCGCTGTCACCAAGGACCAGCCAGGCATCCAGCCTGGAATCGAAGGGTTTTAGGTCTTTGTCCTTGATGAAGTAAAAGGCCTGGTTTTGCGTGGTGGCTCGCGCGTCGATGCCGCTCGGGTTGCCGTGGGCGATGGTTTCGGCGAACTGGGTCCATTCAAAGCGGGTCTCGATATCAAGGTGTTTCGAGGCGCTTTGGTACATGGCGCCGGTGAGTGCCGAAGCGGCGGCTGCGCTGGAGCCGAGACCGCTCCCGGTGGGGATCGTGCTTTCGATGATCACCGCGCAAGGCGGCAGACCGAGATGTTTTTTAAGACGGTAGTAGAGCGTGGTGACGGGCTTGAGACCCGATGGTGCCGTGTTCATCGTTCCGGTATGGAAGACACACGTGATGTGGTCTTCATCGGCGGGTCTCACGGTGACTTCGAGCCAGACGCCTTTGAAGGGGATGGCGATGGCGGGTTTGCCGTAGACGACTGCGTGTTCGCCGACAAGAATCGTTTTGCCGTGGGTTCTGTCCCTGCCTGTTTTCATGTTATATCAGCCCCGCTAGGAAGTCGACCAGGAATGGGGCGGCGTAGAGTGACATGAACTGCACGCCATAGTTGACGCCCATCTTGTTGAGCGACCCAGCGACGAGTCCGACAAGCAGGACGCCGAAGATGTTGATGGTGCCGCCGTCGATGAACGCGAGGAGCACGATGAAACCGATGAAGAGGCCGAGCACGGCCTCATGCGGGATTTTAACCATGATGAAGTTGGTGATTGCGCCGGCGTAGCGACTGATGAGGATATAGCTGAGTGACAGGGCGATGATCGCGCCTGTGATGACGGCGAAGGCGAACTGCGATCCGGTCAGAAGATGGTGGAGGTTGTTGTCGAGTGAAAGAACGGGTGGCGCGTTATAAAGGGCGGCGCCGGGACCGAGTGAGACGGGTGAGAGCGGGATGCCTAACGCGAGCAGGGGAATGATGATGCCCGACAGATAGGTTGCCTGGACCACTGCGCTCATCGATGTGATCGATAGGGTCGCTTTTTTCATGCCCGTTTTGAAGCGTCGGCCGATGGATTCACCAATCAAGATGGTGAGACCGACCGGGCTTAAAACGAACAGGAAGTTGACAATCAGGGCGCCGAAAGAAAGATTGCGCCGTTCTTCTTTGTCAAGGATTCTGAAGGGGTTCAGGGAGGTCTCGTGGTCGTCTTTTGGAACCGAGATGGCTTTGTGCTGTTTGACGCGCATTTTCTCGAAGTTTTCGCGGTTCAAAAGCGCGAACAATGACACCAGCAGAGGGCCGATGGTGATGCCCAGGAAAAATGAGATGGTGATGGTCACATCGGGAGGCACGACCCCGGTGCCCCAGTAGAGATGGCGCAGCCCCTGAAAAAGCATGGCGAGCGGCAGAATGCTGAACAGTGAGAGAACCTTGTGTCGGCTGATCAGGGAGAGGAAGATGGCACCGAAGACGAAAAGATAGGGTGCGTAGGGTCTGATGTTCGCAGCGAAGGGGGCGATCAGATTGGCGAGCAGAAGCGCGACCGGAACCGAGATGACAACCCCGAGGGCCGAGGCGGCGACCATCTTCTTGATGATTTTTGCCGAGCGGCCTTCGCCTTTGATGTAGATGGCGTGTTCGATCATCGCGCTGCTCATGACGCCGCCGGGTAGACCGACGAGGGCTGTGGGCATGGTGTTGGTGATGTTCAGTGTGACAATGGAGGCGATGAAGAAAGTGAGGACGATGATGGGATCGACGCCCATGAGCACGACGGCCATGGATATCGGCAGAAGCACGCTGGTTTCGTCTGTTCCTGGAATGAAGCCGATGAAGGTGTAGATCGCGACCGCGGTGATGGCGGCCACGACCATCGAGAGAAGGATCATGGGATCCATATTATTCTTCCCCCTCTTTGGTCACCGTTCTTTTCGGGCGGAAGAGGACACAGCTGATCAGAAAGCCTGTGACGGCGCCGGCGAGGCCGAAGAACAGACCGGCTGTGGGATTGTCGGCCGGGGCTAGAAGATGCAGACCGAGGGCGAGGGTGGTCGTGATGACGATGGAAAGCGTCAGTTCTTTCGCATCGACCACGTCGCCCCATATCTCAACGAGTGGTTTTTTCATAAAGCTTGTTTCACTCCTCTTGTGGTGTTGGATTTGTAGGTAATAATTATACCGCAGGTTCTTTTCGTTCACAACTCATACACTAGTCAGCTAAAAGGATAAGCTTTATTCCGGATCGAGACGACGATGGATGTTATGAAGTTTTCCAAAAGTTCTAAGCGGCGCGTGGTCTTATGGCCGGTCTGTGATACAATGGAAATTGGGAGAACATTTGCCCGATGACGTGCCACATATGAGATCCCTTTGGTTTTTGTTCGGTGACAAAAATGGTTGAAAGGATGATTCGATGGCATTCGCACTATCAGCGATGAAAGTTACAAGCAAAGCGTTTAGAAATGGCGGACGGATTCCACTCAAGTACTCCGGTGAGGGACTCGATATCTCGCCGCCGCTTCACTTCAGCGATGTGCCGGATAAGACGGGCTCGCTCGTGGTGATCTGTCATGATCCGGATGCGCCACTCATCAAGCCGGACGGTTATGGTTATGTGCACTGGGTGCTTTACAACATTCCGGGCAAAATCCGTGCGCTCGAAGAAGGTACCAAGAACCATACCGCCGGTATCAACGACGCGCAGAAAAAAGGCTACAGCGGTCCGATGCCGCCCAAGAAACACGGTAAGCACCGTTATTACTTTCTTGTGCTCGCGCTCAAGAAACAGATGGACCTCAAGCCTTTCTTGCCCCTGAACGAGGTTCTCAGGCAGGTCGAACCCTACGTGATCGCTGTGAACCGGCTTGTCGGGACCTATAAGCGCAAATAGGGTTCAGGCAGTTATCATCAAAGTATTGACAGGAGGAAAATCCGTCATCGTGACGGATGAGATTGTTATGTTTAAAAATCCCCATGTGGCCGGGGTCGGTTTCGCGGTTGTCTTCGGCCTCACGTTCATGTTTTCGAAAACCGCGTTGGATGTAATCACGCCGATCGGTCTGATTGCCTACCGTTTTCTGATGGCGTTTGTCGTCTTTGAGATCTTGAGACGTTTCAAGCTGATTACCATCCGTTTCACGCGTGCCCATCTTTCACAAATCGGCATTGTCGTACTGTTTCAACCGGTGCTCTATTTTCTTTTCGAGACCTATGGTCTCGACCGCACGACGAGTGCGGAAGCCGGGATGATGATCGCGCTGATTCCGATTTTCGTCAGTATCCTGGGTGCGGTGATTCTGAAGGAAAAACCCCGTCTCATCCAGCTCTTTTTCATCCTGTTCAGTGTGAGCGGCATCATCTTCATCCAGCTCATGCGATCGGTCGGCGGTTTCGATATGCGGATTGTGGGTTTTTTGCTGTTGCTCGGCGCGGTCTTATCGGCGGCCTTTTACAATATCGCCTCGCGCAATGCCTCGCGTCTGCTGAAGCCGGTCGAACTGACCTATTTCATGATGCTCACCGGCGCGGTGGTGTTCAATCTCCTTTATCTCGGTGTGCTTTTTTATGAGGGACGTCTTGGCGATTACACGGTCAATCTGCTCAATCCGGCCCTCACGGGTGCGATTTTCTATCTCGGTGTCGTCGCTTCTTTCGGCGGGTTCTTCCTTCTGAATTACGCACTGAGCAAGCTTCAGGCCCATGTCATCAGCATCTATGCGAATCTGGCCACGGTGGTCGCGATTGCGGCGGGAGCCATCTTCTTGTCGGAAGCACTTCATTATTACCACTATATCGGTGCTGGCATGATTTTGACCGGTGTCTATGGCACGGTCAGGACCAACAAAAGAAGAATAAAGGAATTAAAGCCTGCATCGTCACGGCATTGATGCTGGCCTATTTGGCATTATTTCTCCTTTTTGGAAAAATTACCATGAGATGAACAATGATTTTGATTTATGCTATAATAACTTTAAGACTGAATAATGAAATAAAGTCCGTGCACGAAGAAACGTGTTTGACAGATAACCATGAGGGCCGTTTTTTCGAGTATGGATTTGAAAGGGTGATTACTGCATGAACCGTGATCCTTTGTCCCAACGCAACATGCTTGTCGTGACCGGCTTTTTGTTTGTCCTGCTATTAGTCGCCGCCTATCATTTCGGCCCCCGCGTCTTCGCGGTCGCGGCCGTATCCTATGCGGTGTCGGTCTCGATCGAGCTGCTTTTTGTCAAATTCAGGGGAAAAGAGAAGCTTGACGCGAGCTGGATGGTGACACCGCTTGTGTTCACGCTGCTTTTGCCATCGACGATTCCACTATGGATGGCCGGTGTCGGTGTTGGCTTCGGTATCTTTTTCGGTAAAAGCATTTTCGGAGGCCTTGGCAAGACCATCTTCAATCCGGCGGCCACAGGCGTGCTTTTCCTGCTGGTTTCCTTTACCGCATTCATGACCACGATGTTCGAAGATCCCGTGACCGGCGAGGTCTCGGATCTGACACCGCTGACGGCCCTTTACCGCGGCGATGTGTTCGATTATGGTTTCGCGGAGCTCTTTCTGGGCGGCGTTCCGGGCCTGATGGGCGAGACATTCCGTCTTGGCATCATCGTCCTCGGTCTCGCACTGATCATTTTGAAAATCGCCGACTGGCGTGTGCCTTTTGCCTATATCGGTTCGGTTTTCGTGCTCACCGGGGTTCTTAACCTCATCTTCCCGGATATCTTCGCGGATCCTTTGCGCAACCTGGTGGTGGGGAGTCTCATGTTCGGGGCGTTCTTCGTGGCGACCGATCCGGTGACCATGCCCGAAGCACCGAACGGAAGGTTGCTCTATGGTGTGGGCCTCGGTGTCTTCACCATCATCATCAGGACATTCTCGGCCTTTCCGGCCGGCTTGATCTTTTCGGTCATCCTCATGAATGCGATCGCACCACTGATTGATTCCTGGTACGAGGGTAAAGCTGAAAAGACCGATATGAAAGAAGAGGAGGCCAAGGCATGAGTGAATACAGACGCATGATCATCTTCGTGCTTGTGCTCGGGGTGTTCACCTCCGCGCTTCTGATGGGGGTTCAGGCCTTGACCGCCGAAAGAATCGAAAGGGCGGCCGAAGCCCATCTTCAGACCACGATTCTCGATGCGCACGATGTGAATTACACGGCGGCGAACTTCCTTGAAGTGTTCGAAGCCGAAATCGAAATTCGTGAGCTCGAGGGTCTCAGTTTCTATGTCCACACGGAATCGGGTGGTGTCAGTATTCTCTTTTTCGGTTTCGGTGTATGGGGGCCGATCGAAGGTGTCCTCTCCCTCGAACCCGATTTCGAAACCATCCGTGATGTCGCGGTCCTCGACCAAGAAGAGACACCAGGTCTCGGCGCGGTCATCACCAACCCCGATTATCAAGCGCTTTATGTGGGCAAATCGATGTATCCCGAACTGAATGTGATCCACGACGCCGACCCCGACGACCCCAACGAAGTCGATGCGATCGCCGGTGCGACAAGGACATCCGAAGCGTTCGATACCATGCTGAACAACGCCTATCAGGAACACAGGGAAGTCTGGATGGCCCATCATGATTAGGAGGATATGCTTATGAATCTGATCAGAATGAAATATACCAGATGGTTCAATATCTCTAGGGACGGTATCTCCAGAAACAACCCGATCATGATTGCTGTCCTCGGAATCTGTTCGGCGCTCGCCATCACCAACCGCGTCGAAAACGCGATTGCGATGGGTTTGGCTGTGACGTTTGTCATCATCGCCTCATCCCTGATTGTCTCCGCGATCAGAAACTTCATTCCGACGAAACTGAGGATGGTCACCTACATGGTCATCATCGCCTCGTTTGTCATCGTCGTACAGCTTGTGCTTCAGGGATTCTTTCCCGATATCGCCAGGCAGCTCGGCCCTTATGTCGGTCTGATCATCACCAACTGCATCGTCATGGGTAGGAATGAAGCCTTCGCGGTCAAGAATCCGCTCAAATACACCTTCGTCGACGGTCTCACCAACGGACTGGGCTACATGTGGGTCCTCGTGGTGATCAGCGCCGTGCGCGAGGTTCTCGCTTTCGGGACCCTGCTTAACTACAGGGTCATGCCCGAGACCTGGGAGAACTGGATTGTCATGACCATCGCACCTGGCGGATTTTTCGTGCTCGGCCTGCTGATCTGGATCATGCGTTCAGCGACGAAGAACTATGAGGAGATGGCGATATGACCTTACACTCTGAACGGAAAGGATGGTTCTGATGGGTAATGCCATAGAGATTTTCATCGGTTCGATACTGGACCATAACATCGCACTGGCCTACATCCTCGGGATGTGCCCTTTGCTCGCGATTTCGACAAGCATCAAGAATGCAAAAGGAATGGGCCTCGCAGTCGTCTTCGTCGTGACGCTCACCGGGATGATCAACTATCCGATTTATCTCCTTTTGCAACGTACCGGCACCGAATGGCTCAACCTGCTGGTCTTCATCATCACCATCGCGGCGACCGTGCAGTTTCTCGAGATGTTCATCGACAAGTTCTTCCCGACCCTCTATAACGCGTTCGGGATTTTCCTCCCCCTGATCACCGTCAACTGCGTGGTACTCGGGGTTTCGCTTTTCTTCGTCACAAGGACCTACACCTTCGTCGAGACCGCTTCGTTCTCGCTCGGTTCCGGCATAGGCTGGATGCTCGCAATCATCTTGCTGGCGGGAATCCGTGAGAAGATGGTCACGAAAAGCGACATTCCAAAAGGCCTCATGGGCAAAGGGATGGCATTCATCGTTCTAGGCATACTGGCATTGGCCATCGTCGGTTTCACCGGTCTTGCCAGCATAAATTAGGAGGCTATACATGGAAAACTTGAATCTGTTCGTACCGTTGATCCTGATCGGCATCCTGTTGATCATCGCACTGATTCTGATTTTCGCAGATAGAATTCTCGGCGGCAGCGGCGAGAAGAAACTAATCATCAATGAAAAAGACGAACTGCCTGTCAAGGGCTCGGACACATTGTTGAACACACTCTCGAGTGAGAAGATATTCATCCCTTCCGCCTGCGGCGGAAAGGCGACCTGCGGTTTGTGCAAGGTGAAAGTCACCGAAGGTGCCGGGGATATCAGACCGACCGAAGACCCTTTCTTAAGCGATGAGGAAAGAGAAGACGGTGTCCGTCTTTCCTGCCAGGTCAAAGTCAAAGACGGCATGAAGATCGAGATACCGAAAAACCTTTTCAATGCGAAAGAGTACAAAACGCTTGTCTATGGCGTCGAGGAACTCACCTACGATACGAAACTGGTCCGTCTGAAACTCGTCGAACCGGAAACCCTCGAGTTCAGACCCGGACAGTACGCCCAGTTCAAAGTGCCGGGCATCCATGCGATCAGAGCCTATTCCATCGCGTCCGATCCCAAGAACCCGAACCTCGTCGAATTCATCATCCGGCTCGTCCCGGGCGGCGTGGCCACCACTTATGTCCATAAGGCGATGCGCGTCGGTGACAAGCTCACCTTCACCGGTCCTTACGGCGACTTCTATCTGCGCGAGGGATCCAACCGCGAGATGATCTGTATCGCCGGCGGTTCGGGCAAGGCGCCGATCCGTTCCATCCTCTACAGGCTTCGCGAACTCGGCATGCCGCGGAAGGTCAAGTACTTTTTCGGTGCGAAGACGGGGGCGGACCTTTATTACACCGAGGAGTTCAGAGAACTCGAAAAAGAGTTCGACAATTTCGAATACATTCCCGCCCTTTCAGAACCCCGTGAGGAAGACGAATGGGAAGGTGAAGTCGGACTCATTACCGATGTCGTCGACAGAAGAACGGGCGATTTGTCCGAGGCCGAGGGCTACCTCTGCGGTTCCCCGGGCATGATTCAGGCCTGTATCAAGGTGCTTAAAAAACACGATATGAAAGACGACAACGTTTATTTCGACAATTTCTCATAAGTCAATCGAAAAAAGACGGCTTCCCGATCAAGGAAGCCGTCTTTTTTCGTCATTGATACGTTTCAGGCAAACACGGTGACCCTGCCGTAGATGATGACGGTGATCAAATCGATGATCCAAAGCACCGCCCAACCGGCCAAAAGCCAAACGATACCGGCGATGAAAATCCCCATCCGGTTCTCATCGATGCCCTTCGCGATCCGGTAGATTCCGTATGCGATGCCGTCGATGAAGGGAAAAGCGAGTATCAGTCTGATAAGCCAGGGAAGCCGGTCGAAGAATATTACAATGTCTCTCATTGGTCATGCACCTCCTGATATGATTATATCAGTTTCCGTTTGATTTTCATATCAAAATGACCTGATTGAAAGCATGACGGAATTTATAAGTGCAGCTTGGAAAAATGACTGTTCAAAAAACCGTCACTCATGTTAGAATTAATGGTAACGATGAATCATGGAGGATAAAGATGGACAGAAGAATAATGATGTTTGTGGTACTCTTCATCAGCGTTTTCACCCTGATGGCCTGCGGCCGCAGAAGCGCAGTCGATTCAATCACCTTGGACACGGAATCACTCACGCTTGTCGTGGGTGAGGCCTACATGGTCGATGTGACCGTCGAGCCTGGTGATGTGGATCATGAACTTGATTTCAGCAGTCGCGACAACAGTGTGGCGACT
Source organism: Mollicutes bacterium (assembly GCA_003555335.1). The sequence goes on along the minus strand of PWHD01000021.1, from coordinate 21,524 downwards.
TTCAATGATGCGCTGATCGAAGCGATCGCTCCCGGTGAGACGACGTTGCGCGTCAGCGCGGGCGGTGTGAAAGCCGAAATCGCGCTCACGGTCGTCGAGTCGACGGCCGACGTCGAACTGCAACACACCGATTATTTCGAAGCGATCAAGGACATCACGCTTGAACACGGTGCGACAAAAAGATACGCTTTGAACCGTCTGGCTCCGGAGATGGCCATCCGCGACGAACACGGCCGGATTCACTTTGTCGGGCTGGACTGGTCTTTCGATGACTTTGACGGTCAGACCGCGGGAAGCTATCAGGCGCACGCGGATTATGAACTGCCGGTCGGTGTCATCGCCGGTGAAAGCGGTATGCCCGCCGTCACCGCGACCGTCCATATCGGAGCTTTCGAAGATGCAAGAACGCACTCGACTTATTCATTCGCCTATGATTTCGACGGTCCGCTTGTGCCGGTGTCCGACATTCCTGTTTCCGTCGATGTTTTCACTGCCCTTCTAGGAGAAAACGGGTATGAGAATGTGCGTTTTCAGTTTAAAAGCAGCGGCCCCGGTCATGTGATTTTTGTCGCCCTTGACCTCGTTCACGGTGAGATAACCTACCTGACAAGCGGCAACTATCCATTTGAGGCGACCACGCTCGAGGCGGATGCGTTCAAACGCATGGACTGGACGATGGCCTTCTCGGTTCCCGGGACCTATGAGATCACTTTCACGGTGATCGACGGTGATACAAGCCAGACCATCGCCGAAAACACCTTCACAAAAAACGTGCGCATACTTGCGGAAACGTCCGCTTACCGGTTTGTCACAGGTGAGGAAGAAATGTTTTATCATGAAGACCTTTCCGACCCGTTCACGCTCGACCTCGGGTTCATGACCCGCACCCTGGGCAAGACGGGTTATGAGAATATCCGCTTCCGCTTCGAAAGCGAAGGGGATGGTGACATCCATTTCGAGGCCACCGATACCTTCGGAGAGACCCACCGGTTTGAAAACGGCGGTTTCTATGGCGGTCTGAACGGTTACACCCTGCATCCGTTCACCGACAAGACGCTGAATCCGAAACTGACCTTCTCCGACTATGGTACTTATACGATCACCGTCCATGCGGAGCACGCCCATACGGGCGAGGCGATCATGAATCCGCTTGAACGCACGTTCTCGGTGCATCCGGATGAGGAGACGGTGATGCTCAACCGGCTGAAGGGTGCGAAAGACGCTGAGGCCATGAACCGGTTCCTCATCGATGAGTCATCCTTCTTCGGTCTCAGTGCCCCATCACTCAACCGCTTCAACAATCTGCCCGAGGATCTCGGCTACCGAGAGTCCGTCGCCCGGTGGATGATCTATATGGTTGAAAACGGCCTGATCGATTCACCGGCCGATGTCAGTGCGTATTTCGACCTGTTGACAGAGAAGGAGACAGACAAATATACGCTTGTGACCGCGTTTGCGACCGCGACGACCAGCGAAGCGCGGATGACGGTCCTGAACGATCATGTCGGTCCGGTCCTCGAATCGATGCGCGAACTGACCATCCTGCGCAGAAATAATAATCTCTCCAATCCGACTTTCGTCAGTGGTTATTATGGCACCTTCACCTCGCTTGGTGTCCTTTATACGGATGAAACGCTGATGGAGCTCGCTTTAGCGAATCTCGAAGACCTTGAGCCCATGAGCGCCCACACATTCAGCGGGTTCATCGAAGTTGTCAAAGATGTCATGTTCGCCAACATCGGGGTCGCGATCACGCGCGCGGATCTTCAGACTTATCTCGACAACCCCGATTATGATATCATCTATCTATCCAAAGGCTATAGCGACCCCGATTTCGCCATTGATGCCTACAGTCATGACGGTGAGAACATCGTCATCGACCGACCGGTGACCATCTACGGCAACGATTTGCCGGCCGCCGTCGACGTCATCCTCATCAGTGAGGATGTCACGTTTATCGAGTTCATTATGGATGGTGTGGTCGTCGAACCCTTGACCCTTGAGGAAGCGCTTCTTCAAGATGACGGCGACACCGTCATGTTCTACGGCATCGTTTCGGGATACCGCAAGGGCGCTGACAACCCCGGCTTCTTCATCCAGAGCCCCGAAGGCGCCGCCATCTTCATTCCGAGCGACTTCGACGGTATCGATGTCGGCAACCGTGTCGTCATAAAGGGCGCACTGCACACCCATACCGCCGGCAACAATGAAAGAAGAGAACTGATCACCATCACCAGTCTGTGGCACGATGACAGCGACATCGCCGTCCATGTCGTCGAAGGACCGACACCGGGCGCGATTGTCCGTGATTATCCCGATTCGGTATCAAAACGCTACCGCGTCGCCAACGCGACCGTGGCGAGCGTCGGTGCCGACACCATCTATATCCGGACCGGAGAAGACATTTTGCTCGGTATTGACAGGACACGCTATGGTCAGCATTTCGATGACTATATCCAGATAAATTCGACCATTTCGTGGATGGAGTTCACGGTCCACGAGCGTTCGGGCGGCGTCCTTTATCTCGAGGCTGTCGATTTCGACTATCCGAGCAAGGACCACGCCTCATTCTACGCGCTCAAGAACTTCGGCTTCCCCGAATCCACAACCAGCGATCTCGACATTCCCACGTCTTTGATCATCGAGGGGGTCCGCTACCGCGAAGACCTCGTTGTCGAAGTGTTTTATGAAGGCACCAGCCATCCGATGCTGATCGACGGTGAAGGGAAAGTCAGCCAACCGCCGAGCGACGTCGGTGATATAACGGTGATGATGTATTTCACGCTCTACCGCCGCGGCATCGGCATCGTCGAAGTCGATGTCCCCATCGTCATCCCCGCCGAATAGCGAATACCGGATGCGGTGCGTCAGGAGACGCGCCGCATCTTTTTATTGCGCCGGATGGGTTATCTTGTTATAATGGCGTTGCGATTTCATTGGGAGGTTTTATTATGCGGCAACATCTGAAAATCGCCGGTATCGTTGCGGGGTTCATCCTTGTCTATCTTCTGGTGGTCGAGTTCAATCTTCTGGGGTTCAATTTTGCCATGCTGATGCTTTTGCGTCTTTTGACGTTCCTATCGGTGTTGATGGTTGTCATCTACCGCTATGCGTTTCAAAAACTTTTCGCCGTGCCCCTTGGGACCGGTATCCTTACGGGCGGGTTTCTTTTGGTCGGTGTTTCGGTGGATGTCGATCCGCTCAGCTACATGGTGTGGCTTGTGATTCTGATTGTCTCGCTCATCTATTCGCTGATTCTGCGTTATGTTTTACAGCGTCTTCATCTCAAGAAACAGCTCGACAAGTACAGAAACAGGAACATGTGATGCTTTTTTGATGTTTTTTTCATCAAAAAATGCAAAGTATGCTATGATAGTAATTGGTTGGTTTCGGTAGCTCAGGGGATAGAGCAACAGCCTCCTAAGCTGTAGGTCGAGGGTTCGAATCCCTCCCGGAACGCCATTTGGAATCAAAGCCTCTTTAAGGGGCTTTTTTTGTTTATTTAGACCATAAACGCTTGTCCTCTTGCCGTTTATTCTTTATAATGTAGCCAGGGTTGCATGAAATCAATATACCGGGCTTTGGCCGCAAGGAGTGTGGGTTTTGTGAAGAAGTGGCTTCTTGTTTCTGCGTTCTTGGTTATCCTTGTTTTCGTGACCGGCTGTTCCGGCCGGTTGAACCTCGAGGTGCCGGACACACCGGTTTTGATCGAGAAGAATATCGTCCCCTGGGATGAGGATGGCAGCGAACAGGCTTTTTGCTTCGGGGGACCGTCACTTCAGACGGTCGTTGAAGATCCTGTTGAAATCGCGGCGCTTTTCGCTGCGCTCAACCGACTGCGTGTCCGGGAGGAGATTCTTTCGAATACCCGCATTGAAACCTGTGGTTTCCGCTATGTGATCACCTGGGACGAAGGCACCATCAATTCGGGCGGCTCAGCGCGCAACCGGCATTTCATCAACGTGAACCATACACAGTATATTCTGACAAAAGGCGACTTTTCTTTCCTGGACGATTATGAGTATGGACAGGGTGAAGAATGAGCGCCTGATACAAAAGGAGTTATTCATTATGAAGATCGGATTTTGTCAATACGATGTCAGAAAAAGCGACATTGAAGAAAACCTGAGGATTGTCGAATCGATGCTCGAGCATACGGATGCTGATTTGATGGTGCTTCCCGAACTGGCCTTCACCGGTTATAGTTTCAAAGACAAAGAATCACTCATGGCGCTATCGGATGAGAAGACGGTGCGCATGATCACTGACCGGCTTCAGGCGCTTTCAAAGAAGACCGGCGCGCACATCGTCGCCGGGATGGCCGAAAGCGAGAAGGGCAGGCTTTATAACGCGGCCTATCTCATCGGCCCAAAGGGGCTCATCGGCAAGCAGCGCAAAATCAATCTGACCAAGAACGAGACCATCTTCGACAGGGGCACCGAACTGTCTGTGTTCGAGGTGAACGGCGTCAAGATCGGGATTTCGATCTGTTTCGACACCTGGTTTCCGGAATCGGCGCGCATCCTGTGCGAAATGGGCGCGAAGATCATCTGCAGTCCCGCCAATTTCGGCGGTCCTTGGACGTTGGATGTGGCGAAAGTCAGGGCGCTTGAAAACAGCGTGCACGTGGTGCTTGCGAACCGCAGCGGCTTCGAGGTCATTGACGGCGAGGACGCGCATTTCAGGGGAGAAAGCCGGATCGTCGATGCCGGTGGCAATGTGCTTGTCGAGGCGAAAACCGCACAGGCGGTCACAAGCGTGCCCGTCACGATTGCCGAGAAAAAAGCGAACCTCATCTGCGACGACATGGAAGCCGAAAAGGAACAATACGTTCGTTACGTCCGTTATGACACATGAAAAAAGCCTTTCCCGTGAACAGGGAAAGGCTTTTTTTAGCGGATGATGTCGAGGATGGCGGCTTCATTGTCATAATCTTCAAGGGGCAGTTTGTCGGTGATATTGATACCCATCTCTAAACTTTCGTAGTGCGCATCGGTCATCAGGCTCGGTGAGCTCATGATCAGGATCGCCCCGCTCGGTGTGATGTTCGTCTTGATCGAGGCGGCGCCGCCGTGGGTATCCTGACCGAAGACGGTGCCGAGTTCCATCTCGATGGCGATCTGGGCCATCATATTGCCGGCGCTGAAGGTGCGCGGCGAGACTTTGAAATGCCAGTTGTAATCTCTTGCGACGGTTTCGGAGGCGACAAAGGTCGTGGCGGTGGACAAGTCACCGCTGTTCATGCGGTGCATGGGGATGGTCTCATCGGTGATGAACCCGAGCGTCTGAAGCATGACGCCGACGATGCCGCCGGTGTTGCAGGAGAGGTCGATGATGATGTCATTGACGGTGCCTTTCGCGTCAATCAAGTCGAGCGCGGCTTTGAAGGTTTCGGGTGTGTCGGCGTCGAATCCTTTCAAGGGAATGCTTGCGACGGTGTCATTGTCATAGTAGATGACGGCATCGTTCACGCAGTAGTTTTCGGGCAGCTGTGACGGCGTTTCATAGAAATTTCTTGTGCGAGGGCCGAGATCGTTCCAGGTGATGTTGGGTGCGTAGTCGATCGCGTACATGCCGGTCATCAAAAAGGCGGTGTGAAGGTCGTCGAGGCCGAGGGTGAAATCAAGGATGGCGCCGTAGTGGGCGGCGTCGCTTCCCCGCGTCATGCTTCGACTGAGGACGTCGTAGTAGGTCGAGACGTTTTGATCGTTCTTAAGACCGTAGAAATAGTCGAAGGAGAAAGCGAGATAGTGATAGACGCTGTCTTTGAGCTCTGATGACATTGTCGTATTGTTGTAGGGACTCACCAGCAGTTCCATGGCGAGGGTCTCGTCGATCCGGGTCAGTTGGTAGGTGTCGACGCCGATCAGACGGTCGCCGTTGTAATAGACATCGAACATGGAGCCTGAAAAAAACAGGTTGGCGATATGGAAGGGCATGAGATAATAAGCGTCATGCCGATGAAGTTCGAACTGATAAGCACCGAAATCGAACGTGACCGGGTCTTTCAGGTCGTAGATGAAATCGACGACCTCCAAACCGGCGCCGAAGTCGGTCTGGGTGGCTTGTTGGAAGGATGAGAAAAAGCCGTAGCGGCTCACCGTCGCCTTGTTTTCATTGAAATCCATCGTCAGTGTGAGCGGTTCGTCGTCCAAGGGGTCATCCTCCAGGGCGTCCTCGTTGGGTTCGGGTTCGCTTTCGATCATGATTCGATCATCCTCATACGTGATCACGAGGCGATCCATATCGAGTGCGCCGGTTGCGCGCCCCCCGTCAAGCAACCTCAAAAAGGATTCGACATCGACATAGGGAATGCCTGACTCGGTGAAATAAAAAAGGGTGAGCACGTCATCGTCGAGGGTGTATTCTTCGGCGAAACTCGTGAAATCGAAGGTTCTTTCAGCGGTGATTGTACGGACTTGTTCACCGCCGCAGGCTTGCAGAATGAATAATGAAAGGAAGAGTAGCGTGGCGATCATTTTTTTCATCGGGGCACCTCCTTTGATGCTTACCTTGATTTTATCACAACAGGGACGATTTCGGATGAAACGTTCCGATTTTCCGTATTGAGATATAAGAACAAGCGACCGTGTTGCATGGGACACGGCGATAAAAAAGATTTCCACAAAAAATGTGGAAATCTCTTCACACTCAATTCGGGAAGGTGTCTTTCAGAACGGATAACGCCCAGTCGATTTCGTCTTTTTTGATGATCAGTGGCGGGGCGAGACGGATGGTGTGGACGTGGGTCTCCTTGGCGAGCAGGCCTTTTTCCTTGAGTTTCTCGGTATAGACCCGAGCCTTGCCGGCTTCATCTTTGAGTTGGATGGCGACGAAGAGGCCCTTGCCTCTGACTTCCTTGAAGATCGGTGAGTTGATTTTTTTGATCTCTTCAAGGAAATAATCGCCGAGTTCCTCGGAGCGCTGATCGAGTTTCTCATCGATGAGAACATCGATGGAGGTTTCGCCGATCACGGCACCGAGCGGGTTGCCGCCGAAGGTGCTTCCGTGGGAACCGGGGGTGATGACGTCCATGATGTCATGGCGCGAGATGGCCGCCGAGACAGGCATGACGCCGCCGCCTAGGGCCTTGCCGACCAGGAGGATGTCGGGTTCGATGTCGTCGTGCATGAAACAAAACATCTTGCCGGTCCGGCAAAAACCGGTCTGGATTTCATCGGTGATCAGAAGGACATTGTGTTTCGTACAGATTTCGCGGACTTTCTTCAGATAGCCCTCATCGGGGATGATGACGCCGGCCTCGCCCTGGATGGGTTCGACCAGGAATGCCACCGTGTTCTTGGTGATGGCTTGATCGAGGGCTTCGGTGTCGTTGAAGGGCACACTTTTGAATCCGGGGGTGTAGGGTCCGTAATCCGCAGCCGCGTTTTCATCATTGGAGAAACTGATGATGGTAGAGGTACGGCCGTGGAAGTTGTTCTCACAGACGATGATTTCGGCTTTGTTCTGTTCGACACCTTTTTTACGATAACCCCAGCGACGGGCGATCTTGATGCCGGTTTCGACGGCTTCGGCACCGGTGTTCATTGGTAGCGCGACTTCTAGTCCGGAAACTTCGCAAAGCTTTTTCAGGAAATGTCCGAGTCGGTTGTTGTAAAACGCGCGGGAGGTGAGGGTGAGCTGTTCCATCTGGGTTTTGACGGCATTGATGATCCGTGGATGAAGATGGCCCTGGTTGACGGCGGAATAAGACGCGAGGCAGTCCATGTATTTGCGGCCTTCGGGGTCCCAGACCCAGATTCCTTTCGCCTTGCTGATGACGACGGGAATCGGGGCGTAGTTCTTCGCACCGTATTTTGCTTCGAGTTCCATGAATTCTCTTGAAGTTTTCATCGATTTTTTTGATTCCGAAATGAAAACGGAATCTTTTCCTCCTCTAATTTTTTCTTTTTCATCTGATAAGTGTCGTTGATGAAAACGCTTTTATGACTGACAACATAATCAATATAACACAGATTATTATCCGTTACAAGGCTATGGAAGAAGAAGATGGGAAATCCGTGGTTCCATGGTGGATTTCTTTGTGACCTGTCCAAGCGATGATAAAAATAAGAAGAAAAAAAGATACCGCGATAACGGTATCCTTCATGTCTGTGGATATAATACTAGTTGTCTTTTAGTCCGAACTGGCAAGCTTGCGTCTGATTCTCGTCGAGATGAACTCGATGACAAGGACCACGATGATGATACCCCATAGTGCGGCGGCCGCATCTTTCCAGCGGTAGGCCGACATGGCCCAGATCAACGTCGATCCGATACCGCCCGCGCCGACGAGGCCCAGGATGGTGGCGTTACGGACATTGATTTCAAAACGGTAGATGGAGTTCGATATGAAGTTGGCGCTAAGCTGAGGAATAATGCCGTAGCGGATTTTCTGCAGGGTGTTCGCACCGGTGGCGTCGAGGGCCTCGATGACACCCTTGTCGATGTCTTCTATGGATTCGACATAGAGTTTGGTCATCATGCCGATCGAGGCCAGGCCGATGGTCATGACACCGGCGAATGGTCCGGGTCCGGTCACGCGGACGAACATCAGACCAAGGACGAAGACGGGGAATGTCCTGATCAAAGTGACCGAAAGGATGCCGATGAAGGAATAGAGCCGTCCGGTGATGTTGCGACTGCTAACGAACGCAAGTGGCAGTGCCAGGATTGCCCCGAGAATGGTTCCGAGGAAGGCGATGGAGACGGTTTCGAACATCTGTCTGGGGATGCCAATCGGCCTAAGCGTGAACAACCAGTCCCGGTTCGGATCGGCCAAGGATCGTAAAATTGATCTGATGATGGTGATTCCGCCTTCGTTGGTGGACGGAATCGAGATCGCGGCCATGCTCCAAAGGGTCATTGATCCCAGAATGAGAATGGTCAGCACAATGGTGAGATGATGCTTGGGCTGTTTGTCCAGCATCTCTTTGACGGTCAGTTTCTTTTCCATTATGACAACCTCTTTCTGAGATATCTAGAGATATTTTCAATGGTGAAGACCACAACAAAGAGCATGATGATGAGTATTGCGACATCTTGATAACGGCGCCAGGCCATCCGGTCATCGAACAGAAGTCCGATCCCTCCGGCCCCGACATAACCGAGAATGGCCGCGTAGCGGATGTTGATCTCGAAACTGTAAAGGGAATAAGAAAGGTAAGAAGGCATGATCTGCGGAAAGATTGCGGTCACGAACGCTTTCGGTTTCGAGGCACCGGTCGCTTCGATCGCTCCGTAGGCACCCAAATCGACAGTTTCGATATTCTCATACATCATTTTGCTCAAGATACCGAAGGTGAAAAGGATGATGGCGATGGTTCCGGCGAAAACACCGAAGCCGAATGCAAGGGTGAGGATGGCCGCATAGACCAGAACCGGCAGTGTCCGGATGAGCGAAAGCATGAATCTTGTGGAACCGAGCACAAAACGGTTCTTGGTGATGTTGCTGGCGGAAAGGAATGCCACGGGCAAGGCCAAAAGCGCACCGATGAGGCTGCCGAGAAAAGACATCTGGATGGTGTCGAGCATCGGTCCGATGGCAGTACTGAAATAGCTCCACCGAGGACTTGTCATCCGCCACAGGATATCGAAGAAATTGGAGAATCTGCTGAAAAGATAGAATAGGTTGATATTGGTCACGTTCCAGGAAATAACGGATAATGTACCCAATATGAGGAAGATGAGCGGTGTTTTGGAAAAGGGTTCGAGCACGGTGGTTCCGTCGAAAAGTGTGTAGGTACGCACGTTTTTCGTCTGGACGGTCAGCTTGTTGATCGTTGTCTTGATCTTATCGCTCAACAAGGGCGCGGCGTTCATGGTGGCGCCATCCGCCGAAGCAGGGGTCGCTGCCTCTTTGGGACGGAAGGTGAGCTTGCGGGAGGTGTTTTTAAGTCTCCTTCCCAGCAAGGTCAGTGGATTAGGCTTGTTGTTCTTCATCATCTTTGAACATGATATCCTCATCGGTGATATCACGCCCGTAGATTTCCTTCAACAAGGATTCGTTGACCTCGCTTGAGGGTCCGTCATAGACGATTACCCCGTCTCTGATGCCAATGACCCGCTTGGCATACTTCAAGGCCATGTCGACGTGGTGCATGTTGGCGATGACGGTCATGTTCAGATCCTTGTTGACTCTTGCAAAGTCCTTCATGACCTGGTTGGCGGTGATCGGATCCAAAGAAGCGACGGGTTCATCCGCTAAGATGATCGACGGGTCCTGGGCGATGGTACGCGCTAGCGCGACACGTTGTTGCTGACCACCGGAAAGCTGCTCGGCGCGTGTGTAGGCCTTTTCCAGGATGCCGACCTTGTCCAGGGCTTCAAGCGCTTTGATCTTGTCGTCCTTGGAATAAAGTCCGAAAAGGCTTTGGATGAAGTTCATTTCTGCGACACGTGCGGCGAGGACATTGCGGATGACACTCGTTCTTCCGATCAGGTTGAACGACTGGAAGACCATGCCGATTCTACGCCTGAAAGCACGAAGATGTTTGCCTTTCAGTTCGGCATTGACGACGGTGTCGTTGACGGTGAGGGTTCCTTTGGTAACACCGTGCATTTTGTTGATGAGTTTGATGAGGGTGCTCTTGCCCGCACCACTCAAACCGATGATGGCGACGAACTCACCCTGGTTTATCTCCAGAGAAACCTCTTTGAGCGCAACGGTACCGTTTGGGTAGGTTTTTCCGACTTTATCAAATTTAATCATGAACTGAGCCTCTCTTTTTAGAATGAGGCTTGTCTAAGAAAGACAAGCCTCGTTCGATTCATATATTTCCGGATGGTGATCAATCGTCGCCGAGAATGATCTGCTGGGCTATACGTGCAGCTTCATAATCCGCATCGGTTACGCGTTTGTAACCCTGATGCGCATAGACTTCGAAGATGTCCTTGCCGGCTTCTGTGCCGATGATATTGATGAAAGCAGTCGCCAAAGCGTCCTTGAGTTCATCATCAACACTGGCGTTGGAAACGGAGATGGTATCATTGAAGATACCGTCGGTTACGATAATGACGTTGGTTTCTTCCCAGATTGAAGCGGTTCGGCCGAAATCGGTTATCCACTCCTCATGGTAGTCGCGGCGTGCGTCGGCGTATGCTGAAGCCACGTCACAGTTGCCGTTGGCGAGGTTGGCCATGGAAGCGCCATAACCGCCAGGAGAGACAGTTTTTTCGAGATCCGAGACTTTTTTCCCGTCAAAATTGTTGAAGAGATAGACGGATGGATAGACCGTACCTGCGGAAGAGGTCGGTCCTTGGATGCACCATGTAGCGCTATTCAGGTCATCCCAGGTCAGTTCCTCACCATTGTTGACCTTGGCGGCGAGCGCTTGCCCGGTAGCACTCGGGCCGGCGATGATCAGGCTGCGGTAATAAGTAACCTGGTTGTCCGGATCGCCTACTGTCGGCGCGCTATCGTTCCAGTCAGCCGGATTAACTGAATCCTTGTTGAGTCCGCCGCGGGTGGCGGCAAGGATGACTTCGACTTCACCTTCGCCTGAATAAAGGGCATAGGTTCCGCCCGGAAGGAAGCCGACATCGACGGTACCGGCGAGCATACCCTCACCGACTGCCTCATACGATGTTCCGACTTCAATGATGATTTCTTTGAAGTTGTAACCCATGCTGTTCAGCTCTTCGAGTAGAAGTTCCTTCAGTGGTTCTGTGGTGTCAAGGATGTATTGAGCATCCCTTGAGGGGACAAAGAATACAGACAATGTGTCCTTCTCGCCCCGACCACAAGCGGACAAAGAGAAGACTGCCACCAGTAGCACTACTGCAATAAGTAATTTTTTCATTAAACCCTCCTGTTTTTTTTATGAAAAAAATTATTGCTGGTATTTCATATTTATAGTAGCACATAAACTGTGAAACCCGAAGCACTAAATTTTGATAATCAAAACAATTATAAAGAACGAAATCGAAACACTTTTATTGTGCTTGAAAGCGTTGTTCGTGTTATAATTTAGCAAAGTGTTAGGAGGTAGGGTTATGCATTTCAAGATTATCTACACATCCGATGTCCACGGACAGATTCTCGCCACCGACTATGGGAAGAATAAGAAATCTGCCATGGGACTTTCCCGTCTGAAGACCTATCTGCAGTCTCTTAAAGACAATTACCTGCTTCTTGACAACGGTGATTTCCTGCAAGGAAGCGTCATGCTTGATTATCAGCGTAAATTCGCGGAGGAACTACCCCACCCCGCCCGCACCGCCTACCACCATCTGGGCTATGACCTGATCAATCTCGGTAATCATGATTTCAACTACGGATTTGATTATCTGAAGAAAGTGATGGCGGGTCTTGAAGAAAAAGTCCTTTGCGCCAATATCATGGATGAGGACGGTAATCCCAGCTTCAACCCCTACAAAATCAAGACACTCGAAAGCGGCTTCAAAATCGGCGTCATCGGACTGGTGACACAGTATATCCCGAACTGGGAAAAACCGGACCATATCGAAGGCCTCGACTTCCTTGACGCCCACGAGACCGCCAGGCGTTATGTGGCGCTTCTGCGTGAAAAGGTTGATTATCTTGTGGTCCTTTATCACGGTGGTTTCGAAAAAGACCTTGAAACCGGCGCGCCGATCGGCCGCGACACCGATGAGAACCAGGGTTACAAAATCGCGCGTATCCCGGGCATCGATCTGTTGCTATGTGGCCATCAGCACCTTCCGACGGTCCACCACAGTCAAACCGGCAACATCGTTCTACAGACAGGAGCCAACGTCAGTGATTTCGGCGAAGTCCGCATCGATATCGAAAACAGGCACGACGGTTTCAACTTCAAGCACAGCGGCGCGCTCCGTAAAAACACCGCAGCCGAGGACGAGAACCTTCTTAAGGCCCTGAAACCCCTCGAAGACAGGACGCAAACTTATCTTGACAAACCGATCGGAACCACCAGCCTCCCGATGCGGATAACCGACCCGCTCACCGCGAGAGAACAAAAGCATCCCCTTTTCGAATGGATCAACCGCATGCAGCTGAAAGCCACCGGCGCCGACATTTCGGCCGCATCGCTTCCGAACAATGCGCCGGGCTTCGAAGCGACCATCCATCTGCGCGATATCGCTGCGAACTTCGTCTTCCCGAACACACTGCAAGTTCTGAAAGTCACCGGTCGGCAACTGAAAGCCGCTTTGGAGCGCACCGCGGAGTACTTCAAACTTGAAAACGGACAACTGAGCGTAGATGAATCGTTTTTGAACCCGAAAGAAGAACACTACAACTACGACATCTATGACGGCATCGACTATACAATCGATTTGACCCGTGAAAAAGGGAAACGACTGAAGACGCTAACCTTTAAGGGAATCCCCGTCGAAGACACCCAGACTTTCACCCTCGCGCTCAACAACTACCGCGCCCAGGGCGGTGGCGATTATCTGATGTTCAAAGAAGCGCCGCTGCTCAAGTCGTATGACATCAGCCTTTTCGATCTCGCCGCAACCACCCTCGAACAAGAAAAAACCATCGATTTCACACCCGAAAACAACTTCCGCCTGAAACGTGACTGATAAAAACGACAATCTCAGGGCTTCCCGTCACCTTACGGGAAGCCCTTCATTTTCGCATCGCCATCAATTCAAAAAAAACCATATCATCTTGCCACTGGCGATTGATTCCGGATGCTTGATTGTTGACAATGAATACCCATCATATGGTATAATAACCGAACCTGTTTATGATATAATAGTACTAACAAAAACAAAAAAGAGGCGTTCACCATGAAAAAAATCAAGCGATTCAACAAGCCGATCCTGCTCATCTTAAGCGTTATGACGCTGATTTTTCTCATGGGTGGCGCCTCATTCGACCTATCCGCCCAAAAACCGCTTGAAAACGGCAGCCGGGATATGCTCGTCACTTTCGAACCGAATGCGCCCGCGCATCTGATCGAAACCTATGGCGGTACGGTTAAAAAAACTTTCATGAATTTCCCGACGACGCAAGCCGACATCCCCGAATCCGCCATTTTCGCCCTTTATAACAGTCCTTTCGTCCGCAGCATCGAAGAAAACCAGATTGTCTTTTCCTTGTCGGACTCCGTACCCTGGGGCGTTGACAGGGTGTTCGATGACGAGACTTTTCCATTCGACACCTTCGACCTCACGACCGGCACCGGTGTCGGCGTCGCGGTGATCGATACCGGCATTGACCGGTTCCACCCCGATTTGAATGTTGCCGGCGGCACCAACACCATCGACGACACGGACTGGGGTTCGGACCCCAATTCCCACGGGACCCACGTCGCGGGAACCATCGCCGCGCTCAAAAATGACCTCGGCGTGGTCGGTGTCGCACCGGACGCCGCTCTTTACGCCATCAAGGCCCTGGATAACGAAGATGGCACCGGGACCACCTCGTCCTTGATCGACGGTATCGACTGGGCCGTCTCACAGGGCATCCCGATCATCAACATGAGTCTCGGCACACCGTCACATTCGTCGGCCCTCGAAAATGCGCTCGACACCGCCTATGGTGCGGGGCATCTTCTGATCGCGGCGGCCGGGAACGACGGCGACAACGGTGCCGAGATCCTCTACCCCGCCGCTTATGAATCGGTGATCGCTGTCTCCGCTTCCGCGACCCACCCTTCCGGTCAGGACCGTCTCGCGAATTTTTCCTCCTACGGCGATGCGATCGAACTGATCGCACCGGGTTCGAATATTGTAAGTACCCTTCCCAACAGCTCTTACGGATCGAAAAGCGGAACCTCGATGGCGGCGCCCCATGTGTCCGGTGTCGCGGCGCTCATCTGGTCGGCGATGCCCGGTCTGACCAACGAACAGGTTCGTGACATCCTCAGAAACAGTGCCGAAGATGTCGGACTTTCCGCCGACAAGCAGGGCTACGGGATGGTCCGCGCCGATCTGTCTGTACAGCTCGCCCTTGACACCACCGATTACTTCATCAACGCCACAAGCAACGAAGGCGGTTCCATCTCGCCTTCGGGCATTGTGAATGTCGATGCGGGTGAATCGGTGAGTTTCGATTTCATCCCCGATACCGGGTATGCGGTCGAACACGTGCTTGTCGACGGCACCGATATCGGGGCCCCTTCGACCTACACGTTCACCGATGTCCATGCGAATCACACCATCGAGGTTTTCTTCGCACAGACCGAATACACCATCGTTTTCAATACCCATGGCGGCAGTGCCGTCAGTCCCATCACGGCATTTTTCGGCGACACCATCGACCCGCCCGATCAGCCTTCTTTGGAAGGTCACAGTTTTAAAGGCTGGTATGAAAGCGAGGCCTATGATGCGCTTTTCGTCTTTGACACCATGCCCGCCGAAGATTTGACGCTGCATGCGAAGTGGGAAGTGAACTTGTACACCATCACCTTCGAGACCGGCGACGGCGATGATGTCGCGCCGCTCACGGAGTATTACGGAGAAACGATCACCGCCCCCGAGGAACCGGAGAAATACGGTCATGCGTTCGAAGGCTGGTATGTCGATCAGGCCTTCACCGAGCCCTATGTTTTCAGCACCATGCCGGCCGCCAGTTTCACCCTCTATGCGAAGTGGACCCTCGTCGGCCAAGTAATCACATTCGATGCCATGGGTGGCAGCGACGTCGGGCCGATCATCGAAGAACCGGGCACCGCGATCGACCCACCGGACGCACCGCTTTTGGAAGGCCACAGCTTCCTTGGCTGGTACACCGATACATCCTTCAACGACCCGTTCGTCTTCGATACCATGCCCGCCGAAGACCGGACGCTTTATGCCAAGTGGCAGATCAACGACTACATCCTATCTTTCGATACCGGAACCGGGCATACGATCGATCCGCTCACCAGAACCTTCGGTGCCCCGATCAGCGCCCCTTCCACCCCCGTCAAGACCGGCCACACCTTCCCCGGCTGGTACACCGACTCGAGCCCGGACGAGCCGTTCATCTTCGACACGATGCCGGCCACCGACCTTACCTTATATGCGGGCTGGACCGTCAACACCTATACCATCACCTTTGAAAGCGGAGAAGGCAGCCAGGTCTATCCGCGTGTCTTTGATTTCGGCGCGACCATCGTCATGCCGGATGCGCCTGAAAAACGCGGACATACGTTTACCGGCTGGTACACCGATGCGGCGTTCAGCGAGCCCTTTGTTTCAAATACGATGCCTGCCGGTGACCGCACGCTCTATGCGAAGTGGGAGATCAACACCTACACCGTCCATTTCAACACCAGAGGCGGCAGTTACGTCGCGCCCATGCAAATCACCTTCGATGCGCCCATCCCCGAGCCCGATGCGCCGACCAGACCCGCGCACCGGTTCGAGTACTGGATGAAGGATGACGAACCTTTCGACTTTGAAAACAGTCGGATGCCCGATAGGGATCTTATCATCACGGCCTTTTATCTCCAGGTCGTGCCGCCCGAGATCGAGGGATTCGAAGACCGGGGTGTCTATGCGACCGGTGAAACACGTCTGATCCAGTTCGAAGAAGGCACCATCACCATCAACGACGAACCGATCGAAACCGGCGACACAGTGAGTGCGCCCGGACTTTACGAGGTGCACATCATCAATGAGGACGGCATCGAGTTTCATTGGTCGTTCATCATCGCCGAACCGAAAAATCCCTGGGGTGAATTCGCTTCGTTCATCACCCTTTCCTCACTGGGCCTTTTCATCCTCATCAAACGTTTTACAGGCTAAAAGGCGGCGTGGGCCGCCTTTTTCTGATGTGATTCAACAATCATCATGCTTTATCGGACACCACGGCACGTGCTATAATTGAAGCGTGAAGACAAAGGAGTGACAGCGATGAAAGATTCCTTAAGGACCACGAGACGATTTTTGACCGTCATCCTCATGGCGTTAGTCATTGTATCCGCGGGTGCCATCACCCAGGCACAGACGCCGGATGACGATCCAATGCACGAGATGTTGATCTCCTTTTCCGGTTTGCCCGACAATACGTGGATCGAAGACCACGGCGGCATCGTGGAAAGGGCGTTTTCCCGTCTGAACATCCTCCAGGTGCATCTCCCTGAGAGCGCGATAAGCCTGATCGAGACCATGCCGGGGCTCAGATCATTCGATAGCGTCCGCACCGTCACCCTTCAAGAGAGCGTGACCTGGAACGTCGAACGGGTCTTCGGCACCGAGGATTATCCTTTCGCCACCTTCGATGTGACCACCGGAAGGAATGTCGGTGTCGCCGTGATGGATACGGGCATCGATGAAAACCATGTCGACCTCGATGTGGTCGGCGGTGTCAATACGATCAATGATTCGCACTGGGGCGAGGATTTCGACGGCCACGGCACCCACGTGGCCGGCATCCTCGCCGCCCTTCAAAACAACCAGGGCCAAGTCGGTGTCGCCCCCGGTGTCGACCTTTATGCGATCAAGGCGCTTGAAGGCGACAACGGCTCGGGCACGACCCTCTCCATTATCGACGGCCTCGACTGGGCGATGGATAACGAGATTCCCATCATCACGATGAGCTTTGGCCTCGGCGAGAATTCAGGCCCGCTCGCCGACGCGGTCGAGGATGCCTACAACGCCGGTCATCTGTTGATCAGTTCGGCCGGCAACGAAGGCGACAATGACGGTAACGTGCTCTATCCCGCCGCCTATGATCAGGTGATCGCCGTCTCCGCGTCGGGGTCCCATCCCCTGACCGGTAACGATTTTTTTCCTGATTTTTCTTCCTACGGCGAAGAAATCGAGTTCATCGCGCCGGGCGTCGAGATCGAAAGCACGCTGCCTGGAAACGACTACGGCATCAGAAGCGGCACCTCGATGGCCGCACCCCATGTCGCCGGCGCGGCGGCGCTCGTCTGGTCGCTGAACGAGGATTTCACGAATGAACAGGTCAGACAGATCCTTCGCGATACCGCCGAGGACCTCGGCTTTCCCGGTACCGAACAGGGCCATGGCATGATCCGTCCCGACCTCGCCGTGCAGGCCGCGGTCGATGTGGCGGCGGAATATGTGATCGAAGCCACGAGCGGCGAAGGCGGCGCGCTTGATCCCGAGGGAACCATCCTGTTGGAAGAAGGCGAGTCGCAGACCTTCCTTGTCCTGCCGACCAGCGGCTACGTGATCGATGAGGTCATCGTCGATGGAAACTCAATCGGCGTGACCGAAAGCTACACCTTTGAAGACGTCACAAGCGACCACACCATCGAGGCCATCTTCGCACCGGATACCTTCACCATCACCTTTGAGACTTATGACGCCACCGCGGTCGATCCGATCACCGCGCCTTACGGGGAAACCATCGACGCCCCTGATCCGCCCGAGAAAGAGGGACACAGTTTCGAAGGATGGTATGAGGACGAGGACTTCGAACAGGCGTTCGTCTTCGACACCATGCCGGATACGGATATGACCCTTTATGCGCGCTTCGAAGTCGAGACATACACCATCACCTTCGATACCGGTGAGGGGACGGATATCGAACCGGTCGACGCCGAATACGGCGAGGCATTGGAAGCGCCTGAAGAACCCGGTCGCGCCGCCCATGTCTTCAGTCACTGGGAAAAAGACGGCGAGCGCTTCGATTTCGACGATGCGACCATGCCGGCTCATGATTTCACCCTGATCGCGGTGTATGAGGAAAAAGCCCCGCCCGAAATCGATGGCTTCGATGACGGCGCGGTTTACGAAGACCCCGTCACCATCACGTTCGATGACGCAGAGATCACTGTCGAGGTCAACGGGGAAACGGTCGAAAGCGGTGCGACTTTCAGCGAACCCGGGCACTATGAAGTGCGCATCACCGATCAGGACGGGGATATTTTCGAACAGGAATTCGCCATCGCCGCCGATGACACGGCGTGGATCCACGTGGTCTCGCTGATCGCCCTCGCAGTGGTCGCGCTCGCTTTCCTCATCAGAAAGGTGATCACCTGAGATGCGGCTGACTAAACGGACATTCACGCTTCTTTCGAAGCGCTCAGTGATGTTTTTGAGTCTCGTGGTGGTCGCGGTTCTAACCGCCTGCGGCGGCACCGATGATGTCTCGATGCGCACCATCGACAATTATCTGAACCAGGAAGATACCGTCTATATCGACCTCAGGAATGATGATGAAATCGCGGTGAGCGGCCACATCGACGGGTTCTCCGTCCTTTCCTACGAGGAGATGTTGGTCGGCGGGGGCCTGCTTGCGCCGACACCGGATTTCGTTTTCAGAAATTCAGACATCCTCGATGCGGACGCACTGAGAGTCCTGTTTCCACAAGATGAGACCATCATCCTGATGTGCAGAAGCGGCCGCCGAAGTGCTTATGTGTTGCGTGTGCTCGAAGCGCTCGGTTATGAAACGGTCTATGACGCCGGCGGCATCATCTATTACCGCGGCGATTATCTGATCGCCGGTATGCCGGATTGATCCATTCGTCCCGTGAAGGATTTCCTTCACGGGTTTTTTAGTGCCGGGTGGGAGCGATTCTCAAAAAAAGACGATTGGGCTTGAAGCGCAATCCATTATATGCTAATATGCACATGTAGGTATATAAACACCATAGAGAGAAAATGAGGGATACCATGGAGAAGCTTGCCGATTTTTTCAAGCTCATCGCCGATTCGAATAGATTCAGGATTGTGATGTTGTTGCACCGGAAGTCCTTTTGTGTCTGTGAGCTCGTCGGTTTGCTGGGCGTATCACAACCGACGGTGTCTAAGCATCTGACAAAACTGAGGGACAAGGGTTATGTGAAGGCGAAGCGGGAGGAACGTTTCATCTATTACGAACTCACCTTGGAAGACGCGCTGGAGCATGAACTGATATCGCTGATTTCCAAACACAGCGATGATTATCCCGTGCTCAAAGAAGATAAGAAGAAGAGCGAAGGCGATCCGTCTTCGTACCGGTGTCCATAGATGATGGTTCATAGGACGAAGGATGATGATTGTGCAGACGTTGATTGATCTTTTCACGGCCGGTATTTCGGCCTTGCGCGACTATTTTATTCTTGCGCGCTTCATATCGCTTTCCATCGCGTTTTCCCTTTCAGGGGCGATTGTGGCGTTCATGTCGCAAGGCGCGGTGATCCGCTTTTTCGGTCCGAAGGCGAACAAGTGGCTTTCCTATCTGGTGGCATCGGTATCCGGCGCGGTGCTCACGGTCTGTTCGTGTTCGGTGCTGCCGATGTTCGCGAGCATCCGCAAGAAGGGTGCGGGCATCGGGCCGGCGATCGCATTTTTGTTTTCGGGGCCGGCGATCAATATCCTGGCGATCACGATGACGTTTTCCCTGATCGGCATCGATATCGGTTTCGCCCGTGTTTTCGGTGCGGTCTTTCTTGCGCTGCTGATCGGGTTTTTGATGTTTGTGATCTTCAGAAAAAGTGAAATAGTCGAAGCGGATGCGCGGATGTTCGACGCCATCGACACCGCACCGCGGCCCTGGTGGCAGAACACGCTTTTTTTCACCACGCTTCTTTCCGTGCTCGTCCTTTGGTATGTCAATCCCTATCTGACACTGATCATGGCTGTGGTTGTTTTGGTTCAGGCGTTTATCTATTTCACGCCGGATGAGCTCAGGGTCTGGGGTTTCGAAACGCTCACCTTGGCGAAGAAGATCATTCCGCTTTTCATCATCGGGATTTTCCTTGCGGGCGTGATCGGAAGCCTTTTGTCGGAAGCACTCATGGTCTCCTTAGTCGGTGAGAACACCTACCTTTCTAATCTGCTTGCCTCGGTGTTCGGGGCGTTCATGTATTTCGCCACCTTGACCGAGGTGCCGATCGTGACGATGTTCATCGACCGGCTTTCGATGCACAGAGGACCGGCGGTCGCCCTTCTTTTGGCCGGGCCGACGCTCAGTCTGCCGAACATGATCGTGATCTCAAGAGTACTCGGAGTCAAAAAAAGCACGGCATTCTTCACCATGGTTGTGATTTTCTCCGCGGCCGTGGGTCTGATTGCCGGCTTGGTGATAGGAGGATGAACATGAAAATCAAAGTACTGGGCATGGGTTGCAAGAACTGCGAAAGACTGGAAGAAAACATTAAAGAAGCGGTAAGGAATCTGAGGCTTGATGCGGACATCGAAAAGATCGAAGACATCGAACAGATCTCCGCCTACAGCGTCATGAAGACACCGGGGCTTGTTGTAGACGGTAAGGTTATTCTGACTGGCCAGATTCCCAGCTCCAAGAAGCTGATGCGTCTTCTTTCAAAACACCAGTCGTAAAAAAGACGGATTTTTGTCCGTCTTTTTTACTGTTTTTATTTACAGTGTTTCTTTTTTCAACATATTTCTCAATTGCGACACATGTGCGCTGTTCAATATAATAAAGAAGCTATACAATTTAAAATGAGTACAAAATATCAAGAGAAACAGAGTCATAAAAACTGTTTTTCTGATATCAATATTAGTAGCTACTACATTGACTAAATAGAACATC
This sequence comes from Mollicutes bacterium, assembly GCA_003555335.1. Next base: position 133 of record PWHD01000021.1, on the reverse strand, counting down.
ATCTAAATTGTAAAAAACATTGTTTTATGACAAATAAACTATTCGCAATTTATAGGAAGCGTTTTTATTTGTGCTTAAATGTGGTATAATTTGATAAAATTAGGGATAATTACAACTTATATTTTGGAAGGGG
>PWHD01000017.1 GCA_003555335.1 Mollicutes bacterium | reverse complement strand
TCTAAGGAATCCGATGCAAAACCGGCAAAGTATATACTAGCATGAAGAGTGGACCGATGGTAGACCGAAAACCACTAAAGAATCCCATAGTTACTGAATATTTAGTGTTTTGAAGTGGACCGATGTTGGACCGATAAAATATAAAAGATTAGATATTTAGCATTAATCGTTATATTTAAAATTCCTAATCCAAATTCAACTTGAGGCTTTGAACTTTTAATTGGCTCCAACAAGGGTGCGTTGAGTATCGATGGGCTCATTGAAAAAGTTCGGACGCTGATAAGTTTCAGGGACCCTCAACTCCACCAATTATATCCGCGTCCCGGAAATCTAGATGGCTTCATTAAGAAGTATATAGATTTCCGTTTTTTAATATTTATAATTTGTTTTAAATAATATCCCTTAATTTTTTATAAAAATGATTAAGGATTTGATATAATTAAATTAATGTTCAAGAAGGGGGGATATCGCTATCGAGCTTATTTACGAGAAATTTAAAGAGGTAATTTTTTCTGTTGTTCCTGTCACTGTTTTGGTTTTATTATTGCATTTCACACTTGTTCCTCTTGAAGGTGAGATGGTTCTCCGTTTTTTGATAGGGTCTTTATTGATTGTGATTGGATTAACCCTTTTTTTACTTGGTGTCGATAAAGCTATTACCCCTTTAGGGAATTATATCGGTGAAACCATAACTAAAACCAATAAGTTAAGCATTGTATTGGTGACTGGATTAATACTGGGACTTTTTATTACCATTGCCGAACCTGGGCTTATTGTTTTCTCCGAACAAGTAGAAATAATATCTTCTGGCAATTTAAGTTCAACAACACTCATTTTCACTGTATCAGTTGGACTTGCTTTATTGCTTGCGTTTGGATTTTATAGAATTGTGTATCATATTGATCTCCATATTGTTTTAACCCTATGTTTATGGTATTTTAATACTTATCAGTCCAGCATTTGAAAAGTCGTCACCTAAATAATAGAATAGCCATATCGACACTAACACGATATTGAGGCAGAGAAAAAATCATTAGTTTGAAGGAGAATAAGATGAAGCATGATATTGAAATGTCATTGGATGGTCGTTTGCTTAAACGTGGGTTTTGGATCTATGTTTGGAAGATCCACACAAACGATAACCGCGAATTTTATTATGTAGGCCGTACCGGATATAGTTCATCGAACAATGCCGGTTCACCCTTCAACAGGATGACGGTACACTTTAATTCCAAGGCCAAAGGAAATTCACTTTATAAGAATCTGCTGGTTCACGATGTGGACCTTGAGACATCAACATTCAAGATGTACGCACATGGACCGCTTTTCGAGGAACAAGCCACATTTGAAGAACACAAGGTGATAAGGGATAAGATGGCTGTTATAGAACGCCAGGTTGCGCTTATGTTAACTCAACGGAGTCATATGGTAATCGGGTCGCACAGTGCCCCGAAAAAAGCGGATGAAGCCGATATTCAGCTAGCGTCATTGATTGTGGATAACGCTAGTAAGCTATGACTTAGTACGAACAGATAACTTTACACCTGTCAATTCACAATGAGAAAAACATTAATAGACCAAGATACAAAGAGAACCATTGTTTCATATACTTGCTTTTCCGATGGTGGGATTCTCTATAAGAGAGGAGATCATCCGGCTTTAGGATCACTCATGTATTTAGTTGCACATTGGGACTTTTGGTAGTAGTGCAAGGAATGGTTTTATAATGAAAAATTTTATTGGTACACTCACAAGTATCACTTTCGTAGGAACGGTTATCTATTGTTTAAGACTAATTATGAAAAATTACATTAAAAATAATCCTACTGATGTACTAGATTTGCTTTTTGAGGCGATAGATTTCTTTATAGTTCAAGCAATCAAATTAATTGAAGGGATCCTAAGATTAACACTTTAGAAAAAGAGGTGAAAAAATGACATTGAAACCAGGTCCGAAACGAATTGCAAAATCAACAGGTAAACCAGACAAGAGACAACGCGATAATAAAAGTACACCTGGAAATACTAAAAGTTTAAAGCCATCAAAAAGCACTTACAATAAGAAGTAAAGAGACTATCTATTCGGGTAGTCTTTTTATCTTGTATTAATGATATAAATAATAATTTGTTCAAACCTAAATGCTATAGTGGGCCGTATCATGAATAATTACACTTGATGATCGGCCAGGTTTATATGATATAATATGCTTTATAAAAGACAAGGATGTGTTCACATGAAATACTTGAAAATGAATAATGGATTGACGATTCCGGTCTTGGGTACCGGCACGAATACGTTCGGGAAAGAGAATAACGATTTCAACGGAAAGCTTACCTACGATACCAAAGAACTGCGTTCGGCGATTGAACTTGGCTACCGGCTCATCGATACGGCAATTTTCTACCGGAACGAAGCGGTGATCGGAAAAGCGGTGAAAGAATCGGGTATCGACAGAAGCGATTTCTTCATCACATCGAAAATTCCTAAGGATGAAGAGTATACCGAAACAAACGCGCGTGTCGCACACTGCGTGGAAAAATCGCTTGCAGCGCTGGATATGGCGTATGTCGATCTATATCTGATTCACTTTCCACTGGAAGAAAACGAAGAGAATCTCCGCGTCTGGCGTGTACTGGAAAGCTTTGTTGAAAAAGGGCTTATCAAATCAATCGGTGTTTCCAACTTCAATGCGGACCAACTGGCTTATCTGATTGAGCACGCGACCATCAAACCCGTCGTCAATCAGTTCCAATCCTATCCTGGCAAGCATAATCAAGCGTTGATCGATTTTTGCAAAGCGAACGATGTTGTGCCAGAAGCTTACCAGTCCCTTGCCAAAATGGACATCAAGACAAAAGAGAAACTGATGGAACTGGCCAAACCATATAACAAGACGTGGAGCCAAATTGTCTTGAACTACCAGGTCAACGAAGGATTGGTCGTGATTCCCAAATCACATAACCATCAGCATCAATCCGAAAACATCGATATATTTGATTTTTCCTTGACGAAGAAGGATATCAAGACCATCAAAAATATGGACAGCATTTGACTTCCATGGTTTTCATCGAATGGAAGGCAGGAACTGAGTTCGGTCTTTCTTCGCCGCCGTTTTTTGATGATTCGCTTAAGTGCTTTTTGATCAACGGGTTTTCGCATGACCGAAAGTTTGTGTCCTGTGGCTTTTTCAAATGCATTCCACATTTTTGTTTGTTTTATTTTCGGGTTATCATCGCCAAGTGCCTGATGGCTTTTAAATATGTTATAATTCAGTTGAGTGCATTCACGATTTCATCAGTGGATAACGCATTCTTTGATGAATTTTTCATCTAAAACAAGGAGGAAATTATGGGCTCAAAAGAAAAAAGAAAAAGAGGAAATTTCAACATCGAGGAACTAGCCTCGATCCCGACGTTCGCCATGGCAACGTTGAACTATGCCAAAGACACACTGGCATTCTACTGGAACAAGACCGGCCGTTTTGAACTGTATACGATGAAACTCAATACCAAAGAAATCACGCAGATTTCTGACGGTGAATTACCCAAAGGCATCCGTGCCGGGTATCTATGGGGGAAAGACGACCGAACCATCTTTTTCACGAAGGACGATGATGGTGATGAAAAACACGATATCTACAGCATTGATATTCATACCAAGCAAGTCACGCAACTGACGAAAACGACCGGTGCACAAGACATGCCGGTCGATGTGTCACCCGATGGCGAATGGATGATTTTCAACGCGAACCGCAATCAAGGACAAATGAATCTGTTTCGGATGAATCTGAAGACAAAAGAAGTCAAACAACTGACCGATCACGCAAACCCGGCCTCCGGCGGAAAGTATTCCAAAGCCGGCTCGCTGCTCGCCTATGGGACCAATGAGGAGAAAAACCTGGTGAACAGAGACATCTATCTGATCAAACCGGACGGCAGTGAACAAAGACGGGTTATACAGATGAAAGCGGGATCGCAGGATGGTTTCGCTGATTGGTCTGAAGACGGCCGTTTCTTTGCGTTCACCACCGATGTCAACGGCAACAACCAAGTGGCCACATATCATCTAGAGACAGAAGAGGTCAAAATGTATGGTGATGGCTCCAATGCGGAGAGCGCATCCAAAGTCATCGGAAACGATAAAATTCTGGCTTTCACCAATAAAAACGCATCCTTGTCCCCGGTTCTTTACGACGTGAAAACCGGTGAAAAAACGACCCTTGAGTTCCCGCCGGGCATTGCGGTCGGCTCGGAGTTGATCAACGATGATGAAATCGTCATGACGATCAACCGGCCATTATCGCCATCGACATTGATCCGCTTTAACCTGAATACACAAGAAAGCGACATCCTCCTGGAAACCGATATGGGTAACGTTGACAAATCGTTGTTCGTCGACGGGGAGCATATCTTCTATCCGTCGTTGGACGGCACGGAAATCCCGGGCATCGTCTACAAACCAAGAGACTTCGATCCAAGCAAGAAATATCCGGCGATCATCATGCCGCATGGCGGCCCGACGGCGCAATACTTCTTGAATTTCACACCGAGTGTCCAGTACTTCACCGACCTCGGGTATGTGGTGCTTCATCCCAACGTCCGGGGATCTACCGGATACGGTTCGAAGTTCCGTGATGCATGCATCAAAGATTGGGGCGGAAAAGACCATGAAGACTGGATCGCCGGTCGCGAATGGTTGATCGAGCACGCCGCCGTCGATCCGAAGAAAGTTGTTATTTATGGTGGGTCTTACGGCGGCTATGCAACTTTGTGGGCGATGGGGAACTCCCCGGATTTATGGGCGGCCGGTGTCGCCTGGGTACCCGTCAGCGATCTGCTTTCCATGTATGAATTAAGCATGGAACATTTCAAGTTCATGCTTCGCCAGCAGATGGGCGACCCGGTCGAAAATAGCGCTTTATGGAAAGAACGTTCACCGCTCACGCACATTCAAAACATGAAAGCGCCACTGTTGTTGGTCCATGGAAAAAACGACCCACGCTGTCCGGTATCGCAATCACACATCGTTGTCGACAAACTGAAACAACACGGATTCAAAGAAGGGGAAGACTTTGAATATGTCGAGTACGGGGATGAAGGACATGGCGCTTCAGGCGATATGTCCGGTGCCATCCGTTCGCTTAAATTACTCGATGATTTCTTGTACCGAAAGATTGAAGCCAAATAAAGTTGGCTATTCATCCGATGAAGATGAACTGTTCATCGTATTTTGAGATAAAAAGAAAGTCATCGTTTTGAATGAGATCATATGCATAGGATAACAAATGGCACCAACGATGATCGAAGTGTTGTTACGAATAGAGAACTTGATGGAACACCTTTGTTTCAGAAGATATTTTTTAGAGTTCAACGAATCAAAACGCTTAAGTTTCCTTTTCATGTTTTAAAGCCTTCACCGACCACGAACAATGACTTATGATAAGCAAAGAAAAAAACGTGCGTCTCGGAACTAGGAGACGCACGTTATTTTCAGTGGGCCCTAGCTAAGCTTGCATTCGCCGGCGTCCAAGAGAAGAAGACGTTGAT
>PWHD01000052.1 GCA_003555335.1 Mollicutes bacterium | reverse complement strand
GGCGGCGGCGGAGCCGGTTCGTGCGATCCCGGCGGCCACAACCTGGCCCAGTGCGTATGATAAAGGTTTCAAATGTTCGGTATAGATGAACGTTCCCCCATCCGTCGTCCAAAGCTGTTGGAACAAAAGGATGATGAGGGTGAGCCACGCCGGTTTGACAAGCGGCATGACGATTTGCCAGAAAATCCGGTATTCGCCGGCGCCATCGATACGGGCCGCTTCAAGCAGTGTGGTCGGAACCGTCTGCATGAAGTTTTTCATGAGGTAAAGCCCGAGGGGGAAGGCGAAGGCCGGCAGAATGATTGCCGAATGGCTGTCGATGAATTTCACGCCCGGGATGTTGCCTAAAAAGCTCATGATCATGTAGTTCGGGATGAGTGTGACTTGCGGGGCGAACATCAGCGAGTAGACAATCAATGTGAAAAGCAGGGTCTTGCCCGGGAAGTTGTGTTTCGCGAGCGGGTAGGCCGCCATGGAGGCGAACAACACATGCCCCGCGGTCCCCGCTACGGTGATGAAGACGGTGTTGAACAAATAGCGGCTGAACGGTACCCAGGAGTCGCCGATCAGGTTGAAGAGGTCGCCGAAGTTATCCATCGTCCAGTTCCGCGGAAAGAGCCTTGGCGGAAACATGAAAATTTCATCGAGTGGCTTGAAGGCGTTGGCGAACGTGAAGACGAGCGGATAGGCGCTGAAAAGGCCGAAGACGATCAAAAGCAGGAACGGGCCGATATCGCCCATGAGCGTACGGTTCATCCGCTTTTTGCGTCGGACCCTGTAATAACGCTTGATGCGTCTTAACAAGGATTCTTTTTTGGGTGTCTCTACATTGGGCAAAGCCATTTTACGTCCCCACCCTTCTCAAGAGTTTTTGAACAATCATGTTCGTTCCGAGCATCAGAACGAAAAGGATGGTAGCGATGGCTGATGCGTAGCCCATCTCGAAACGGATGGTTCCATAGTCCATCAAGTGGGTCACAATCGTGTGTCCCGCGTATTCCACCGAAGGCAAGCCGGCGATGGCGATCGGAACGACCGCGACCCCCAGTGCCTGGGTGATCTGCATGACGGCGCCGAACATGAGCATCGGCTTCATCTGCGGAAGCGTGATGAACCAAAGCTCCTGCCAGCGGTTGCGGATGCCATCCACGGCGCCCGCTTCGTAGAGTTCGGGGTTGACGATCTGAAGTCCGGCGATGAAGGCCAGGAAACTGACCCCGAGCGACAACCATAGCTGAACGAGGATGAGGATGGGCAGAATGTAGTTCGGGTTCTCAAGCCAGAGAATCGGCTCGTTGATGAACCCAAGGCGGATCAGGATGGAGTTTGCGTAGCCATACATGTCGCTCGCGAAGATGAGACGCCACAGGAAATACGCGTTCCCCGAAATCGACGGCGCATAGAAGATGAGCACCATGAACCAGCGTAGTTTCGGCTTGAGTTCGTTGATGAGCCAGGCGAACAAAAAGGCGAGCATGTAAGAAAGCGGTCCGGTCACCAGCGCGAGAATGAGCGTGTTCCTTACGGCGATGATGAAAATCTCATCGTGAAGGAACAAGTTCACATAGTTCTGGATGCCGATGAAACGTGGCGCTTGCAGCAAGTCGAAAAACGTGAAACTGAGCACCAAAGAGATAAGGACCGGCAGGATGGTAAAGAGAAAAAACAAAAACAGATAGGGCGCCATGAGCACATAGTAGGGGCGGTTCTTCTTCAATGAAATCTTGAAGCGCGCCATCCGTGAGAGCGGTTTATCGCGTTTATTCGTTTGTACGTGCGGATTGTCAGTCATGGGAACACCTTCTTAGTCAAGACCGAATTCGACGCGTTTACGCGCGATTTCGGCATCAATTCTTCTCGAATAGTCGAACAGGGCTTCACGGGGGTTCGCCCCGTTGTTGATCACGGCACGGTACGCGTTGTCGATATAACGTCCCGTGATGTAGCTTCCGGGAACGACCGGCACACCGGCGGCCCGTTCGGCCTGCTCGGCGAGCACACGGTAGTCACGCGTCGGCCAAGGCAGCTGGGCAAGAGCTTCACGGTTGGCGGTCGGGTAACGGGCGGCGGCACCGAGTATGCCTTCCATCTCGCGTCCGAAACGGACTTGTGTCTCGGTGGACGACCACCATTTCATGAACTCCCAGGCGGCTTCCTTGTTTTCAGAATCATTGAGCATGACGGTGGCGTTGGTATTGGCCGCCGAGGTATTGTCGATGGTGCCATCAGGCTGCATCGTGCCCGGCAGGGCCATGAAATCCCATTGGCCGCGGATTTCGGGGGCGAAGACACTCAGGGTGTTGTATTCGCTATAGTACGTGACACCGATCGGCATCTCCCCGGAACGGAAACGGTTCGGGAAGTTGGCGGTGACGGTGAAACTGTAATCGGCATAGAAGTTTGCGAACATTTCAAACGATTCGGTCCCCGCCTCATCAAGCAAGGCGATGCGACGTGCGTCCTCGGTGTAAAGCGAGCCACCACGTTGTGAAAGCATCGCGTAATAAAGCGGATTGAGGTTCGCAGGCGTCTGGGGCAGGAAGAAATCGAGATTGTAGCGTTGGAGTTTCGGGATGATTTCGATCACTTCATCCCAGGTTTGAGGCGGTTCGAGTTCAAGTTCGGCGAGGATGTCGGTACGGTAGAACATGACAAGGAAGATGTATTGTTCAGGGAGAGCGTAATACCCGCCATCATAATGGTAAGGCATGGTGGCGCCTTCGAAGAAACGACTGTTGATCTCGTCGAAATCATCGAAGTTCGTCAAATCGTAAAGCGCGTTACGCATCGCGAAGTTGACCGGCTGTTCCTGGTTGACGGACATCGCGATGTCCGGGCCGTTGCCCGCAAGCGTCGCCGGCAAGAGGACGTCGTGATTGACGACTTTGAGTTCCACAGCGATGTTGCTCTGTGGCGTGAAGGTCTCATCAATGAGCTGACGCAGTACGTTGGCCTGGTCGCGTCCCGCGCTCATCGCGCCGAGTTGTTGCCGTGCGGCCGCCATCATGTCGGCACTGAGCCACACTTCGATCTGTTCGCCGTCTTCTACTGTGGATTCGCGCAGGACGGAATAGTCCATGAAGAAACTCGCGAAGAAGATGCGAACCTCGTGCAGGATGCGTTCGAAGAAATTGGCGCGCGCCCGGGGCGGTTCGTGGTCAGCATCATGCACTTGGAAATAATCGATGCTGAGTGGTTGTTCGGTCGCGGTAAGCACCCAGGTCCCGAGGCTTGAGATGTTGTCACGGAACTCGTTGAGGCGGTTCTGGATCTCGCGGGGATTGTCCTGGAATGCGTCCAGTTGACGCGAGACGCGTTCCAATATGGCGATCTGGTTGCTTCTGCCGCCGGTGATGTCAATGACCGATTCGACGGTTTCATCGAGAATGTCGCGGTTTTCCTTCAGACGCGCACGCAGACCGTCGATACGGGTTTCAAGTTGGTAGTCGCGGTAAGGGTCGGGCTGGACGGATGTAAACATGATGATCTCACGGTACAGGGTGTTGAGATCCTGAATGACCGTCTGGATGTCTTCGACCATGTGGCCGTACTGACCGACTGTGGCGGCGAGACGAATTTCATTGACGCCTTCTTGAAGGTGGAAATAGAAAGCCTCTTCTTCGGTTCCAAGTGTGACGTTTTGCCAGTCGGAACTGTAGCTGATTTCAATCTGTTCGGCTTCCTTGAAAGGAATCTCGCCATTGATGTAAAGAGCGCGTGTGGAGAATGTTCCGCGGGAGAAGTTTTGAAGAGCCTTCATGGTTATCTTGTATAACCCTTCCTCAGGAACGTCCACTTCCCAGGCGATGTAATCGCCGGGGTCGCGCCAGTTGTATCCACCGATGATGTTGAGGCGGATCAGGCTTCGGTGGTAAGGTTGTGTGCGAACGCTGGTGCGGTCGTTGATGGGATAAAGCGTCGGTGAAGATTTGAACGCGGAATCCTCACCTTGGATGGTGATGGCTTCGTCCATGTTCTTAGGCTCAAGCCCTTGCGCTTCATAGCGCGCAAGCGCGTTTTGATAATCAGGGATTTCCGGGGACTGTGTGATACGGATTTCCTCAAGCACCATCGGTTCGCGGACGGCTTGAAGCCCGATTGTGTTCTCGCCTTGTTCGAGGTATACATAAAACGGCGAAAGATGACGTCCGCGCATGTCCCTGACGAACTCGCTGACCCATCTGGGGTCTTCGACTTGGGATGGCTTGACGTCATTCATATCCTCAATGCGCTTTTCGCTGACATTGAACGTATCGGTCCAGGTGCGGTAGAAGGTGACGGTGCGCAGTTCATCGAAGGGGATTTCACCATTGATCAAAAAGGTCCGTTCGATCGGGGAGCTGTTTCCTTCAATCGCGTAATAGATGAGTTCAATGTTGTAAAGTCCGCTTTCGGGCACATCGAACGTCCATTCGACAAGTCCTTCTTCAGGAGTGAAGAGTCCGTCTCGTCCCTCGATGGTCTCATCCCGCACCTCATATTCAGGCAACAGGTCCGTCGTATAGTTCTCTCTTGCGGGGATGGTGATCTCATGGTCGGGAAAATGTTTGTCCTGCTCCGCAAAATAGCGGTCATAACCCTTAAGGTCGAGCAGGTTCGGATTGTCGATCGGCGTGTTGCTTCCACGATAACTATGAACCGTATCGCCTGCGGATGCATTGATACCCGGAGACAGTACGAAAAGCATCACCATGACGGTGAAGGGGAGCATAAAAAAAAGCGCTTTCTTTCGGTTCGGCATATTTCCACCTCTTCAGTAGTCCATTACAAGGATGTATGTGTTTACATTGGATAAACCAATTATAATTTCTTTTTGTTGTATAGTCAAGTTAAAACAGGATATTCAATGGCTTTTTTCAAATAATCTCATGCCTTTATATAACCTTTGGACAATCGTTTATTCAGGAATATAGTCTTCAACATCAAGCGGGGCGCCTTCTTTGCGTATCGTATCGTACTTCTTGCGCACAATGGCCATGGAAACCAAGGCAATGAGCGACATCAGCAAGAAGGGAAGCACGGGCTGAAGATAGACGGCGATGATGATGATCGCCACACTCGAAAGCATCGCAAGGAGCGTTCTCAGAGGATAGGCGAACCCGATTAGAAATGCATTCTTGACGATTTTGAAAGGGGGGAGTTCCGGGAAATAGATATAGACAGGTACAATGTGAATCAGTGCCGCAGCGTAAGCGAAGGCCAGTGCCAGCATCACCACAAGGCCGATGAGATGAAAGAGCGTCAGGGTGTCGAGATTGATGTAGTAAAAAAGCAGGTTCATCACAATGAGGGCTCCGCCGACAAACATGATCGCGAATACTTTCTGCGACTTGACGTATTCACGTAAAAAAATCGCGAAAAAGGTCCGGAACACTTTGAGTTCCAGATTTTTTCCGCGAGAAAGGACAATCAGATACACCGCCACGGTGGCGGGGAAGATGGTGAAGACCACCAGCCCGAGCATCGTCAGTGACAACCAAAGCAGGTTGATGAGGATGATGGTATAGAGGAAATCGAAAAAGGTGTAGAGTTTGCTGTTGGCGTAACGTTCAAAAAAGGACATGGGACTCAACTCCTAGAAAGGTTTCTTAGCAATTATAAAGAATGCTCCCCCAAAAAGCAATCCTAACGACCCCAATATGACAGCGGTTACAATATTGGAAGACCCACCTTCATCCTCG
>PWHD01000051.1 GCA_003555335.1 Mollicutes bacterium | reverse complement strand
CGGGATGGATTTCAATCCGTTCGGAGCCTTTTTGTGCTTCGAGCCCTTCATAGCTCACCGTATAGGCACGCGCGTCCGGACAGGACATGCTGGCCCGTCTTGAGGCGTTGAAGGGGACTTTTTGCAGGGTTCCGTCGATTTCACGATAGAGATAGACTTCCTTCCATTCGGCCGGTGTGACTTTTGCGTCGGTCACTTTGGCGACGCCGCCCTCGTTGCCGAACTGGTCGATGGAATTGACGCGCTTGAATAGCGCAGCCTTTCCGCTGCCTTGGCCCTCAGAATGAAAGATCGGGCTATAGAAGGTCCCCGGCGCATTCAGACCGTACCGTTTTCTTTGTTCGACATATTTCGGGATGGTCGTAGGCTCGATGATCTCGATCCGCAATTGTAGATAGTCTTTTGCCGGACTATAGACGGACATCCGGATGGTGTCTCCCGGAAGGTAGTAGTACTGGAAGTTTCTGGGGTCTGAGATATTCCAGGAATTGAAATTGCGTCTCAGCACATTGCCATCCTGGTCTTTGATGTCGGAGTAGATATAACGCCAGAAAGGTCTCCAGGCCACTTTTGGCGAGTTTTGGTCCAGGGGTTTCGAGGTGTCTTGGTCTTCATAGCCGACATTCATGCCGAGTCCTGCGTCGCTTTCAAAGTCGCAGTGGCCGCCCATATAGACCGAGGGGTTGTCCATGTAGCGCTCGTACTTGTCAAGCCCGAAACGTTTGTCGTCGGGGATGAACTCGCCGAGGGTGATGACGCCCTCAATGCCGAGCCAAGTGTCGCGACTGCTCATGACTTTGTGGTACCAAGCACCGCCGAAACAGCGCTGGACCTCCGGCGCATCGGCTTCGCCTGGGACGGCTTTGTTAAATACGGGGACGTTGTCGAATCGACTGGTGTCGAGCGCCCGACTGTCCAGGGTCGGGACGACTTTCTTCTCTAGACTCATGTTTGATTACCTCCAATTATTGTCACTTCAATTGTATCACAAAAGGGGAACGACTTGTATAGTCAATTAACGAAATTACAACAAAAAAGCCGGCTCAATCCGGCTTTTTGGAACGTGTCATGGTTTTAATGTCTCAAGAAGGAAACGATTCGCGTCCTCAAGCATTTGTGGTGTCGATTCGTGCGCGGTGTCATAGGTTTTTAAAACATGCAAATCTGATGCGCACGCATCGTAAAGCGCCCTGGCGTAGCGCAAAGGCACAACCTCATCGTTCACCCCGCATCCCATGAAGATGGATTTTTGTGTGAAACGTTCCGCATGGAGCAATGGATCGATGGTGCGATAGTATTCCATCCGTTTCAAGTAGGCGTCATCCTTCGCCCACTCGAACAGGCGTTGTTTGTAGGCGTAAAGGGCGTAAAGGGACGGTGAACCGACAATCGAAACGACATGCTCACAAGGAGCGTGGCGGTGTGCGAGCGCAAAGGCGATGGCCGCGCCCATGGAGACGCCGTAGGCGCCATAGGGTTCGGCTTTAAGGGTAGTGTCTTGAACCAGTCGTCCGTTGTACAGTGTGAGGGCGTCTTCGGCGGTGCGCAGAATGATATCGACGAGATGCCGGTATTTTTGTGAAGCGGACCCACCGATGAGTGTCTCATCGTAGCGTTCACCGTGGGCAAGGGCATCGATGGCAATGACTGTGTATCCGAGGTTTGCGAGTGTCTCCCCTCTTCCCATGATGCCTTTGTCCTTGTCGGAGGTGAAACCGTGGAAGAAGAAGAGGAGCGGTTTGGGTCCGTCGGTGTCTTTTTCATAACGGACATAGGGAATGCCTTCATAGGTATCGTGCGTGAGACGGATGCTCATCGTTTCACACTTTCGACGGTCAGTCCGACTTCGAACATGCGGTCCCAGGGCTGGTAGCTGTCGATGATCCTTGCGGCGTACACGGGGTCGGTCAGCTCTTTGTCGGCGAAGTGTTGGAGTCTGGTTCTTACGACCTTGGCCACACCGCCGCGCGGTCCGTCAATCTTACGGCCGCTCAAGCCGCGTCCCGGCAGTTCCTCGCGGATGATCGCCTGACGGACGAAGGTACAGTAGCCGATGTCTTCGATGTAACGCAGGGCGAGGAAGTCGCGGTGCGCTTTTCTGTCCCCGAAGAGAGCATGGATCATGCCTTGGGGTATGCATGTGCCAAGCGAGTTCGAACTGGTGTTCCATCCCGCATAGCCGCCGAGTGTGTAAAGAAGTTTCTTTTGGCGAAGCAGACGTAACAGATCGGGATCCCCGCCGTTGGCATAGGCCACATCGCCCATGACGACGCTTTTTCCTTGAGTGATCGCCATTTCGGCGGTCTCAACGGCTTCGATCAGGTTCCTGAAGGCGCTATAGCCGATGCCGCGGTTTTCGTAATTGGACGCTTCGATCATCGCCTCGCCCGGGGTATTGAGGATGAGCAGGATGTCGGCTTCCTTGAGGGAATCACTGACCATGCCGCCGGCGGCGAGCACCTGGTAGCGCACCGTGGTGCCAAGCGGTCTGTCTTCATAGGGTGGAATCAGGGTCGGACCGATGTCCGAGGTGTAATGGAGTTTGATTTTCGGGGTGACGCCTTGGTCATGGTTGATCATCCGAGCGAAGAGGGTGTTGGTGACTTCATCCGCACCGGGATACATGTAGGCCTTGTGATCGATGTCGAGTTCGGCGATGATGTCGCGTACCCGTATCTGGTCGGTCGCGGTGAGTCCGTAGGGGGAAGAATCATCCTGGGGCACGATGGCGAAATCGATGACGTCTTCCTCAGTCATCTCAAGGAAGGCCTTGTTCATGGCGAAGTTGACATCCCGACGCTTCAAGTAATCATCCCAGTACTTCATCGGAAGTCTTTTTTCGATGGTTGCGTATTCTTTCTTTTCGCTTTCATCCGCCACACCGAGATCCATCCGGTGCCGGATATAGCCGTAGCGGTGGATGTCGCGTCCCCAGTCTTCGTAATAGTCGGGTTCTTCTTCACTGCTTGAATAACGAGGGTTGCGCATGATCAGGTTGTACGCATAGATGACGAGATCGGGATAATTGATACGGAGCTTTTTGAGCACACCGAGGCGGGCTTTCAACGTTTCTTCTGAATCGTAGTGCAGCCTTGAAGGGATGATGCCGCTATAAAGCAGGGTGTCGACCGCGACAACGACGCCATACGCGTCGCGTGCGTTGTCTAAAAGCCATTGGCCAAGCGCCTCGACATCGCCGGGCTCTTTTTTGTTGCCAAGCATGGAAAGCGGCGGTGCGACAATCTCATAGTCGGTATCATCGGCGAGCCACTGGTTGAACTGGTAATTGCAGGGCCTCTCGTCAAGAGGCATGATCACGATTTTTTTCATGGGAATCCTCCGGGGTTCATAGTCATTGATAGTATAGCATGCGTAACTTGTATATTCAAGTTGAAAAAGTAAAAGAAAAGGCTGAAAACAGCCTTCTATTGTCTTTTTTGCTCCATTTCAAGAAAATGGAACATGGCGCCTTTCATGCCTGAAAGGTTATTAAACCGTGCGCTTTTGAGCGATACGGATTCAAAGAACTCTTTCTTGGCATGTTTCTCAAGATGACGGGTTAGCTCGTCGATGAACGTAGCACGCTCTGAGATGCCTCCGCCGATGACGATCCTTCCGGGATTGAAGATGCTGATCAGATTGGCGATGCCGATGGCGAGGTTGGTGTAGAATTTCTCGACGCATTCCTTGGCGACCATGTCGCCCCCGTCGTAAGCGTTGAAGACATCCAGCCCGTTTTTGATATGGGGTCCCATCTGATGCCGCGCATCTTTGACGAGTGCGGAGACGGATGCGACCGTTTCATACATGCCGCCCGGAATCTCCATGTGCCCCCATTCGCCCGCGGCGTATTTCGCACCGTAGATGAGTTCATTGTTGATGAGGATGCCGCCGCCGATGCCGGTACCCACCGTCATGACCAGCGCGTCGGAGACATCGGCGGCTGCGCCGATGCGGGCTTCGCACAAAGCGAAACAGTTTACGTCGTTATTGATCTCGGTTTTCAGTCCGGTCGACTCTTCAAGCATGGTCTTCACCGGTGTGTTGTCATAGTCCTTGATGACATTGGTGGTGTGCATGATTTTGCCTTCATCCACATTGACCACCCCGGCGCTGCTGATGGCGATGCCGGCCAGGCTATGGTTTCGCTTGTATAGTTCTACCTGTTCAGCCACACGCCTGAGAAGCTGGCTTTTCCCTTCACTGGCACGGGTAGCCATGCTGCTACGTTCGATGATGTCACCATCCTCAAGCACAATGCC
Organism: Mollicutes bacterium; assembly: GCA_003555335.1. The sequence continues at coordinate 1,689 of PWHD01000051.1, read as the reverse complement.
GTGTTTGATATCCGTTCCGCCGATATCGAATGCTGCGAATTTTCTCATATCTGTCACCTCGATTGTGTTCATTCAATCCCATTATAGACCATCGCTCACTCCCTCGCAATAAAAACCATAAAAATACGCCAACCAGACTATACAAGTCGGACTAACACATTAAAAAAACCCATTAAAGGGTAATAAGCACTTGTTTAAACATGTTACCTCTTGTATAATGGATAGGAAGTTAAAAATGGGAGGGACTGGAATGAAGACACCAATTTATCAAGTCATTGAAAACAGCCTGAAAAACAAGATCAAAAGCGGAGAACTCGCCCACGGCGATATGATTCCGAGCGAAAACGAACTCAAGGACATGTACGATACATCGCGCATGACCGTGAGACAAGCACTCAACAACCTTGTCAACGAAGGCTACATCTACCGTCACAAAGGCAAGGGAACCTTTGTGGGCACATCTAAAATCGAAAAGAAAATCCAAGGGCTCCTCAGTTTCACCGAACAGATGCACTCGATGAACCGCGCGGTTTCCACCCGTGTTGTGAATGTAGAAGTCATGCCGGCAAGTGCGGAAGTCGCGGCGAAACTTTTCATCAATGAAGGCGAAGAGATATACTTCATCGAGCGAGTACGCTACGGAGACGAAATCCCCGTTTTGTTCGAACAGCTCCACACACCGAAACAACTGATCAAAGATCTGGATAACAACGTTCTCGACGGTTCATTCTACGACTACATCGAAAACGACCTTAACCTGAAAATCCAGTATTGCATCCAGACCATCGAATCCAAACTCGCTCCGTCGCACGTCGCCCCGGAACTGAGCATCACCAAGCAATCGCCGGTGCTATACATCACACTGAACACGTTCTTAGACAATGGACGACCATTCGAATACGTCAAGGCGTATTATCGTGCCGACCAGTACCGTCTGATTCAGCACGCCATCCGTTAAGCACTCATCCATCACCCGGCCCATTCAAGGGCCGGGTGTTTTTTTATGTAAACATTTACCGTCCTTTAGTGGATGACAACCTGAAAGTCCCGTGCTACACTTGAAGTAGGACTGAAAAAAAGGATGATGCATGTGGACTTTCTGTTATTGGTTGTGGGAATCGCTTTGCTGGTCAAGGGTGCGGACTGGTTTGTCCGTGGGTCTTCGGATGTGGCATATTATTTCAAGATCAGTCCCTTTGTCGTCGGGCTGACGATTGTCGCTTTCGGGACAAGCGCCCCCGAGGCCGCCGTCAGCATCATCGCCGCCTTGAGAGGTCAAGGCGAGCTCTCATACGGAAACATTGTCGGTTCCTCTATGGCGAATCTCTTGCTTATTTTAGGCCTCAGTGCCATTTTGACGCCAATTGCCATACGGACGCGTATCATCAGAAAAGAGTTTCCGTTCGCCATCTTCATCGTGTTGATGGTGTTTTTGTTCACCATCATCGGCGCGGAATATCTGAACCGGATCGAAGGGCTCATCCTGCTTGTGATTTTCGCCGTTTTCATGGCGATGCTCTTTAAAAGCATCCGCACGGAAAAAAAGGAAGCATTGCCAGAACGTAATGTGCCCGCGTTGAAACAATCCGTTATCATTCTCATACTTGGGCTCGCCGGCATTGTGCTTGGTGGGAACCTGACCACGACGCACGCTTCAAACATCGCCGTCGAACTCGGGATGAGCGAGCG
>PWHD01000028.1 GCA_003555335.1 Mollicutes bacterium | reverse complement strand
CCCGTTATACATGCCTCGTACTTGCGGCAATGTGACATGCGATTCATCGACGATAAGCAAATAATCATCGCCAAAGAAATCCATCAATGTCGAAGGCGTCTCGCCCGGTCCCCTTAAAGAAAGGTGCCTGGAATAGTTCTCGACGCCTTTGCAGGTACCGATCTCACGAAGCATTTCGATGTCATAGTTGGTGCGTTGTTTGAGGCGTTCCGCTTCGACCACTTTGCCTTCATTCTCAAAATACGCGAGACGCTCTTCCAATTCCGCCTCGATGCGACGGATCCCTTCTTCGAGTTTGTCCTTGTTGGTAACGAACTGAGTCGCAGGGAAGATGGTGACGACACTGTAATCCTCAAGAATCTCACCGCTTACAACGTCAAAACTGCGGATTCTTTCAATTTCATCGTCAAAAAATTCAATCCGGATACCCGTCGATTTCTGGTAAGTCGGAAGAATTTCCACAACATCGCCTTTCACACGGTAGGTCCCGCGTTTGAAGTCCATGTCGTTTCTTTCAAAAAGCATGTCCACGAGTTTGATCAAGACTTCATCGCGTTCAATCTTGTCCCCTACCCGCAAAGTCATGGTCGCATCCTTATAGTCTTCGGGGTCGCCAATCCCGTAGATGCAACTGACAGATGCCACCACGATTACATCGTCGCGTTCAAGCAATGACGCGGTCGCCGAATGCCTGAGTTCATCAATCTCATCATTGGTCTGAGCGTCTTTTTCAATATAGAGGTCGCGTGAAGGCACGTAGGCTTCGGGCTGATAGTAGTCATAATAGGAAATGAAGTACTCCACGCGGTTTTCCGGGAAGAACTCCTTGAACTCCGAATAAAGCTGGCCGGCAAGCGTCTTGTTGTGAGCGAGGACAAGCACGGGTTTGTTGATATTGGTGATGACGTTGCTCATCGTGAACGTCTTCCCTGTCCCGGTCGCCCCAAGCAGAACCTGTTCCGCAATGCCGTTTTCCACATTGTTCGCAAGGTCCTTTATGGCTTTGACCTGATCGCCTTTCGGCTCGTATTTAGTATGCAGTTTATACATTGTCTTGCACCTCTCATTCACAACATATTTTATCACAAGGACGAAATATATGATACAATTACACATGGAAGTGATGCATGATGAAACCCCTCTTTGTCGCCATTGACGCGAAATACATCCATACCAATAATGCGGTTCGCCTATTAAAGGCCAACACATCCTTTGATGCTGACATTTTAGAGTTCACCATCAAGGATGATACGAACACTATGGCCCATCGCATCATGGAAAAGAACCCGCTTTTTGTGGGTTTTTCGTCGTACATATGGAACATCGAGATCATCAAAGACTTGATAAAAGTCTTGAAATATAAAGCCGATATCCCTGTTATCCTCGGCGGTCCTGAGGTCAGCTACGACAGCGCTCATTTCCTAAATGAGACTCAAGCCGACCTCATTGTAAAAGGAGAAGGAGAACATGTCATCGATGACATTACCCGTCACTTCAAGTACGGTAACTCTTTAAAAGGCACACCGTCGATCCACACTAGGGAAATCAACAATCCGATCAAAGAAATCGAGGATCTTACGACATTGAAGTCTCCCCATACATTTGCCTTTGACATCCCCCACCTTAAAAACCGTATCGCCTATATCGAAAGCTCTAGAGGATGCCCTTACAAATGCTCGTATTGTATCTCCTCACTTGAGAAGACAGTACGTTTTTTTGACATAAACCAAGTCAAGGACACTATTCTATACCTCATCAACAATGGTGTGCATACATTCAAGTTTCTTGACCGGACCTTCAACGCGAATAACGACGCGCTCGATATCATTGATTTCATTCTCACGAATCACAGAAAGAACAATGTCTTTCAATTTGAAATGACAGGGGACACGCTGAATGAAAGCATCATCGATTACATCCATGAAAACGCACCAAAAGGACTTTTCCGGTTTGAAATCGGCATTCAGTCGACCCATCCGCTGACCAACCGTCTTGTCGGGCGACATCAAAACAACGAACGGCTGTTCAGAGTCATACGGAAAATCGTGAACCATGACATCATTGACCTTCACCTCGACCTTATCGCCGGACTTCCTGAAGAAAACCTTGAACGATTCAGACAATCCTTCAACGAAGTGTTCGCACTCGGAGCCAAAGAACTGCAACTCGGTTTTTTGAAGATGCTCAGAGGAACCACGATACGGCATGAGGCCAAACAATACGAATATGTATTCGACACTGAAGCGCCTTATGAGATCATCAGCAACCATGTCCTGAGCAAACAAGACCTTTCCACCATACGAAAGGTCGAAAGCATGCTTGAGATTTTCCACAACAAGGACTACTTCGGAAAAACACTCATGAAGATCATCCATGCGCTCACAATTGACAGCTTCTCTTTTTTCCTGGAACTTTACAATGACTACCAGAAAAACCATCTTCCCTTGCGAGGATACCAGTTGCATGAACTCTACGCGTTCATCGAATGCTTTCTCGAAAAGAAAGGCGTTAAACAAGAACAACTCGACGAACTGAAGCATCACTATCTCAAACGCTTTAAGACAAAACCAAAACTTTATTTCCCGAAAATCACCGATAAAAAGCTCCGCAGAACACTCATCAACATGCTCGCCGAGAAAACCGGATTTTCCGAAAACACACTCTACAAGCATACCATCATCACCCGATACAAGGCCGGCTATATGGCAGCGACATATCAGAATCACACCGCAACGATTCACACCATCGAGAACCCAAAATAGTGCATTTCGAGAGAACACTGAATCCTTTTCATAAAATATACCGCACATATGTGAATGTGCGGTGTATTTTTTATTGATGCAGCAGTATAAGACTTTTTAGAACATCGTCGATGACGGCTTCACTGTCCCAATCGTTAAACGGATCGGAAATAGCCATGATGGTGCCGAAAATCAGGGCTTGGATGGTATGTTTACGGGTCTTGGGTATGGCTTTTCTCAACACGCCTTCTTCTTTGCCTTTATCCAGTACTTCATCAAGTCTCTCTTCAATTTGATCTAGGGTGTCTCGCATCCGTTGCATTATCACTTGCTTGTTTGCAACGGACAACGCACCGACTTCCGGATGGTGCAGATAGGTCTGCATGATTTCGTTTTTATCCGCGAGTTCGAGGAACCGCATCATATGCGCCTTGAAAGCCTCTTCAAAGGACATCGATTCAAAATTTTCAACCGAAAGCAACATCCGTTTGTTATTCTCAAACAACATGGTAAGCGCTCCGATGATCATCTCCTCTTTTTTGGAGAAATACTCATAAATTGTGCTTTTCGCGATATTTAGCTCCCGCGCCACATTGCCGACACTCAACTTCATTTCGCTATTCGGGTTGCTTAAAATATCAAGGACGACGTTCAGAATTTCATTCTTCCTATTTTTCATCCGAATCAACCACTTTCTCAATAAGTTCATCACGACGTTTTGTTTCCCTGTCGTCTGCACCATAAGCGTATCCTTGAGTACTCCTAGGAACAAAAATGACTGCCAAAACAAGTACACACATCGCGACGAGTGAAGCGGCACCGTAGACATAAGAACCGCCCACAAAGAATATAGTGGCCACAACAGCTAACAGGACGCTGAATAACGCACCCACAATATAGCGCCCGTAAAGTGTCATCACATAGTACATGATGGGGACCACGAAAATGGTAAGGAAGGTAGCGTAAACAAGTCCGCCTATCGCGGTAAACGCAAGGGGTTGTATGAGCTCGGCTCCCTCACCGGCTGCAAACGCCATTCCGGAAAGTGCCAGAATGGTGGTCAGCGCCGTCATGAAAATAGGGCGCAGACGGATTTGGCCGGCTTCAAAAATCGCTTCTTTCAAATCACGGCCTCTTTCACGCATTTGATTGATGTAATCGACAAGTACGATGCCGTTGTTGACAACGACTCCGCTAAGAATGACCAACCCGATCAACGCGACAATACTGACCGCATCGCCGGAAAGATACAGTGCTCCGAATCCGCCGGTGAAGGCAAGGGGAATGGTCACCATGATGATGAACGGGTATAACAAGGACTGGAACTGGCTCGCCATAATCATGTAGACAAGCATGATTCCAAGTGCTCCGACCAACAGCATGGTCTCGATTGCGGATTGAATTTCTTCGCTTTCGCCACGGACCTCAAACGCGTAGCCGTCCGGCATCTCGTGACTTTCAAGCGCATCATCCACACGATCTGCGACCAATGTCGCATTGGCACCGGATTCAAACTGGGCGTCTACGGTAAGCGTGCGAACACCGTTGATCCGAGTGATTGTGGTGAAACCTACATCAAAGGTCACATCCGCAACGTCTGACAACACTACAGGATTGCCTTCAAAATCAGTACCCACCACAAGGGTCTCAAGAGCGTCAATGTCATCCATGGTCCTTCTTTGTTCATCATCCTCGCCAAATACGTAAAGTCCGTAGTTGGTTCCATCGATCCGCACGGTGGTCACACGACTTGGAGCGCTCAAATGATTGGAAACAATGCCCATAATCTGAGCGTTTGTGAGTCCGACCTCTATGGCGGCATCCTTGTCCACGGTGATTCGAACTTCTTCACTCTGATTTCCAAGACCGGAATCCACCTCTTCGATGCCTTCAACGTCTCTGATCAGATCGGCCATTCTCGTGGCCTCTTCTCTAAGTGTATCAAGATCGTCGCCTGAAACCCTGACTTGAATACCACTGCCAATCAGGGCATCCGTATCCGCTTCCGTCCCCTGGAAGGATGGTACAAATTCGGGGTACTCCTCCAAGATGAATGCTTCAAGCGCATCGGCGATTTCACGCGTGGTCATTTCTCTGTCTGAGCGTAAAACGATATTGATATTGGCCGTATCATCGCTACCACCCATGCCCATGAACATCATCATGCCGCCGTCGGTTCCATAACTTATGCTGACGGTCTCAACATCGTCAAATGCGAGCAGGTCCGCACCGAGGTCATCCAGCTTGTCACTGAATGCTTCGAATGTCAGGGTTTCCTCGCCGACATACTCAACCGTGCCTTGCAAAGTTCCTTCGTCCGTAGCAGGGAAGAACTCGAAGCCCCGGGACGTCGCTAAGAAGAACATGGCTCCAAAAAGAGCGAGAACGACCAGCAAAACCACAGTTTTCGCTTTGAACAGATACCCTAAGATAACTGAATATCCATCCTTGACTTTTTCCATTAAAGGCTTTTTGTTCCCCTTGTCTTTCTTGACACCTTTCCCCTTCTCATGAAGCACTCGGTTCGCAATCGTCGGTACAAATGAGATTGCGATGAGCAAAGAGGCGATAAGCGAGAACGTAATTGTGAGCGCGAGCTGGAAGAAAATCTCACGGATGAAGTCCTCGATAAACATGATGGGAAGAAACACACCAATGGTTGTGAGTGTTGATGCGGTAATGGCGCCAGCAACCTGATGTGTCCCGCGGATGGCGGATTCTTTCGTTGAGCGCCCCTCTTTTTTCATACGGAATATGTTTTCGATTACCACGATGCTGTTATCGACCAACATACCTATACCGAGCGCCAATCCACCGAGACTGACAACATTCAAGGTGATACCGGATAGATAAATGAGAATGATCGCAAACATGAGGCTGACGGGAATCGCCACACCGATAATCAATGTCGTACGGACATTTCTCAAGAAAAGGAACAATACCGCAAGCGCCAGTACGGCACCGAAAATCAAGTTGTCAAGGACAGAACCTGTCGCCTGGTTGATAAACTCGCCTTGATCAAGAAGCATGGTGTAGCTGAACCCTTCATCCTCCTCGCTCATCGCTTGCAGAACTTCGTTCAGCCCGTCGGTGACATTGGTCGTGGCGAATTCACTACCCTTTTGAATGGAGATAGTCAAGGCATTCTCGCCATTGACCTTAGAATAGGCCTGATACTCAGCTGCGACAAAATCGACATCGGAAACATCATCGATCGAGATGGAAAACTCGCCACCCGGTGTTGGAAACGACATGATTTTCAGCTCTTTGATATGATCAAGACTGCCGAAGCCAT
>PWHD01000063.1 GCA_003555335.1 Mollicutes bacterium | reverse complement strand
GTTCAAGCAGCCCGACCATCGCGTTGATCGATGTCGTTTTTCCGGCGCCGTTTGGACCAAGCAGTCCAACGACTTCACCTTTGCCGATCTCCAGATTGAAATAATCCAAAGCCAGTCTGTTGTCAAAACGTTTGATTACATTGTTCAATTTTACTACCATAATTCATCACCTCGACTACATTTTAATATAATACCGTAGGTTCGCGGTAGTGACAAATGTCATTATCTTGAAAAAATCTGCCATATCCTTGTAAAATGAAAAATAAAGCATACAAGCGTCATAAAGGTATATTGTTTTAGTGCGAACAAAAAGAGTCCCTTTTCAGGACTCTTTTCTTGTCGCGTCAATCTATAAGAAAAACAGGCGATTGGTATGATTTGCGATGCAGCATGTTTCTTATTGCTTGAGGGTTACTGTGATGAAAGGCTCACCCGCTGCGATTTTACCTTCTTTGAAGGAGATATCCTCAACAAGATCCATGTTTGTGATGACAAGCGGTGTAATCAAGGGTTTGCCTTCTTTTTGCACTTTCTTGAGGTTGACTTTGAGCAGTCTGTCGCCTTTTTTGACCGTGTCATTGTCTTTAACAAAGCTCTTGAAGCCTTTCCCTTTGAGTTCGACGGTGTCAAGACCCACATGAAGCATCAGTTCAAGGCCGTCCTTTGTTTCGATGCCGACGGCGTGTTTGGTCGGAAAGACACTGACAATTCTACCGTCGCATGGTGATGTGAAAATGGAATCCTTGGGGTCGATGGCGGCGCCGTCGCCCATCATTTTCTGAGCGAAGACTTCGTCTTCGACATTCTCGAGTTTATCGATGGTGCCACTGTTTGGGGCATAAAGAATGATTTCTTTTGACATAGGGCATAACTCCTTAATTGTTATTCAGGCGGACAAAACGAATCTTTTGGTTGTTTTTCACTGATTCGAGTGTGTCCACGTAGGCTTCTTCCGTGTGACCGATGACATTGATCCGTTCATCCTCCGGGTAATCGGCGGCGGTGATCTGGATTTCACCACTGTAGCGTTGATAGCGGACATTGTCTATGGTAATGGTCCCTTTGGGTCGCGCCAGGGTGTCATTTGGTTCGATTGAAGCGCCGTGTGAAGCGTATTCACGAGATTCCTGGAGCCTTTTTAACGGCGTGGGCGAATCCGGTCGGATGGTGAACACTTTCTCATAAAGGTGTTCATAGTCCTTGGTGAAAACGACCGGAAGCGATATGACACCATCGGTGTTGAAGCGGTCGATGAGTCGCAGTTGTGTTTCACTCAGGCGGATATCGCCTACAAACACGGCTTCGCATCCGTGTCTCAGGATAAGGTCCAGGTAACCGACGTAAGGTGGCTTATCGCGATGGTCCTCCAATGTGGGGAGCCCTTTTTCAATCGGGCCTCTTTTTTGCGCGTCTCCGGGAATGAATGCGATGATTCCCTTGATATGGGGTCGCATGGTCCGGTTCATGGCTTCGAATAAGGACCTGTCCAACCCGGTTTCCTCTCTCGGGTAGAAATTGTGCATGGCATAGATGTTCCCGCTGGTCGCTTCAAGTGATTCTAAGAGGGTTTTATCCAAGGTGGAGGCATTCAGTACGACGTCGTGTGTTCGTGCCATGGTCTTGATGGTTTCGACGCTGAAACCGTAATCCGGGCGGACCATGTCAATGGGAAGCGTATGCAACACATTTTCAATGGAGGTCGCCTCGAGATAATCGATGCTTCTGGGTGAAAGGTCGGCCAAGACGGTATATTCATGATCTTTGAGCCAACGAACCATCTCGCGTGCTTGTTCCGCATAGTTCGGAATGGTCTCATACTCCTCTTGAATGTGGAAGGAAGTGAATACAGTGTATCCACTTCCGGCCATTTTTTCAAGCATCGGCTTTTGTTTGTCGAAACGGGACAAATAGACAGCCAATCCTAATGTCTTAAACATTTTCCAGTTCTTTTGTCGATACAAAGATGTTTGTGATAATGAATCCACCGATATATGAGATGACCAAACCGATGAGGTAAAGGACCATACCGCCCCAGAAACCTTGCATGAGCGGGATAGCGACCAATCCGCTTGGTCCCCATGCGCCGGCGGTAACCCGGGTAGCCATAATGAATGCGCCCCCGAAACCAGCACCGAGTCCGGCTGTGATGAACGGCTTACCAAGTGGCAGCGTAACACCATAGATGAGTGGTTCTCCGATGCCGAGGAAACCTGCGGGAAGGGCACCGGCAATGATGGATTTCATGCGAAGATGATTGATTTTGCGCGCTTTGAGATAAATCGCGATGGCCGCCCCGACTTGTCCGGCTCCGGCCATGGCCAGAACAGGGAAGAGGCTTACGCCACCGAGTTGTTCAAGCTGAATGGCATAGATAGGAATGAGACCGTGATGCAGTCCGACCAGAACCATAGGGAGGAACAAGGCGGAAAGAATAAATCCTGAGATGATGTTTACAAGCTGATAGTCAGAACCGATGAACAATTGAAGGAAGCTGATCAGTCCATCGGAGATGAGTCCGGTCAGCGGCATGACGCCAAGCACAAGGATCAAACTGGTGATAAGCAGGCTGATCATCGGTGTCAGTATGATGTCAAGCACGTCCGGAACGCGTTTTCTGACAGCTTTTTCAACTTTTGCAAGAATCCACACACCGAAGATGACACCGATGATGCCGCCTTTACCGGTAATGAGGATGGATTCGAGCGGGACTTCTTCATTATAAAGGCCGAGCATCTGGGACAGTTCATCGACTTGTCCGAGAATGGTCATCGCACCGATCATCCCACCGAGTCCGAGGGTCGCACCGAACTGTTTCGCTGAATTGATACCGGTGAAAATGGCGAAGTATGCCAGGAACGCCGAACCGATCAGGGAGAACAGCGTTGCGATGAAGACCCATACGCTCGCTTCAGTGCCGGTTGCGTTGATGACATTCGCCAGACCGTTGAAGATCCCGGCCGCAATGATGGCCGGAATGAGCGGAATGAAGATTCCGGCAATGGTTTCAAGCCCTCTTCTGAACGGCCCTTTGTCCATTTGCGCTTTTCGTTCTTCTTTTGACTCCTCCCAGTCTTCAGTGACTGCGGATTCCTGGGAAATGCCGAAGTCCTCGTTCATAATATCGACGACTTTTCTTGCTTTTCCCGGGCCGATGACGACTTGGAGGGTTGATGAGCCTTGGAGTCCGAGAACCCCTTCTGTTTTCTTGAGCTCATCCTTTTTTGCCTTGGATGCGTCTTTTAAACGAATCCTGACTCTGGTCATGCAGGGGCTGACGCTTTTGATGTTTTCTTTTCCGCCAACCAGTTCAATGATTCTTTTTGCCAAATCTTTGTTGTTGACTGCCATTATTAAATTCTCCTTTTTCATTTTTTTGTACATCAGGTTGTTTTTTATTGTATTGCTTCATTACACACCAGCTGGATTTTCCGAATGGATCACCTCTTGTAACGTACGGTTTATCGTTATTTCAACGCTTCTCTGACATGGCTGTTTGCGCTATTTAACTTTTGTTGAGCGGTTTCTTTGTCACATTCAAGTAAAATCATGATGATCGCCGTTTTGACATGTCCGTTCGCTTCTTTCAGTTTCGCTGTGGCGATTTCACGGGACGTCTCCGCAGCTTCCTTGACGATTTCAATGGCTCTGCGTTCCAGTTTGATGTTGGTGCGCTGAACGTCGACCATGAGGTTTTTATACACTTTGCCGATGCCGACCATCGACACCGTGGATATCATGTTCAAAACCATCTTCTGAGCACTTCCGGCCTTGAGGCGGGTTGAGCCGGTCAGTACTTCGGGTCCGGTAACGGCTTCGATGGCGATATCGGCGAGATTGCCGATTTCTGAACCTTGGTTGTTCGTGACGCCGATGGTGGTGCATCCAATTGTCTGGGCATATTTCATGGCGTGAATGACATATGGTGTCCGGCCGCTGGCCGCGATACCGATGACGATGTCCTTATTTGAAAGGTTCAACGCTTTCAAGTCTTCAACGCCCATCGTATCACTGTCTTCAGCGCCTTCGACCGCTTTCAATATCGCTTTTTCGCCTCCGGCGATCAACCCTTGGACCATCTCCGGATCGGTTCCGAATGTCGGCGGACATTCAGCGGCGTCAAGAACACCAAGCCTCCCGCTGGTTCCGGCGCCCATGTATATCAGTCGCCCGCCTTTTTCGAAAGACTCGATCACGGCGTTGACGGCTTTTTCTATTTGAGGGATGGTGGCTTTGATCGCCTCAGGAACATTCGCATCCTCTTCATTCATCAGTCTTAGAGCGTCCCCGACATTCATTTCATCCAATCGTTCGCTCTTTGGGTTTCTTCTTTCAGTAGACAGTTTCTCCAAACTCATTGTTTTTTCTCCTTCTTAATATGCGTTTTACTGATCATTTCCAGTGATTTCTCATAGTGTCTGTTCGCATAACCGGTGTAGATGATGTCTACGACCAAAAGCTGCGAGATTCGTGAAGCCATGGCACCGCTGCGGAACGTGGACTCTTTGGCGGAGACAAAAAGGTTGTAGTCGCACAGGTCTGAAACCGGATTGCTGCCATATTTCGTAATCGATACGGTTCGTACGTTGTTTTCCTTAAGCGAATGAATGCATTTGATCAGCTCTTCGGTTTCACCCGAGTATGAGATGATGATTGCGAAATCCTTTCCGGTAAGATTTCGTGCAGCCAACCATTGCATGTGCCAGTCTTCGTTGATTAATACATGTTTGTTAAGGCGCATGAATTTCTGTTGTAAATCCCGTGCGACATTGAACGAGGAGCCAAGTGCGAAGACGGCGATTTTATCGGCGTCTATCAAATGATCGATCACTTTCTCAATCAAGGCGTCATCCAGGAGTCGTTCAGTGTCTTCGAGTGAAATGATGTTTTTATGCGTCACTTTCTCCGTAATTTCCTTGATGTTGTCGGACTTGGTGATTTCCGACTTTTCTTGTTTGAGCGTCGTTTCTCGTTTCGCGAGTTCATAGATGAGTGACCGTGTAAAATCCTTGTAGCCTTTGAAACCGTTGCGCTTGCAAAGGCGGATTATTGTCGACGCTGAGGCAAACGTTTCTTTTGAAAGGTCATGGATGGTCATATCGGAAGCTTTTTCGGGGTTGTCCAGAATATAACGGATGATTTGCCTTTCGGTTGAGTGTGCCTGTTCGTAATAATCTCTTAATTTGACAAGAACATTTTTCATGTGCATCCCTCTTTCGACTGTATTTTAACAAGTGAAACATAAGTGTCAATGTTAGCGCTTTATTCTGAAACATTGTTTCATGTGTTGAATATTTTTTCAAAGGTTTGAAAAGCATTGTGACACTTTTTTTGACGAAACCTGTGAAATCATGATTTTTTGTTCGATGCCTTGGTATAAAAAAACCACCACTTTTTAAAGTGATGGTTCAGGGGTTAGAGTTTCAAATCGCCCGCTTTGATCAGACCTTTTTTCCGGAAGAGGATGTCCAGTGCGAGGACCCCGGCGATCGGGAGTACGAAATGGAGGATCAGAATGCTCAGGTAAACAACTGAACTGTGGCCCATCGCATCAAGCACACCGATCTGACCGACCAGGCTGCTTGTGCCCATGCCGGCGCCGACTTCGGTGCTTTCAATTCTGAACAGCAATGTGGAAAGCGGACCCAAAATGGCACTCACGATGATAGGCGGGAGCCAGATGACGGGCTTTTTGAGGATGTTTTTGAACTGGAGCATTGACGTTCCGATGCCGATGGAGATGACGGTACCGATGTTGTTGTCTTTGCGGCTCATCACGGCGAAACCGAGCATCTGTGTCGCCCCGCCGACGACGGCGGCGCCTCCTGCGATGCCGATGAGGCCGAAGCCCTCTTCCATGGAACTGATGGAAAAAGCGATGGCGGCACTTGAAATCGGGGAGGTCAGTGCCATGCCCATGAGCACCGCGATTACGATGCCCATGAAGAAGGGTGTGTAATCGGTGGCGCTTTTGATGTAGGCGCCGATGCCGGACATGAAAAGTGATACGGGCTCGCCAACAATCATCGCGACCACAAAAGCGATGATGGCCGAAACCATGGGGATCAGGATGATATCGAACGGAGTGCG
>PWHD01000033.1 GCA_003555335.1 Mollicutes bacterium | reverse complement strand
GTGTGCATGCTGTCATCTCCTTATCGACCTGACAATTATACCAAAATCTCACGAATACTTAAAGGGGCGTATCGAATTAATTTGTCACTGTAAAACCGTTTCAATCGTGATATAATGAGTTAAAGCATAACAAGGGAAAGGAGTCTGTCATGTTATCAAAAAACAAAGACTATAAAGCCATTCAGGATCTTGATGAGCACCTTGAGGGCATCAATAAACGAAAGAAAGACATCGACGCGATAGAAAAGGATATCGCCGATCTGAGAAGGGTGAATCTCTCGCCTTCCCATACAAAATATCCTTACGGGAAACTGTTTGACGAAAAAGATGAATTCGTGAACAACCGGACTTTCCTCAGCACCATCGGTTCGACCATCATGTTCCTGATTGTCTATGGAATTCTATTCGGCGCCGTGGCCTTAGCGTCCATCGTTTTCAACCGCTTCGGCTATTACCGTCGACTGGCATCCTACGTCGACTTTCTTGACGCCCGTACGACCGGCTTCATCGTTTTGATAGCCATGATCGTTGTCGCGCTTGTCATATTCCTGCTTACGTTCAGGGCGACCATCGCTTTGATCATAAAACTGCAATACAACTTCCGTGACTGGCGGTTTTCCAAACGCTACAAAAAGGATTTCGAAGAAGCGTACGAGAAGACGATGTCCATGATTGAAGAAGAGCGCATCAACATCAAGCGCGAGATCTCCGAGCTGACTACCACCAAGGAAGCCAAGGAAAGCGAGATCCGTGAAATAGAAAAAACCATCACCAATACCGCGAACATTCCGCGCCGCTTCATCAACAAAGTCCAGAAACTCAAGACCTATTTCGAGGAATTGAGAGTCACCTCCATCCCCGAAGGCATCAACCTTCTTGTCAAGGAGGAACGCGAAGAAGCCTTCGTGGAGGAAATCAAATCCGTACTCAAAGACCAACAGGCATCCATCGACACGCTTTCCAAACGCATTCGCGAAATGCGAAGCGAACCGATCATCGTCAAGCGGATGGAAAAAGAAGAACCGGAAGAGGATGATTTCTCCAAGAAGGTGAAACACCGCAAAGCCACACGGGATTTGACGAAAAAAGAACGCAAAAAGGCTGAGAAAGACGCCAAGAAAGAAGAAAAGAAAGCCGCCAAAGCCGAAGCGGCCAAAGCGGATGAAGCATAACGGATAATTCAAAGGCGGACGCGAACGCGACCGCCTTTTTCATAATACAAAAAACGCGCCGAACTAAGTTCAGGCGCGTCAGCGAAACATGTGAAACGGATCAATCCGCGAGAATGGTAGGCCGTCCATGAAGTATGATGGTGATCAAATCCACAAGCCAAAGCACGAAAAAGCCCACGAAAATCCAGATGATTCCGGCAATGATAAGGACAGTGTTCTTGCGGTCGATGCCTTTCGCGATCCGGTAGATGCCCCAGGCAATGCCGTCGATAAAGGGGAGCGCAAGGATGATTTTGAGGATGAGGGGTGCATTGTCGAAAAAACGGACAATATCTTTCATAAAGACCTCCTAGGTTATGATGCCTTTATTTTATCATGATTGGCGGTGGTCTGCCACCTCTTTTAGATAATAGGCCGTCTGGCTTGCTTTACGGGTCGGAATGTGGACGCTCTTCAATGCTTTGCCGTAGAGGAAAAACACATCAAAAGGATTCCGGAGGCCGTCCTTTTGCATCCGGTCGGCGAACCATACGACCACAATGATGTTGATGATGCCGATAATCAGGTAGTTGTATTCGAGCATGAACGCGGTGATGACCCCGATCGCCAGGGCGTAAAGCGCAAGCAAAATCGGAAAATAACTTAGCAGGCGTTGTGCGGTGAGTGCCTTTTGCGTTTTCGAAGATGGGGTCAAGCTCTTGTCGAATGATCTGTGCTGATTGCGTATTCGCATGACCATGATGATTGAAAACCCGGTCAGGATGAACAAAATCAGACCATTCATGAAGAAAGAATCACTGTACAAAGGGTCGTCAATATTGAGGGCCATGGTGGAAAGGCCCACCAGGGGATAGAGCTTGCCGATCATCAGCAGCGTGAATACGCCGCTTTGGATGCGCGGTACGATTTGTATGGTCATCGGGGTCTCCTTTATTGTTTAAACGTCGGATGGTCAGGGTGATTATTCTTGACTGATCGCCTCAAGGATGGCGTCTTCGTCCGTGAAATCCTCAAGCGAAAGCGGCGTATCCACGGGGATGCCCATTTCAACCGAGTTATAGTCTTCATCGGCCGATACACTCGTCGAACTCATGATGATGATGGCGCCGGTAGGAAGGATGTTGGTACGAATGGAAGCCGCGCCGCCCGCTGAATCTTCACCGATAACATGCGCGATGCCCATCTCCTGAACGGTTCTGACCATCATGTTCCCGGCACTGTATGTAATCGGGCTTGAGAGCACGTGCCAGTTGTATTCGTCATAGGCGTCCACTTCGGATTCATACCAGTAAGTCGCGGTCGCTCCATCGGTAGGATTGAGATAGTGGAAGGGAATCGGTTCGTTGGTCATATGACCGATTACCTGAATCATGCCACCGACGATTCCGCCGGTGTTGCATGACAAGTCGACG
Source organism: Mollicutes bacterium (assembly GCA_003555335.1). The sequence continues at coordinate 3,557 of PWHD01000033.1, read as the reverse complement.
ACGATATCCTCGACACCTGCCTGCAATTGAATTTCTTGCATGAAGGCATCAAAATCATCTCCGGTATCCTCGTCAAAACCGGCGACCGGGATCAAGGCGACCCGTCCGTTGTCATAATAGATGACTTCGTCCCTTTCGCAGAGATTCATGTCTTCGATGTCCCAGAAGTTCTGGTAGAACCCTCGTGTGCGCGAACCTAGATGCGAAAGCTGAAGTTCCACTTCATGGTCGGGTCGGTAGAATCCGCTCATTAGATAGGACGTGTGTAGGTCATCGAGATTGTATGCGCTTCTGAAGACCGCATCATAGTGGTTGTTCCCCTGTGCGGTGATCTGTTCTTTGGAGAAAACGTCATAGTAAGTATCCACGCCCTGGTCGTCTTTTAGACCATAGAAATAATCAAACGTGAACACCATGTAATTGTATGTCTTGAGCAAAATGGCGTCACTCATGGGTTCATTGTTCAAAGAGCTGTCCCTGAGTCTGTTTTGGACAGAAGCGGACTGACGCTGGTAGGTGTCCCAGCCGAGCAGTTCATCGCCGTTATACGAGACATCGAACATCTGTCCGCTGAAAAACAGGTTGGCCATCTGCAACGGCATGAGGTAGCCACGGTCTTCATCGTGGATGATTTCGAGGTTGTATTCGCCAAGTTCGAATGTGACATCTTCTCCGGGGTGTTCTTCATAGTCGCTGACGCTGAGGCCGCTTCCGAAATCCGTCTGAGTGGACTCCGAGAAAGAACCGAAGAAATTGAACTCACTTACGGTGATACGGTTTTCGTCAAAAGCGAAATCAAGGATGAATGTCGTATCCTCCTCAATGGGTGTGTCGCCTTCTTCATATTCGTCATCGTCGGCTTCGATTGTGATCGATATGGTCAATGAAGGCCCATCGTATGTGATTTCAAGCTGTGATTTGTCGATGGCGCCTGTCTGATCGCCGCCATCAAGCAGGGTGAGGAACGATTCGATATCTACATAGGGAAGACCGCCTTCCATCGTGTAAAAGACGTCAAGTGTGGTGTCGTCCAGCAAATATTCGGTGGCCAGATTTTCAAACTCGAGCGTTTCTTCAAAGGATATGGTCGAATAAGGCTCCTGAAGCAAGGCGATTGTGAGCGTCTTGGACAAGTCTAGGTCACCGTCACTCACGGTGACCTTGACATCCACATCGACCCCACCGGTATAATAGGGGGGCCGTGTGACCTCACCGTTTTCATTCAGATAGGGGCTGTCGATTTCATAGCTGACATCAAGGTCGTCGATTGAATCGATCAAAACGACGTCCTCATCAAAGACATCGTTGAAAAGTGCCCGGCTTTCCAGATCTTCAAGCGCTTCATAAAGATGGGCGGTCTCAGGGTCCACACCGACGGTGAATGTGACGGTGCGTTGATAAACGTCACGTCCGTCACTCATTGTGATTTCGATCTCGACACTACGCTCGCCGTCGGGATATGCACGGGTGTTGACGGTTCCGTCATTATGTATGATCCGTTGATCGGTAGAGTGGAACTCCACCTGATAGCCTTCATAATACTCCGGAAACTCGAGGTCCTGGACGATCGGTTCGTTGAACATGTCTTCTTGAAGCAGTTTGTCCATGGCTTCCGACATGCTAGGTGAGCGGTCGCACGCGACCACGATGAAAAGCGATAAGCCAACCAGTACGAAAATGATTTTTTTCATGATGATACCTCCCCTGTTTTATAGAACCATTCTACCAAACACACGACCTTGAAGCAACAAAACTTGCTTTGAAGCGCAGAGCGCTTATGGTATAATTTTGATAAAGATATGCCATATGACAGGACTGAAAAGCATGAGTGTTTTATTGATATACGACACCAAATCGGGTGTCACGAAAGACATCACACGTTTGCTTGTGAACAAGATCAACCACTCGGTCACGGTGGTTTCTCTCGATGAAATCAAAACCGTTGACCTTGACACGTTTGACCGCATCATTCTTGGCGCACCGATCTATATGGGCTATATCATCAAATCGATGCGCGTCTTTGTGGTGAAACACATTGAGACCTTGCTCAGCAAGGAAATCCATCTGTTCACCGTCGGCGCAGATGAGACCATCAATCTGGATAAATACCTGAGACTCAGCTATCCGGCCAAACTGATTGATCGGGCGGCATCGAAAATGCATTTGGGCGGTGAAATCCGTCTCGAAACGAGACGCCTTTTGAATAAGCTCATCGCCCGTCAGGTGATGGAGGAGTTCCAAAAGACGAAACAGACCATCGCAAGCATTCACCACGAAAACATTGCGGCCTTTGCGGAGGCGTTCAACGACACTATGGACAAAGCGGGGGACGATCGTTATGCGCATTGACAAAAAGACCATGCATGCTCCTGAACTCGACCGCGAGGTCACTTTGTACGTGCTTTTGCCGAAAAACTTCGACGATTCTACGAACCGCTATCCGGTACTCTACATGCAGGATGGACACAACCTCTTTTATCCGGAGGAGTCATACTCGGGCGAGACGTGGAAAGTAAAAGAGGCCTTCATGGAGGATCCGACCCTTCCTGAGGTCATAGTCGTGGGCATCGATTCGGCGAAGGACGAACGACGCCTGGATGAATACTGTCCCGTTCCCTTTGAAGCGTATCGTGACAATGGCGGCAAAGGCGATGTGTATCTGGACTATCTTCTTGAAACCATCAAGCCGTTTATTGACGACACCTATCGTACCGACCCGACCGACACCGCCATCATGGGCTCTTCGATGGGCGGAGTGATCAGCCTATATGCGGTGATTCGCCACCCTTCGGTCTTTAAACGTGCCGCTTCGCTTTCCGGCGCGTTCTACGTGGCCCCCAAAGGGATCACTTCCATTGTTGAAAACGCCGATTTCACTGCGCTTAAAAAACTCTACATGGATACGGGTGACAAAGAGGATGGTGTCGCACCGAAAGAGGAATACCTCAAAAGCAACGGCACGATCGCGGCCATCATCAGCGAAAAGGTCTCCCCGATGCGTTTCCGCTATGAGATCATCCCCGGCGGAACCCATGAGGAGACCGCCTGGGCGCAACGGTTTGCGGGCATCGTACGCTATATATTCAAGGACGACGAGTAAAGACATGGTCGTCCTTTTTTACGGAAATTGTGTTCATATCCATATGTAAAAACGTTTGGAAAAATCATAAAAAATGTTAAAATTGGAATATACCACACTATGTTGAAAGGGTGAATCATCCATGGAAGTCATCATCACGAAAGACCGTGAAGAAGCCTCGCAATATGTGGCGGAGATGTTCATGAACGTCCTGGCTTTGAAGGACCGCCCTGTGCTTGGTCTTGCGACCGGCGGCACCCCGAAAGGTGTTTATGGAAGATTGATTGACGCCTACACCAGGGGCGAGATCACTTTCCACCATGCACTCAGTTTCAATCTTGATGAGTATCTGGGGCTCGGTGAAGATGATGAACAAGGGTACGCACGCTACATGAAGGAAAACCTCTTTCAGTTTGTCGACTTCAAAGCTGAAAACACCTACATCCCTAACGGGAAAGCACCCGACCCGGAAAAAGAG
>PWHD01000032.1 GCA_003555335.1 Mollicutes bacterium | reverse complement strand
TGATTCCAATGACCGGCTCCTGATTGGGATTGCCGGACAAGGCAATCCCAAAGCTGATTCCATCATCGATGTCCTGCATGGACGGATAGAATCGGGCAGTGTTATCACCGCGGATTCGAAGGCCGCTTATCAGAAAGTCGCCAGACATTTTGATGGAAAACTGCATCAGATTCCATCAGGATTCCATAGTGACGGAATCCACAATCTGGGTGCAGTGAATGAACTTCACAGTCGGATCAAAAGCTGGTTTGTGAAATTCAAGGGCGTCTCTTCGAGGCATCTCAGAAGATATCTCGCATGGTTCGGGTTCAAAAGGCTTCTGGATTTCCATAAAAATCCGGATAAACACAGCCGGTTCACTATGAATTATTCGATCAAAGAATTGGTAAGATTCCTGATAAAATCAATATATTCAACACCGTTTCCTATCGATATTCATAGAGCGTATTCATGATATCAGTACTTTTCTTTAACAGAGCCAAGCACTTTATGAAGAGTGGACGGATTTTATTGGTGAAGAAGGTTGGGCAACGAGTTGATGGTATGCTCCGCATGAAGTAGACACTGCAAATAGATAAAAATTGCAGATACTACTTCAAGGGGAGTATCTCATTTGGAGGATATCGTTCTGGAAATGATGATGGGTAGTTTCCCGGTTGGTACACCGATATTGATATGACCACACCATATATTTTCACGACAATGCCGGCCGAGAGTATGACGCTTTATGCAAAATGGGAGCCCGAGGAATAAACAAGGCTCACACAGATTCCAAACAAAAAGGGCGGACAACCGCATTTGTCCGCCCTTACACGTATTATGGTTTGGTCATCATATTGCACTCGGAAACGTCACAACGAAGCGTCTCACAAATAGTTGCAGCTAGTATTATAGAGAACTTGGCTAAGACGTTTAGTATTTCTCGAGTATTATCATTGAGATGTGGTTGTAAAGTGGTTAGCATGAAAGTATAAAAGAAAATAAGATGCATCCTCCATATAAAAGCCAATAAAAACACCTGTCGCTTTGTTTTATAAGTGATACCAAAATAAAAAGGAGGAATACCCATCATGAAAAAATTACTTGGATTTATCATAGCATTGACATTCGCGTTCACATTGGCCGCATGTCAAGAACCCGAAGAAGAGACAAGCTATCTAGCCGTCGACATCAACCCGGGCGTTGAGTTCATCCTCGATGAGGGCGAGAACGTCGTAAGCATCCAACTGCTCAACGAGGACGCCGAAATCGTCGCAGCCGACCTTGAGCTTGAAGGCCTGCCCTATAAGGTGGCGCTGGCAGAGTTCCTGGACGCCGCCATCGAGACCGGCTACATCGATGTGGACAGTGACGAGAACATCGTCACCGTGACCGCCGATGACGAAGCCGTTCAAGAGGAACGCAAAGCGGACGTTGAAGCCATACTTTCTGAACGTGCCGTAGGCGCCGCCATCTTCGGCGGAACCATGGACGAGGAATATGTCAACCTCGCCGAGGAACATGATATCAGCGTAGGCCGCGCCCGACTGATTGCAAGAGCGGCCGAGATCGACGAGGACCTGACGTTTGAAGCGGCGCTCGACCTCGAGCACGGCGAAATCATGACCATCCTGATCGATGAGCATCACGAGAGAATGGAAGAGTTCATCGAAGAACGCCGCGCAGAGGCGCAGGAGATGAAGGAAGAGATGCGCGACATGGCACAAGAGCGCGTAGAAGCGCATCGCGAAAAAGTCGATAACGATGAGATCGCCACGCCTGACTACGACGCCATCCGCGTCTCCGCCGACGCCAAGATCGACGAAATCCGCTCAGCATACGAGGAGCGGATCGAGAACCAACGTGATGAAGCGCAGCAACGTCGCGCTAACGGACAAACCTAGGACAACTATTCCTGTTCGACCGTCGACATGAACCCAGGCGTTGAGTTCATCCGAGATGAGGACGAGAACATTGTAAGCATCCAACTGCTCAACGAGGACGCCGAAATCGTCGCAGCCGACCTTGAGCTTGAAGGCCTGCGCTATAAGGTGGCGCTGGCAGAGTTTTTGGACGCCGCCATCGAGACCGGCTACATCGATGTGGACAGTGACGAGAACGTCATCACCGTGACCGCCGATGACGAAGCCGTTCAAGAGGAACGCAAAGCGGACGTTGAAGTTATACTCTCTACAAGCTTATGCCTTTTGAGACCACAATCATCTAACAAGCATCCACATACCGGATAACGTCGAAATCATTGGTGAGCACGCTTTCCAAGGTGCCTTGACAACGTGCAAGCCACGGAGATTCCGGAAGGGTGGCATGAGGATTGGAATGCATTTGACATACCCGTGAACTGGGGATATAAGAAAGACTGGTATTACACTAAGGGTAGGCAACGAGCGGTCGCCTACCCTTTTCCTTTTGATATGATTGTTTGATCAAAGTTACCAGTAGAAACGATACAACGAGCCGTATCACTTCAGTGGCAACCATGTTTGTGGCAATGTAAAATACAATTAATGGAAACGAAAAGTACAATGCCTCAATAAAAGGGATTGCCAGCACGGACCACAATCACCTATCCTTTTAGTAGACCAACACGGAAAGGATGCGAAAGGGCGTGCTGACAATCCCCAAGTGCATTATATCCGAAAACTCTTCTATGAGAAAGGCAAGAATTACGCGGAAATCGCCAGCGCCACCGGCCACAACCATCGTCAAGCTAAGATGGCATGAAGCCGGTCGAGGCAAAGCGAGCAATGAAAAACATAAAGCATCGCGAAAGACTTGAGCAATATGAAGAGGAACTTTTCTATTTTTAAAATTCTGCACGATAAGCAAAAAAGTCATTTCCTAACTCAATGGTTTGAAATGACTTTTTTTAATGCTGTATGTGTCATCACGCTGTTTATTACCGAGCTCCGACTATTCTTTTTTCGAGTAATCTTGTTTGCGAATCGAACCATCGAGCTTATGAATGACAACCGTCGTTTTTGCTTGGCTTGCCAATTCTTGGGCGTAATCGATCGCATGCTTTTGTGTGTCAAAAAACTGAATCGTCTTATCTGAACTTTCTTTTCTGACCCGCCATTTCAAATAAGATTCTGTATCCTTTTTCTTGTTTTGTGACACGTGATACTTCGGGACCTTGTTTTTTTCATTATCCATAGACACATCAGATTCTACTTCTTCAACAATAATGCTTTCTGACTTCGTGACTGATTTTTCTTCCCCGGGATGATTCAAAGGAGAAGTGTCCGTACGGCGTTTGGCTTTTTTCTTCTTCCAAAATGCGATACACATATAATACTCCTTCAACATTTTTTTCGTCGCTGTTCACATGATCTGTTATGATTATGACATGTAACTTGAGCCGGGTGTCGTTGTCCACACGGAAACGAAAGACATGGTCTTTTGCGCATGTGTTCCCATCATCGCGCTTCCTGCAACATGACAGATGATGTATGCTATGCACAAAGTGGGGTTCGAAGACTCGTCAAGCGTTTGTTGTTTCACCCTGACTGTTATTGTTTTCATCTTGTGGTGTCTAATCGATATTACGATTTCAGTGTCCTTGCATCGTCTGGCATTTGCCGCTTTCCCATAGATAATCAAAAACATGTCATAAATCGCATACCGAAGGGTGTTGAATCAGAGGGAACTTATAAAATATGAGGCGTTGATGGACTCGATTTGCACATAAGTGCAAATACCATCGGGTTTCTCAAGGATATGAGGAAACGCTATGTACGCAAACCGTGTTACACCACTCCCTTCTATCTCGAACAGGACATCCCGTCTGTGATGAGCTACTCTCATTATAACATCATATCTCTTCATCTTCTTTTAATATACACATATTGCTAATGGACATTGCAAGCGGGCGGCGTGAAGACGAAACGCAAAATCATCGATTCTCGCCGCAGCGGCATGGACATCCGGAGGATCCATCGGGGACGGGTTTTCATCGCGATACCATCCGTAAACACGTCGAAGCCCTTGAAGAGGCAAGACGGGGACCGGGAAAAAGCACGGACGAGGACGAACGGCATGTGGTCGCCGAGCGGTTGGTAGAGACGCCCCGCTACGACAGCCCAAAGCGGAAGCTGGGGATGAAGAAGTGGATCACATTGTGTATAGACCACATGAATTGTTGGTTGAACAGGAACATTCCATTGGCGATTTCCAAATATATGTGGTCAAAACCCTGATAACGATTATAATATAATCAAAAGGGGAGTGGAATTGATGGCAAAAAATACCAAGAAGAAATTGACTCACGCGACCGGTGCACCGGTATCGGACAATGAGAATATCTTGACTGCCGGTCCGCGCGGACCGTTGTTGATGGAAGATGTCTGGTTTTTAGAAAAACTGTCCCATTTCAATCGAGAAGTCATTCCCGAGCGTCGTATGCATGCCAAGGGAAGTGGTGCTTTCGGAACCTTCACAGTGACGCATGACATTACCAAATACACCAAAGCAAAACTATTCAATGAAATAGGCAAAAAGACAGATCTGTTCATACGGTTTTCAACTGTGGCGGGGGAACGCGGTGCCGCCGATGCCGAACGTGACATCCGGGGATTCGCAATCAAGTTCTATACGGAAGAAGGGAACTGGGATATTGCCGGGAACAACACGCCGGTATTCTTCATACGTGATCCTTTGCGATTTCCCGATTTGAACCGGGCCATAAAACGTGACCCGAAAACGAATTTGCGAAGCGCGACCAACAACTGGGATTTCTGGACAAGCCTTCCCGAAGCATTGCACCAAGTCACGATTACGATGAGTGAGCGCGGCATCCCCTTGTCGTACCGACACATGAATGGATATGGGACACATGCGTTCAGCTTGATCAACGCACAAAATGAGCGTCACTGGGTCAAATTCCATTTTAAAACACTGCAAGGTATCAAATGTCTCACCGATGAAGAAGCAGAGGTTCTGATCGCGAAAGACCGTGAGAGTCACCAACGCGATCTGTTTGAAGCGATTGAAAGAAAAGAATTTCCCCGATGGGAAATGTCGGTTCAGATCATGCCGGAAAAGGATGCGGAGTCGTTTCCATACAATCCATTCGATGTGACGAAAGTATGGTATAAATCAGAGTATCCGCTTCACAAGGTGGGAATCCTAGAATTGAATCGAAATCCCGAAAACTATTTCCAAGACGTTGAACAAGTTGCGTTCAACCCTGCGAATATTGTACCCGGCATCGGCTTCTCGCCGGATAAGATGTTGGCAGGAAGATTGTTTGCCTATGGTGACGCGCAACGGTATCGTCTAGGTGTCAACCACCACCAGATCCCTGTCAACGCTCCAAGAGAAGACGTACAAGCAAACAGCAACCATCGCGACGGCATGTTGCGCATGGATGGCAATTACGGCGGCCGCGTTCATTATTGGCCCAACAGTCAAGGGGAATGGGAAGATCAAAAATCTTTGCGCGAGCCACCGCTCAAAATTGCAGGCTATGCAGCACATTGGGATTTCAGAGAAGATGATGCGGATTATTTCACACAGGCCGGGAAATTATTCCAATTAATGAACGACCAGCAAAAACAGGCGCTTTTTGACAATACAGCCAATGATATGACGGGTGTTCCCGACTTTATTAAACATCGTCATATCAAGCATTGTCTTCAAGCTGATCGCGCCTATGGTGAAGGTGTGGCCAAAGCGCTGAACATAAGTTTGGATCAACTGAAATAGTTTGGCTTTCCATGTGTCATCCAGGTACTAAAATCATTAGGGACACGCCATCCTTTCAAAATGAGAACGTTACAGAACGCCATGTTTGGTAATTGGTCAGACCAAGCGCAAAGCTAGAGTGGAATCTCATGGATTGCCAAAAAGGGTGTGGATTAGCCCGATGATTTTCTTATATGTCCTTGATCTCCTTTCCGACACAGACGCCGCCATAGAGGACGATGCAAGAGAAAAATGAACATATTCGGTGGTGATTCCATGCACCGCGTCTTGACACCTTCATCGGATGTACGGTTCAATCTGGCCTTGATGGAATATTTCCTGAAAGAGAAGCCGGGGGCGTATTTCATGGTGTTCCAACACAGACCCTGTGTGGTCATCGGCCGCAACCAGAACGCTTCCGACGCGGTCCGTCTCGACCTCGCGGAAGAATGGGACATCGATGTTCTGCGTAGGCTCAAGGGCGGGGGTGCGGTGTATCAGGACGAAGGATGCGTGAACGTGTGGTTC
>PWHD01000036.1 GCA_003555335.1 Mollicutes bacterium | reverse complement strand
ATTTTTGTACAAAATTTTATCCGGAAAACAGGACTATATACTGTTTATACTATTGGTTTTGGTTTATTTTTTCATGCCTCCAGTTTGTTTTTAGTTTTTGTTGATTTAACTGGGATTTTTTCAAATTTTTTTGATCTTTACAATCAAAATTTTATTTAATATTTTAAATCATTAGCGTTTCGTTATAAATCAAATAATTTCAGTTGATTATAATTTTGTTCTTTGAAATATTGTAGATTATGTTTTTCAAAAAGTTGAAAAAGAGACTCTTTGTCAAATCGGAATGGGGTGATCAGCTTCATCAGAATACGCAGTTCTAATGAAATTCTAATAAAACAATTTCAATTAGACAGAATTTTACTAAATTAGTAAAAAACTATTTTTATACAATGAATAATAAATTAATTGTTATAAAGCGAACCAGTTCCCGCAAGCAGCTTTATGAGTCTTTAAAGAAGCTAAATAGAAGAAAAAGCTTTGATGCCAAAAAGTATCTTGGTTCACTTAAAGGTGTTTTTGGTGATGCTATTAATTTCCAAACTCGTTTAAGAGATGAATGGGAATAGTTTTTTTGTGGATACCAACATGCTAATAATGTTAGTTGAAGGTAATGATCGTGTTGCTGAACTGTTTGATGGGTGCAAGATATATACATCTTTTATTACAGAGATTGAACTATTAGGTGTTCAGGAACTTCAACCTATAATCAGACTAAAACGCTTGAAGCTTTGTTATCCGATTGCATAATCATTGATATTAATCCTTCTATTAAAAATACCACAATTGAAATCAGGCAGAAGCATAAAGTAAAACTCCCCGATGCAATAATTGCAGCAACAGCAAACTCCCTTGATTTACCTTTAGTAACTGCCGATAAAGATTTTAAGACAATTGAAGACCTAACGCTAATTCTTTTTGAACTATAGCCGCTCCGTCTGTAAATAATTTCCAGCTTCCGGCATGGAGATGGGAACCCCTGGTAAAAAAACACTTATTGTTCAACCGCTTCGAGGGTTGCCCTTCGAGCTAACCCTTGGAGCAATCGCAGAATCTTGAAGCGGTTAATTGAAAAGGGATGCCATCCCTGATTTTAAAAAACCCACAACCCTGACAAGGGTTGAACATCAATAGCCACAGGTGCAAACCTGTGGTAAATGAATAATCCACCAATCCACAACCCTGACCAGGGTTGAAAAAAATTGGAAATATCTGCATTAAATGAATTTATTATTAAAGATATTTGATTATATTTGTGTTGAAACTTGATCAAGAAACTTCCATTAAACAAATTAAGCTGCTATGCAAGTAAAATTTAAAATACCTGATATTTATTTTGCATCTTATTCACAATCAGATGTCAGTAAAAAAATAAAGCTTTATACTGCCTTAATGATGTTTTACAATGGTGAAGTATCAGCAGGTGCAGCATGCGAGATTGCTGATATTGACCGTCATACTTTTATTAAAGAGTGTAAAAAGAATAAAATTCCGGTAATCAATTATACAATTACCGAGATTCAAGACGATGCAGAACAATATCAACGCAAATCAAAATGATTGTAATTGCTGATACTTCCGCTTTAGTTGCACTTTCAGTTTGCGATGCACTTGATTTGTTAGATAAGTTGTATGAAAAAATTGTTGTTCCAATATCTGTTTTTAATGAAAGCACCATCGCCGATAAGCCGCAATCCGAGAAATTGCATCATTTTTTGAATAATAAAATTTCTAACAGAACCATTGAAAATACTCTGCAATTACCTGCAAATTTGGGTAAAGGCGAAATAGATGCCATGATTTTATATAAAGAGCTAAAAGCAGATTATTTGCTCATTGATGATATGCGGGCTCGAAAAATAGCAAAAATAAATAAAATACAAGTTATTGATTCACTTGGGGTACTTTAACTTGCTAAAAATATGGATATTATAAAACAAATCTCACCTTTTTTAGATAAACTCAAAAACTCTGATATTTTTCTTGACTACAATCTATTAACACAAATGAAGCAAATTGCGAAAGAATAATTAATTAAAACGCTATAAACAATTTAGCTTTTATAATTTTATCAAATAAAATGGATGACATCCCTACAACTGCCTTAAAGTAACCGCGGTCCTTCGTAGCGAATAATTTAAAAAACCTATAACCCTGACAAGGGTTAAACATCAATAGCCACAGGTGCAAACCTGTGGTAATGAATCAACCCACCAATCCACAACCCTGACACCGGATGAAAAAAGAAAAGTAACCTTTTAAACAAAGCAAAAGAAACAACAGAAGCAGCAGAAGGCAATCAACTATTTCTTACTTAAAAAAACATCAACTTATTGCATTTCAAAAATGTTTAAATGTTTTAAAATCAATGGTTTCTGACCGTGTTTTGGTTTCAGTTAATATTCTATTCATATTTTTTTTGTTAGCTTTGCGAATCTAAACAGGAAACATACTTATACGATATTTCTCTATTTTTAAAATTATATTGATATGACGGGTAGAGCAGTAGGCTTTTTAATAGCTTTTATTTTACTTGCAAAAGCAGCAACGGGCCAGGAAGTTACTATCAGTGGTCATGTTAAAGATGCAACAGATGGAGAGATATTAATTGGAGCAAATATCTATTTAAAAGAAACAACCGTTGGTACAACCACCAATTCCTATGGTTTTTATTCTCTGACCCTGCCGGAAAGCAGGCAAACGGTTGTTTTTTCCTTTGTAGGTTATCAGTCAGAAGAATTTGATTTGAAGCTTGACAGTGATACAACCATTAATGTAGGACTATCTCGAAAGACAGCCGATATAGAAGAAGTGGTAGTGTCTGCCAGAGAAGAGGGGGGAAATCTCAGATCTACAGACATGGGCATACAAAAAATAGACAGCCGCACTATTAATAAAATTCCGGCACTAATGGGGGAAGCCGACATGATCAAAGCCCTTCAACTTACACCCGGAGTGAAATCAATGGGAAGCATGAGCACAGGCATGAGTATTCGCGGTGGCGGCAGGGATCAGAATTTACTACTTCTGGATGAAGCTCCTGTCTACAACGCTGAACATTTATCCGGCCTTTTTTCTGTTTTCAACAACGATGCTGTTAAAAATGTTAAGCTGTATAAGGCGAATATTCCACCACGTTACGGAGGAAGGCTTTCATCGCTGATAGACATCCGTATGAAAGATGGAAACAATAAAGAATTTGCAGGCGCAGGAGGAGTTGGTTTAATATCAAGCCGCTTAACCTTTGAAGGCCCAATTGTTGAAGACAAAGCCAGTTTTATTATTTCCGGCAGAAGAACCTATACTGACCTTGCAGTAGATCTTTTTAAAGAAATAGTTGACGATGATGATATCCAGAATTTTCCGCTACATTTTTATGATCTGAATATGAAGCTTAATTACAGGCTCGATGACAATAATCGCATATATGCTTCAGGATACTTTGGACGGGATAAATTTTCTTATGAAATAGGGGAAAACAACAGCAGCGATTTTGACTGGGGAAATTATACAACTACATTGCGCTGGAATCATATTTTTAATCAAAAGCTGTTTTCGAATCTTACGCTCTTAGCAAGTAATTATGATTATTTGCTTGATAATCGTTTTAGTGCAGGAGATGATGAAAACACTTATTCTTTTGAATATAAAGCTTTTGTGAAGGATTATTCTGTTAAAATGGATTTCGGTTATTATCTTAATGACTTAAATACCATTCGTTTTGGTGTTCAGTCAACATTTCATGATTTCAACCTTGGCGATGTTTCCGGGATGAGAGGCATGCGTACTTTTGACACAAAGTTACCAAAAACCAAAAGTATTGAAAGTGCTCTCTATTTAAGTAATGAGCAAAAAGTTAGTGATAATCTTACCTTTAATTATGGGCTTCGCTATTCATTATTCCAAAACATCGGTGAAGCAACTGTAAATGTAGTTGATGACAATTACAATGTAACAGGAGAAAAACACTATAGTAAAGGAGAGATTTACCAAACCTATCAGACTTTTGAGCCCCGTTTAGCCATGAGTTTTGTTCTTGCCGACGATCAATCTATTAAGGCAAGCTATAACAGAACAAGCCAATACATTTTTATAGCATCAAATTCGAGAAGAGGCAATCCCCTGGATGTGTGGATGTCTGCCAATCCCAATATTAAACCCCAACTTGCTGATCAATACAGCACAGGATATTACCGTAATTTCCTTGACCATGAATTAGAGACATCTCTGGATATTTATTACAGAGAAATGCAAAACCAGGTTGCCTTTAAAGAATTTGCCGAGCCACAGTTTAATCCGGATATTGAGCAAGACTTACGATTTGGTAAAGGCAGGGCTTATGGTGTTGAACTTATGATTAAAAAGCCAAGGGGACGCCTTAGCGGATGGATAAGCTACTCTTATTCCATTTCGGAGCTTAATATACAGGATATTCAGCATGAAGGCTGGTACCCTTCACCATTTGACAGGCCGCATGATTTAAACATTGTTGCCATGTATGATTTAACTGATCGTGTTAATCTTTCTGCCAACTGGAGCTATAAAACAGGAAGACCGTTGAATGCTCCCGCTGCCAGGTATGAATATGGCGGTGTTATAGTACCATACTATCCCGGCAGAAACCAGGACAGAATGCCCGACTACCATCAGCTTGACCTGAATGTAACAATTGAAAGTAAAACAAGGCCTGAGCGTTCATTTCAGGGTGAATGGGTAATATCTGTCAATAATGCTTACGCAAGAAAAAATGCTGATGCCTTGTTTTTTCAACAGGAAGAATATGGTTCTTACGAAACCAAAGCCAAAAAAATCAGCTACTATACTATTTTTCCATCAGTTACTTATAATTTTAAATTTTAACCAAATGATGCACAAAATGTTCAAAAAAGATAATGAACTTAGCGAACTTAGCGAAGCGATCTCGCGAGCTTTGCGAGCAACCGATCACGTGACCGAAGGGAACAATATTACATAAGTTCTATGAATTAAGAACTAAGAGACTGAGAGACTTAGTGACGAAGAGAGTTTAAGAGAGGTTAGAAGTTACTAAGCGAATGCTTTTAGCTTTTAGCTTTGACAATAGAATTAATAAAGTTTATATACGCAAACATGCGAATCACTATTAATAACCATAAAATATGCAAATAAAACTTATAGGCCTCATATTTTCCTTTTTATCCCTATTTTTCTTTTCCTGTATAGAAAAAATAGAATGGGAAAGCGATTATGACATAGAGCTTTTAGTTGTTGAGGGCTCATTTACAGATGAGTACAAAAAACACGAAATAAAATTAACAAAGAGTGCAAAATATTTTAGCGACGAAGAAACTCCGGCAGTCGGGGAAGCTGATGTGAGTATTACTTGTGGAGAAGAAACCATTACTTTTATTGAATCTTCCGGCGAACCGGGAGTATACATTACAGAAGATCCTGTAGCAGGAACCCCCGGCAAAGAATATACTTTAGATATTCTATTGGAAAATCCCGTAAATGAGAAAATAGCTTATTCAGCAACAGAAAAAATGAAAACAGGAGTTGAGTTGGATAGTATTCAGGCTATTTTATACGATAATCCCATATATTCAGACAGCCATGCAGATATGGATTCGCTAATGGTTGATATACAATTGTTTTGGACCGAACCATTTGTTAAAGATAATTACTACAAAGTCCAGGTATACTTAAAAAACAGTGTAAAAAACAACACTATTGATGATATTTTTATATATCGGGGCCACGAAAACATTGAAGGTGAATCCAATATTTATTTTTTTAGCAATTTTCAGCCAAATGAAATTATAGTATTAGAAAGCAGTTCAGTAACAGAGGATTATTTTCAATACATTGATGGAATGAAAAAAATTACAAACCAGGAGCAGGATCAATTTTTTGATTTTTCAGGTCCCCCGGCTAATGCCGAAGGAAATATAGAAGGTGCTGAAGCTTTAGGGTATTTTAGAGTTTCAAGTGTCTCAAAAAAATTTACTGTTATCCGGGATGGAAGAGAGTAATATTTTCAGATTATAACTTTAAAAGTCAAGCGCTAATCTTAACGTTATATTATTGAAAAACATTAATTTCTTTTTTTTAATTAGCATAATAAGTTATATCTTTGCAGTTTTGAAAAATATCAATTCTGTTTATTTTTTATAGCTTTGGACACACTGAAACAATATAACATCCCTTTTGTAGGTTTATCATTGGGTAAGCACAGCTATTATTATGATCTTGACGAGCATTTTTTTGAATGCTTTGAAAAATCAGAGATTGAGCATGCCAATGTTAAACTGGAATTAGTGTTGGAGAAATCCAGCTCCATGTTGGTGTTGGATTTCAATAT
>PWHD01000016.1 GCA_003555335.1 Mollicutes bacterium | reverse complement strand
CCAATCGACTATAATAAGGTTAAAGAAAAAAACAAGGAGGCCATCATGGTTATAAGAATTCTCGGACCCGGATGCAAGAAATGCGAACTGACAGAAAAACACGTTCGAAAAGCGGTGGAAGAACTCGGACTCGAAGCGGAGATCAAGAAAATCCAGGATGTCACGGAAATCGGTGAAATGGGCATCATGCAGACACCGGCGGTGACCGTCGACGGCGAGGTCATCGTCCAAGGCCGAGTCGCGACCAAAAAGGAACTCAAAAAGAAACTTCTGGAACAGTAATGTCAAAAGGCCTTGATAGAAGGCTTTTTTCTCTTCATGTCATCGTAAGAAGCGTGTTCCGGCATAAAAGGAGGGTTTCACCATGCGTATCCTATTTCGTTTTTTTCAGTATCTGACAAGATTCCTGCAACGGTTCATGCCCTACCGCACGCCAAAAATCATCGAAGGCGAAGAAACCGCGATTCCGCTCACACAATACATTAAGGAACAAAAACTTCAAAACATCTTCATCGTGACCGATGCAGGTGTTTTGAAGGCCGGATTGCTCGAGGGGTTCAAACAGGAATTCGATAAAGCCGGCATCGGCCACACGGTCTACCACGAGATCAGGGCCAATCCGACCATCATGGATATCGAAGCCGGTCTCAAACAATTCAAACAGACAAAATCAGACGCCATCCTCGCCCTCGGCGGCGGTTCGGTCATCGATGCGGCCAAGATCATCGGTGCGCGGGTGGCGAAACCCGGAAAATCCATCCAGAAGATGGAGGGGTTGATGAAAATCAGAAGACGCCTCCCACCCCTCATTGCGATTCCGACCACGGCGGGCAGCGGCAGCGAAGTCACACTGACCGCTGTGGTCACTGATGAGAAGACAAAGAAGAAATATACGATCAATGATTTCTCCCTCATCCCGAAAGTCGCAGTGCTCGATGCCGCCCTCACCACCAGCCTGCCGAAAGACGTCACCATCAACAGCGGTCTCGATGTGCTTTCACACGCGGTTGAATCCTTTGTGAACAAAGGCATCACCTCTTTGACAAAAAAACGGGCGAAAGAAGCGGTCCAACTTGTGTTTGAAAACCTACCCGGGGCCGTGGAACAGCCTGATGACCTTGACGCAAGACGCGCCATGTTGAATGCATCGATGCTGGGCGGCCTCGCCTTTCGCCGCGCCTATGTCGGTTATGTGCATGCCATGGCACACGCGCTTGGCGGGGTCTACAATCTGCCGCACGGCTACTTGAATGCCATCTTGTTGCCCCATGTGCTGAGAGCCTATGGCCACAAGGCGGACCGCCGGCTGAGCGAACTCGCCGAATGCGTCAATATCAAAGGAGATACCGCCGCCTCAAAGGCCGCGGGTTTCATCAAGGCAATCGAGGATCTGAACGCCAGACTGGGGATACCCAAGACCATCAGGGTCGAAGCGGTCAAACAGATTTCCTTCATGGCCAAGAATGCCGCCAAGGAAGCCAATCCGCTTTACCCGGTCCCGAGAATCCTTACAAAAAAAGAGATCGAATCCCTCTACAAGCACGTCCTCACCACTGGCGGGTGAGACACTTCCAAGCACTTAAATCCATTCATTTGACATCGAAAGGCCCCTGTGTTAATATCTAATAAAATTGAAAACTTTATAAAAGAGGCTGCGTCCGGTCAAGAGTACCGAAAGGGAAAGGGACCGACGCCGAAGCACATCGCTGGTGCTGCGTTGAACAAACGCAGAACTGTTCCCTTCGGTCGCCCGGACTGATGGGAATGTGCTTTTATAAAGTGGGAAATGATCGAACTTTGATTGTTTGCCCATGAGCCTGCGCTCATGGGTTTTCATATTCCATAAGAGGTGTTACAGATGACCCCAACGACTTTTTTCGACGCAATCAAAACCTTCAGACGCGACCTGCACGAGATACCGGAGATCGGTTTCGATCTTCCAAGAACACACGCCTATCTAAAAGCCCGTCTCCACGAGATGGGTTATGAGACGACCATCGTCGCCGAAACGGGTCTGATCGCCCTGAAAAAAGGCGCATCCACCCGCACCGTCGCGTTTCGTGCGGATATGGACGCCCTTGAAATCCAGGAACAGACCGGTCTGGACTTCGTATCCAAAAACGAAGGCAGGATGCACGCCTGTGGCCACGACGGCCATATGGCGATGTTGCTCGGTTTTGCGAAATACTTAGCGGACAATGACGACTTGAACAAACAGGTGGCCTTCATTTTCGAACCCGCCGAAGAAACCTACGGCGGCGCCCGCGAGATTATCAAGACCGATCTTTTCAGATCCCTGGACATCGAAGCGATATTCGCCCTTCATCTCGATCCGGACTTGGAAGAGGGCAAGCTCGGTCTCGCTGACGGTATCCTTACCGCCCAGGACGGCGATTTCGATATGGTAATCACCGGAATGAACGCCCATTCCACACAACCGCACCTTGGTCACGATACGGTTCTGGCCGCCGCACAACTCGTCTCACAGTATCATACGATTGTCAGCAGAAGCATCGACCCGCTGACCGCCACCAGTATCAATGTCGGGACGCTCAAAGTCGGTGAGGGCAGAAACATTATCGCCAACAAGGCAACGCTCACCGGATCCATCCGTGCGTTTGATTTCGCGGTATTCTCACACCTGAAAAAAAGGATGCGCGAAATCGACAAGGGCATCGAGACCGCGTTCAATGTCACCATCGAAAACACCATCACCGACCTCCACCCGCCCGTCGAGAATGACCATGACCTGTTCACAGCCATGACTGGAACCTTCGCCCCCGATGAATACACTTTATTGAAACCGCTCATGCTCGCTGAGGATTTCTCCTATTATCAGCAGGCCGTCCCCGGCATGTTCATCATGCTCGGAAGCCGCAACATCCCGGGTGGCTTCATCCATCCCCTGCACAGCGGCCAGTTCAATTTCGACGAGACGGTGCTGATGAAAGGCGTCGACACCTATATCCGTATCGCCACTCGCCTCGGCGTCTTCAAGTGACCGAACCTTCTTTAGGCACTTCGGAAGCCAAAGCCGGCGATTCATGGTATCCTATTCATATAAAAGGACAAAGGGAGGCCCATTATGAAACCCTTCATGCCCTACATCCTCGCATTTCTCATCGGTGGCCTGACGTTCTTGCTTGTGGCTTTCGGTCTGTTATTTATCGTCGCCGGCAACCTGTTCGGCCTCGTGCCGCTTTTGCTGGGAATCCTCGTTCCAGCCATTTATCTGGTGATCGTCATTGTTCTGCCCAGACGTTCTTCAAGCATGTCAGAAGCAATGATCAAGCATTATCGCCTTTCTCTTGTCATGATACCGCTCGGCGCCCTGGTGACACAGATTGTACTCGCCTTGACAGAGTAAAGAGTCCCACACACCCATAAGGAGGCCGACATGTTGAAACCATTGCCCTACATCATAGGCAGTCTCATCGCGATTTTCGCTGTCATTCTTTGGAATGTCGGCTTCAATATGCTCTATCACAGCATTCCTTTCGGCCCCTTAGTCTATTTTTCATCCGCCGGAATCATCCTGCTTTACATCGTGTTCGTCATCGCCTTGCCCAAACTGAAAAATGAAATCAGCCGCACGATGGTCTTTCATTTCAGGATGTCGGTGCTCATGATTCCCATCACCCTCTACATACTCTATATCATCAGCAACATCCTATGACCGGCTCAAGACCGGTCTTTTTTTATGGCTCTCCGGTTGAATAAGGTGTGGGGTCATGCTACAATGGGTAAAACGGAAACAGGAGTGTGCATCCCATGTCGAAGACCGCCGCGAACAAGAAAGCCTGGGAACAGGCTTATGAACACAGGAACTATGAAACCGCAGCCTTGCTGGATAGGCTGTGCACGGAAAAAGACGCCTACCTTCACGAGGTATTGAAAGATGCGCTCCGCGAAGAGCGTCTTAACGGCAAAAGGATTGTCCACTTTTTCTGCAACAACGGCAGGGAACTCCTTTCCATCTGCAAAAACATGAATGCGGTAGGCACCGGCTACGATATCGCCGAAAACATGGTCGCAGACGCCAACGCGATGGCGAAGACGCTCGGCCTCGACGCCAACTTCATCGCCGAAGACATCCAGCGAATCGACACCACCGGTGAAAAGGCCGATCTTCTGCTGATCACGGTCGGATCGCTTGGCTGGATCAAGGACCTCGACGCCATCTTCAAAAAAGCATACGACATCCTGAAGCCCGGCGCACGTATGCTCATCTTCGAAATCCATCCTGTCTCCAACATGCTCGCCGCATCCGGCGAGGATAATTTCAATGCGTCATATCCGTATTTGATCGTGAACAACTATTTCGAGAAGAAGGAGTGGATCAGTGACGCCGGTATGCCCTATATGAGCACCCTGGACAAGTCACTTCCTTTCTATGATTATTCCTACACACTCTCAGACCTCTTCACTTCCATCTTGAAACAGGGCTTCATTCTCAGCGCCTTCAATGAATTTGAAGACGATGCCGGTGCCGTACTCAATCTCAAGCAGTCCGGCATTCCCCTTTCCATGCTCATAAAAGCAAAGCGCGCCTGATTTTTCAGACGCGCTTTCTTTATAGACAAAAAGCCACACATCCGTGCGGCCTTTGCCATTATAAATCGCAGATAAAACAATGAATTTATTTTGTATGATACCCCTTTGTGCTATAATGTATCTTGAGTAGAGCCTTTTGTTGATGGTAAAAGGCTGTTCCAAAACCGAATCGAAAGACTTAGGAAGACTGAATGGTCTGGCGGTATTCGGTCAGGATTCCGTAAGCCTTCTCGTGCATGTTCTTGTTGAAGACATACTCATCGCTCTTGATTTTCTCAAGTTCTTCATTGTACCAACCGATCACCTTGTCCAGGATGATCTTGACGGTGTCCACATCATTTTGTTTGACCGCTTTTTTCAATTCTTTCGTATAGCCCATCATGAACGGGTTTCTGGTATAGGTATGGATCGTACCGATCACACCTTCTAATTCGATTGCGAATTCTTGTTTTCTCATAATTTCCATTCCTTTCGTATTTTAGTTTTATTCATTCAATGTGTATTCTTTTCTATAGCGAGACATATTCGGGAAGCTCGTCATCGTCGAACAAGAAGAAGTTATCGAGGTCGCCGAGCGAGACATATTCGGGAAGCTCGTCATCGTCAAAACTAAGGGGTTCATAAATACTACCAAACAAATTTGATGCACTAATACCAGTTAACAAAGCTAAGGTAATTGTTAAACAAAAAATTTTTTTCATCTAAATCGCCTCCAAATAATTTTAAACTCACCTATAGCATACGCTACTAATCCAGCCTTGAACAGCGCACATTTGTCGTATTTCGGAATTTTTTACTTTTTTGTTCTTGACTTTCACTTAGAAAAGTGGTGATAACATGAATTCCATGGAATTGAGTAATTTTCTTGAAAAAGTAAGGAGAGGCCGCAAGCTTTCTCAAGAAGAATTTGTGTATGGTATTGTTTCAATTCGACAGTATCAGCGATATCGGCGCGGTGAAAGTGAGATTCCCTACGAGAAGCTTGACCATTTCGCGGCTCGCCTTGGCATACCAGCAAAAAAACTCTTGAGCCAGTTTGAGGAAGAGAAAAACATTCAAAGTAAAAAAATTAATGACTTTTACAATGCAGTGGTAAACAGGCAGAAGACAAAAATTGGAACTCTAAAAAAGTAGATTGAAAATACTGTCATCATTGAGCAAGAGAAAAAACTTTACTTTAAACATGCATTGATTTTCAATGATTTTTATTTAGACAAGAATAGTGAGTATGATCTTGTTAAAAAGAACTCTGATTTAATTAACTATCCCAGTATTCTGAATAATCGTTATTATACGGATATCGAGATTCTTATTATGAGTAGCCTCATAAATTACCTAGATATGCCAAAAAGGATAATACTATTAGATCGTTTGAGTGAACTGTTTGAAAGTGACGATTATATTATGAGTGGAGGAAATAACATGATTATCTCGTTGATTCTAATGAGATTAACCAAAGGGTATGGACTTCTTAAGGATTATCCAAAAGTTATCCACTTTGCTAAAATTGGTATCGACAAGGGCATTCAGTATAAGCAATATTATTTATTTGAGTTTTTCTACTACTATAAAGCTTTAGCACATTTTGGATTGGAAGACTTTCAAGAATATGAGAGTTCATTATTTCGATGTTATAATGTGCTGCATTTGGAAGGAAATATGGATAAAATATCGCGATTTACTCAATTAATTGAAGAAAAATTCAACATCAACTACCATATGTTCATCATGAAATATCTGAAGAAAGAAATTATGTGATTTTGTGGTTGAAGGGTGAAAAAACAGGAAATCAGGCCTAATTTCCTGTTTTTTTTATGAAATGCGACAGATGTGCGCTGTTTTGGAATAACGAAGTCATTTATAATTGAGTTAAGTTCATGCTTCTTTAATAATAAAGAATTTCTAAGTTATTGGGAATGTATGAAATGGTGGCTTCTCAACCCCTTACCAAAATTTGTTTGACATGGAGAT
>PWHD01000042.1 GCA_003555335.1 Mollicutes bacterium | reverse complement strand
TTATCCCAAGTGTTTTTTGTGCAAGGAAAATGTCGGCTATTACGGCCGGGCGGACCACCCCGGACGTTCGAATCATCGTGCGGTCAAAGTGCCGATCAACAATGAACAGTTCTTTTTGCAGTTTTCCCCGTATGTCTATTACAACGAGCATGCGATCGTGTTCCACGAATCGCATATTCCCATGGACGTATCAGAAAAAACCTTCAAACGCCTTTTCGATTTCGTGGACATGTTTCCCCATTACTTCCTTGGATCGAATGCCGGTCTGCCCATTGTGGGCGGTTCCATCTTGTCGCACGAACATTACCAGGGCGGCAACGCCATGTTCCCGCTGGACAAGGCGGAGGCGTTCGAAACGCTTACTATGGATGATGTCACGGTCGAACTGCTTAAGTGGCCTTTGAGCGTCATCCGCATGAGCGCATCGGATCGAGCGTCACTCATTGAAAAAGCGGAGCGTCTCCGGCAATATTTCAAAACCTATGAAAACAAGGCGCTCGGCATCATCCCTTATACGGAAGAAACACCCCATAACGCGATTACGCCGATTTTAAGAAAGATGGAAAACAAATATGTGCTTTCCATCGCCCTGAGGAACAATCGTACCGATGCGCATTATCCCGATGGCATCTTTCATCCGCATCCTGAGAAGCATCACATCAAAAAAGAGAACATCGGCCTGATCGAGGTGATGGGCCTCGCGATTCTACCGGGCAGACTGCAGGACGACCTGATCAGGATCAAAGACTATCTCGAAGGAGACAAAACGGATCTGGACGACCTTGAGGCATATGAACCTTGGATTCGATCTCTTGATGTCCCGGAATCGGAAGAAACACTTTCTTATCTTAAAAGCCAGGCCGGAAAGGTCTTTGTGAGCGGGCTTGAGGATTGCGGGGTCTTCAAACAGGATGAAACCGGGCGAGCGGCATTCTCACAATTTTTGAAAGGGTGGATACAATGCGAATCACAGAAACAAAAAAAACAATAGCCGGCAAGACGGTGAAAGAAATAACCGTTGAAACGGACCATTATGTGCTGGAACTCCTTAGTCTGGGCGCATCCATAAAATCACTCAGGACACCGGATTCCGAAGGGGTTTTCGAGAATATCACACTCAGTTATGACGATGAGTCCGACTATGTGTTGAACCCGAAATTCCTCGGTGCGACGGTCGGTCCGTATGCGGGACGCATCCATCCGCCCAAAGTCGAGCTGAACCAGACGACGTATGAACTTGAGGCGAATTTCATGAATCACGCAAACCTTCATAGCGGATCGGATAACATCACTCGCCACAACTTTGATGTGACGATCGAAGAAGACCGTATCCGTTTCACCACGTCACAACGCGAGCGAACTTCCCGTTTTCCGGGAGACATGACCTTCGAAGTGCTCTACATTTGCAATAAACGCGGTTTCGATGTGCGTTTTACCGTCAATACAACCAACGATGCGCTCGCCAATCTCACCAACCACACCCATTTCAACCTGAGCGGCGATGCCAAGCGGAGTGTCATGGACCATACGCTTGAAATTCCAGCCAACCAGTATCTCGACCTTGATGAAATGTTTATCGGAAAACGGATTGAAGATGTCGATGGCACCCCTTTTGATTTCAGGGTGGAAAAACCCATTCACAAAGGGGTCAACCCGCTTAAATCAAGTCCCCAAAAAGGCATTGACCATCCCTTCATTCTTGATGGGGACACCGTCACCCTCAAAGATTATGAAAGCGGTCGTTACCTTCAGGTAAAAACCGATTATGACGCCATGGTCGTTTATTCGAACAACCTGCCAAGCGACCGCCCGCTCGAGGGCGGCAAGCCGGACACCGATCACTTGGCGGTGTGTCTGGAGGCCCAGCATGTCCCCAACGACATTCATATGACGAATGATGCACCAAGCATCATTCGCGACGGTGAGAAGAAAACCAACACCATTGCCTACCGCTTTGGAACATTGCCTTTATAAAGACGGTAAAAAGTGGTAAAATTGTTCCAAAGGAAGGTGGTAAACCATGGCGACGATCAAGGAAATAGCCAAAAAAGCGGACACGTCGATCAGCACCGTATCCCGTGTGTTGAATTTTGACGAATCACTCAGGGTGAGCGATGAAAAACGTGAACTCATCCTCAAGATCGCTGAGGAGCTCCAATACGACGTCAAATCAAAACGAAAACGGAAATCGAGCTATAAAATCGGTGTGGTAAGCATGTATACCACACATGAGGAACTCGATGACCCTTTCTATCTTTCCATCCGGCTCGGCGTTGAAAAAAAACTTAACGGAAACGACATCGACCTGATCATCGTACACGACTCCGAATCAGGATTTGACTATTCGAGACTCAAAGGTGTCGATGGCATTGTCGCGATCGGACACTTCACACACACCGAGATCAAAAGGTTCGTCTCCATCACGCCGCATGTTGCGTTCGTCAACTCCGATCCGGATCCTAGTAAGTACGATTCGCTTTTGTTCGACGGAGAAAGTGCGGTCCGCCAGGTCACCGACCATCTTTTTGACCTGGGCCACCGCAAGATCGGGTTCATCGGTGTCCAGTCGGTCAGGCAGAAGAAGGCTATCGACCTCAAGGAAAACCGCTATGAACTCGTCAGCAAATACTTCGGTGAAAAAGGCATTTATGATGAACGGTTCATCTATCACGGCGGCAAGACCTACAAGGACGGCTATGAGATCATGAAGGCCATCATCGACAAAGACGACATGCCGACCGCATTCTTCGTAGGAAACGACTCGATGTGCATCGGCGCCCTGACCGCCCTTTATCAAGCGGGCATACGCGTTCCTGAACACATCAGCATCATCGGCTACAACGACATCACCAACGCCGAGTTCGCCCAGCCCCCATTGACCACCGTGCGTATCCATACAGAACTCATGGGAGAAAAAGCGCTTGAAATGGTGTTAGACCGGATCAAGGGACGTGATGTCCCGCTTAAAATCATCTCTCCGACCCGACTGATCGAACGAAACTCAACCGCAAAAGCGAATGGAAAAACATCATAGAATGTTTTTCCATTTTATTTCTCACGAAAAGGCTTACGTGTTTAGGGCCTTAATAAAGCGAGATGCCATCAATGAAACGTATGATTAAGGTATGTTAATGCTTTCATGAACGGTTGACTACGTGAAAAAACAATGGTAAAATACAGGTAAAATAATATAAAAATTTTACCAAGGAGGAACACAGTGAAAAAAATAACACTTTTGACTCTAACATTATTGTTCGCTTTGACCATTGCAGCATGTCGAGGCGAAGAAGATCAGGACCCGCCTGTTTTTGAAGGCGTGGAAGACACACAGATTCTTCAAGGCGAGAGTTTTGACCCCATGGAAGGTGTCAGTGCTTACGATTATGACGGCAATGACATCACAGAGGATATCGAGGTTGATGGAAGTGTCAACTCGGATATTCTCGGTGAGCACAATGTGACCTACTCCGTGACGGACGATCTTGGTCAGACAAGCACGGAAAACCGCTACATCACGGTTGTGTTTGAGACGGATGAACCGCATGAAGTTTACAACGGGGACTTTTCCCTTGGCACCGGCGGCTGGTCGTTCGACCAACCGGGCGGAGAAGCTGACTGGGACGTTGTGGATGAAATCCTCAATGTTTCGATTGACTCTCCCGGAAACGAATGGTGGCAACTTCAGATCTATCAGCTGATCGAGATTACCGAAGACACTCGTTACCGTGTCGAAATCGAAGCCAGAAGCCCTGAGGGCAAATCACTCGGTATCGGTTTTGAAGACACGACTGCCGGTTATGCGATGATTGCGAATGGCGCATTTGCGGTCGAGCTGTCTGAAGATTTCGAAACGTATGAATTCTACTTTGATTCCGACCGCAGCATCGATGCGGCCAAGTTTGTCCTCTATCTCGGACAAATGGGCGAAGATGAAGGCGAAAGCCATGTCGATGTACGCAACGTCAGCATCGACATCGCGGACAATGATTTCGGCGATGTAGAGTTCAGCGGCACTGATGACACCGTCATCATGCTCGGTGATTCGTTCGACCCGCTTGAAGACGTCAGCGCAGAACTTGACGGCGATGATGTTACGGATTCACTCACCGTCAACGGACTGGTTCGCACCAACGTCGCGAACCGTACACCGTTCCTTGTTCAATACATTCTCGACACCGATGAGGCGTTCCATGTCGTCACCCGGCTTGTCGACGTAGAAATCGGCGCCGCAGCGGACCGTCTTTTCAATACGGACTTCGAGATGGGCATCACTGGTTGGACAGTCGATTTCCCAGGCAATGAAGCGGAAGGTTCAATGACCGTCGTTGAAGACGAGCTGGTCGTGGAACTGAGCGACCTGGGTACCGAATACTGGCATGCGCAACTTTCTCAGTCCGGTCGCCTTATTGAAGAAGGCAAGACGTATGAGCTTTCATTCCGTGCTCGTGCTGAAGACGAAAAAGTTATCGGTCTGGGTATTGAAGACGGCGATGACGACTTTGAACCGTTGACGGACACACTGCCACAGTTCACTGTCGGTGAGGAATATGAAACATTCACGTATCAATTCACGGCGGATGCCGATTATGATAATATCAAATACGCATTGTTCTTCGGCCATATGAGCGGAGACGATGTGCCGACCACAGTGTATGTGGATCATTTCCAAGTCAGAGAAGTGGTTGAGAGTGGCGCAAGCGTCGTTCAAAACCCTGACATGGAAGAAGACGAAGGATGGGAGTTCGATTTCCCTGAAGGCGAAGGCACCATGGAATACGTGGATGGCGAACTTGTTGCCGACATCACGGATACCGGTGATTACTGGTGGCATATTCAGCTTCAGCAAGACGGCATCAATGTCGATGAAGGCGTAAGCTACCTTGTGACGCTCAGAGTCAAGAGCGACGTGGAACGTACCGTCGGTCTCGGACTTGAGGACGCGGACGACGGCTTTGCTTCCGTCATCGACGAGGAACTCAACTATGTTGTGGGTGAGGAATACGACACCATCTATTACCTATTTACTCCAGGAGCGTCGTATGACAATCTCAAACTCGCTTTGTTCCTCGGTAACATCGATGATGATCCGGCAAGCACCGTGACGGTCGATACGTTCGACATGACCGTCGCCGATGATCAGAACATCATGGAGAACTCCACGTTTGAAAACGATGACGTATGGGATTATGACTTCGCAGAAGGCGAAGGCACCATGTATACGGAAGACAACACCCTGATTGCCGAACTGAGTGACATCGGGGATGCCTGGTGGCATGTTCAGCTCGCTCAGCTTGACCGTTCCATCGAAGCGGGTGAGACGTATCTCATTACCTTCAGAGCCTCTTCGACAGAAGAGCGCCGCATCGGACTCGCGCTTGAAGACGCCGCGGATGGATTCCGAGACCTCAAGGGTGATGAACCAGTCGAGTGGGACCTTGATGAGGAAATGCGTACGTATACCTTCCTCTTTGAGTCCGAAGACACCATCGATACTGCGAAAATCGGCTTGTTCTTCGGCTGGCATGTCGAAGGTGACGTAGAGAGCACCATTGAAGTAAAAGACTTCTTTGCCATTCAATTGACAGAATAAAATAAGGGAACCGGTCGCACGATGCTTGTGCGACCGGTCTCAAAAAGGTGATACATAATGAAATTTCTACTGGTATTTCTAACCCTCTTCCTGCTTGCGGCCTGCGAGGCTGACAACGGGAATGGAAACGGGGAGGACCCTATGGAAGGAAAATTTGAAAACCCGGTTTTCGAACCGGTCATAGCGGACCCCTCGATCATACGTACCGAAGACGGAACGTTCTATGCGTATGGGACTGAGGACGCATGGGAACATAGCACGGACTTCCGTTACGCACCCATCATAAAAAGCGACAATCTGGTCGACTGGGAATATGTCGGTGACGCGTTTGAACAAAAACCGGACTGGAAAGGCTTCGCCTATATCTGGGCGCCTGACATCCAATACTTCAACGACCAGTATTATCTTTATTACTCACTGTCCGTATGGGATGATCCGAATCCTGCAATCGGAGTGGCGACGGCCGACAATCCGGAAGGCCCCTTTGAGGATCACGGAAAGCTTTTCGACAGTGACAGCATCGGCGTACAGAATTCCATCGACCCCTACGTGCACATCGATGATGACGGAACGAAATACATGTTCTGGGGATCCTTCCACGGAATTTACGCCATTGAACTCTCAGAAGACGGGCTTTCCACCGTCGGCGAGAAGGTACACATCGCCGGGAACGCCTTTGAAGCGCCCTACATCATCGAACGCGACGGATATTACTATTTCTTCGGTTCGACGGGCAGCTGTTGCGCAGGTGCCAACTCAACGTATCAGGTCCGTGTGGGACGCAGTGAAAACCTGCTTGGACCATACGTCGACCGCCAGGGCCGCGACATCCGCGGAACCAACGGCTCATTAGTTGTTGGCGATGGCGAGCAGTTTGTGGGCAACGGACACAACGCCGCCATTCAGGATGATGCAGGCGAATGGTGGATGGTCTATCACGGCATCGATAAGGACGAGCCTTATCTGCCCGGAGGCGCCACCAGACGTCCGATGATGATCGACCGCATCATCTGGGATTCACAAGGATGGCCTCAGCTTGAGAACTTCTCACCAAGTGAAGGGCCAACCGAAGCACCGTATATCGAATCTGAGGAGGAACAAGAATGAAACGTTTAATGACTTTATCCATACTGTTTATCAGCATTTTCACCCTTGCCGCATGTGGCGGCAACGGCGA
>PWHD01000006.1 GCA_003555335.1 Mollicutes bacterium | reverse complement strand
GCACACAAACGGTGATTCCATCGACGTGGACGATTTGCTTGAGCATTATGCGGAAAGCTCCATCGCCTCCATCAAAACGACGATTGCAAAGTCCATCGCTTCTTACAAACCATCCACATAAACATAGGGATAAAACACCCTTTCTGCTTATTTCTTCGCAGAAAGGGCTTTTTATGTCTGCATTCCTTCCGAGTAATCAAACGAAATTCGAACTAGACTAGACAAGTTAATTTGTGTATAATGATTTTATTGACATAAACTCCGGAGGATCATATATGCGAACACACTGTCGTCTTGGAATCATATTTTTTATGTTGTTAGCCCTCACTGCGTGCACAAACGAAGCGAGCGATGATAAAAACGATGATGAGGACCCCGATGATTATAAAGAAACCGACACCATCGCACCACTTTTTTTGAACCTGCAAAACGGTATGTTGCCTTCCATTGAGCATGACGCCAATGAAGCGGTCGATCTGTTTGAAAATATCATTGTGGTCGATGACGTTACCGAAACCGATGCCATTGAACTTTCCGTCGATAAAGGGAATTATGCGTATGACCGCCCCGGTCTATATACGGTCACAATCCATGCGGAAGACGGGGCCGGTAATGTATCCCAAGCCCATAGGCACGTCCTTGTCCGGGGGGATTTGAATCGTTATGACGCTTATGATCTTATCGTAGAGGACCACACGATTGAAGGCGTCCCGCATACGACACACTATTACGATGATGGTGAGGAAAAGCCGGTCATCTTTTATTTCCACGGTTTCGGATCCGACAGACATCGTGGCGATCAGGAACGAGGCGAGGCTCTGGCGGGACTTGGATTTCATGTCATCGCCATCGATGCCTATCTTCATGGTGAACGCGCCGATGACGATTTTGACGCACTTGAGGGGGCCGAACGTCAAAAGAAAATCATCGACATCGTCATGCAAACCGCTAAGGATGCCCGCGATTTATACGACGTACACTATCTCGATAATCCCCTGACCAAGGAAGGCGAGATCTATGCATTCGGTGTATCCATGGGCGCGGCGACCGCCTTCTATCTTTCAAGCATCACCGATGTGGATGCGATGGTCAGCCTGCTTGGTTCCCCATCGTTCACGGAATTCTACGAATATAAACAATCCCAGTACGGATGGGACGAAAATGCAGAATTTTTGGCGAACCTCGAACGCTTTGCGGCGGAAGACCCGCTCCTGCATCCTGAGAGGTTTGAGGGAACGGCACTATACATGAGCGGGGGCACCGCGGACAATGTGGTTCCGATGGAATACGCTTCCAGACTGGCTGAGAAACTGAATCGCCCCGATGCGATTTTCAAGTCCTACGAAACCGGCCACATGAGTACGCCCCGTATGCTTGAGACCGCGTATTACTTCCTGCTTGGAATCAAAGATTAAGTGAACATGTATAGATTCAAATATTCAGTGAAACAGGGTATGGTTTTTAAATGTTTCGTGCATTTTGAACAAAAACCCTAAAATGTATAGACAATTAATAAAAAGTTTCTTATAATGGTTTTGACATTCGCGCCCCGCAGTTTCAATTGCGCATATTGGAGGAATACACATGCTGAATAAAATCAAGGATGGTCTGGTCGTTTCCTGCCAGGCGCTCCCCGACGAACCCCTGCATAGCCCCGAAATCATGGGGAAAATGGCGCTCGCCGCAAAACAGGGAGGTGCGGTAGGGATCCGCGCCAACTCTGTAGAGGATATAAGAGAAATCAAAAAAGCCGTCGATCTGCCGATTGTCGGAATCATCAAACGCGACTTCGACGAAAGCGACATATACATCACCCCGACCAAAGAGGAAGTACAATCGCTCATCGATGCGAGCTGCGACATGATCGCCATCGATGCGACATTACGCAATCGCCCCAACGGAGATACCTTGAACGAGCTCGTCGAACTGGTGCATCAAAACGGAAAACTCGCCATGGCGGACATCTCGACCGAAGAAGAAGCCTTCAATGCACAAAAAGTCGGTTTCGACTGTGTGTCCACCACGCTTTCAGGATACACAGACTATTCGCCCCAGCAAAAGGACCCGGACTTCAAACTGGTCAAAAGGCTTGTTAAAAAACTGTCCATTCCGGTGATTGCCGAAGGCAGAATCGCCCTTCCCGAACACGCGGCACGCATGAGGAAACTCAAACCGCACGCGATCGTAATCGGTTCGGCCATCACCCGGCCACACCTCATCACCAAGTCATTCTACAAAGCAATCCACAACAAAAACCATTAGACAACATGTAAAGGGCTCGCATTTGCGCGAGCCCTTTATTTATATTAATGAAAATTCAAGAACTTTTGATTTTTAGTTGACTATACAAATGTAAACGCTTATAATTATTTCTGTAAACCTGTTTATACAACATAAAAACGATTTAAAAGGAGAGAATGAAATGTTCAGAAAGCTTTTGCTGTTTTTCGTAGCACTTGCCCTGCCTCTGACACTTGCCGCTTGTGGCGGTTCGTCGGATACTGAGTTTGAATCCGTCAGTGTCGACCCGAGCTCTGTGAGCTTGGAAGTCGGGGAAACGGTATCCGTTGAAGTCACTGTGCTTCCTGCGGATATTGAGTTCGATGTTGCATGGGCATCGGAAGATGAATCAATCGCAACTGTCGATAACGGAGACATCACCGGTGTCGCCGCAGGAACCACCAATATCATTGTGACCGTCGAAGGGGAGGACGCTGTTGTTGAAGTGACAGTGACCGACGAGACGGACGAAGTCGATACCATCGCACCGATCTTGACGGTGGATCCTTCCGACGTTACCATCGAATACGGCCAAGACTATGACCTCATGAACGGTGTCACTGCGCTTGATAACGTCGATGGAAACATCACCTCGGAAATCGAAATCGTCTCCGACGGCGGTTTTGACAACATGACTCCGGGTGAGTATACCGTTGAATACCGTGTTGAGGACTCTTCAGGAAATGAAGCGACCGCTACACGCACCATCACGGTCAATGAACTTCGTACCACCGTCACCATCGCTTTAGAAGACGGCGAGGATGAAGAAACGTATCCGCTCGCTTACAACCCGGAACTTTACTACCGTGACAGCGTAAACAGTCTCGTCTTCCCAAGAGGGTTCGTGACTGCCTTGGACGCGGATTACTACAATTGGCTTGTTGAAAACCAACCGAACCGAATCCTGACACGTTGGAGTGTCGTGGTTGTCCTTGATGGCGATGGCGATGTCTATCTCTCACGTGACTATCTTTCCAACCAGACCAACCAGGATGGAACCACCGGGCCGGCCGCCAACTATGATTGGTGTTCAGGCTCTGCAAGTGGTGGCAACGACGAATGGTGTACCCACCTCGGTATGGTCGCCAACATCGACGTGCCTGAAGGTGGCCATGTCCTGATTTTCCCTAACGGCGCGGGACCAAATCCTGAGGATGGAAACGGTGAAGACAGCCCACGTTTCTTCGGTGCACATTACTTCGCCAACTCCGAATTCGGACCCGAAGACCGTATCTCCATGAACGTTACGTTGAACAACGTCATTCCCGAACTTGCGTTCGATGAATCACAAGCACGCCCTACGTTGGATATTTCGGGCATCCTCGTCAATCTTGAAGTCGGCGATACGTTCCCT
Organism: Mollicutes bacterium; assembly: GCA_003555335.1. The sequence goes on along the minus strand of PWHD01000006.1, from coordinate 3,280 downwards.
GATCTTCTTGATGGTGTGAGCGCTACGGACGATATGACCGTAGAAGTCACTCGTGTATGGTATTATGATGAGGACAACGCCGAAGTGGTCGTCGATGTCAACGATATCAACACTGACGCAGTACGTAACTACTATGTCCGTTACCGTGTCGAAGATTCCGAAGGACGCTATGACCAAGGTCACAGAGTCTATCAGATCCAAGAACCGGTCGATGAAGACGCTGAAAACATCGGAACCATCAATCTCGGCTTCGAATCTTACACCGCGATTTTCAATTTCAGCAACTTCGCCGATGAATATAACGTCCATGAAAACCAGGCCTATGTCCTGACCAAGGACTTCCTGCTTGAGCAAATCGCAGCCTTTGAAGAAAACGGCGACGAATTCCAGATCCGTTTCTCCGTGCTCGCGGTAACGGATGCCTACGGAAACATCCTGCATTACCGTCACCTGCTCGCCAGAGAAATCTCCGATGAATTCCCATTCCCAGGTGGCGATGGCGGATGGCCGAACAATGCCCAGCTTGATCAAGATCTTCTGGATGCCATCCCTGAAGACGGCTTCCTCGTAGTCTTCCCGAACGATGATAACATAGGCGAAGGCGGCGCACGCCACACCGGTGTATCATGGCTGTATCATGAAGACGGATTGCATAGTGAAGAACCAACCATCAATCCGCTTGAACAACGCCTGACGTTCAGCTTCGAAGATTTCGAAATGGCGGAAAAGACCGGTACGGTCACCATCGAAGGCGAATCATACGATGCGATCCATAACCTGAGCCGTTTCTATGATTTCTCGAACGTCCGCGTCAACTACGATGTCGTGCATCTGCTTGACAAAGACTATCTCGAACAACAACTTGACCTCTTTGCGGCCGCGAACGACGGTGAGATCATAACCGTTGCCTTCTCATTCCTTGTCGTACTCGATGAAAACGGTCAACCGCTTGTCATCCGTAACGTCCTCGGAGAAGAAGTGCGTCATGACGACCAGACGGTCAACGAATCACCTGGATGGGCAAACAACAACCAACTTGCCGGCATTCTCGATGAAATCCCTGAAGGCGGACAACTCGCCATCTTCGTCAACGGATTCGATGTCAGAGAATGGGGCGGCGAAATGCTTTGGAACGAGGGCCCTGTCTTTAATGCCGATGGCGATGAGACTCAGACCTGGAGAGGCGATTTCACCGTCGATGCGTTCAACAGAACGGTGTCTTTCGAAGCCACACCTAAGTTCTTGCAAGAAAGCGGTTCGTTTGAAGTCGACGGCGAAAGCTACGATGCGACCCGCAACCTATCAGTATTCTTTACAGAAGACAACATCGGAACGAACTATCCGGTCGTCCACGTGCTGGACAGAGACTATCTCGAGTATGGACTCGATCTCTATGCGGCCGCGAATGACGGCGACACTAAAATCGTTCAATTCAGTTTCGTGATGGTCGTCGATGAAAACGGAGCGCCCCTTGTCCTTCGTAACGTCCTCGGACAAGAAGTGCGTCACGATGACCAGACGATGAACACCGAACCCGGATGGAGCAACGGAAACATGCTCGCAGGCATTCTTGATGAAGTGCCTGAAGGCGGACAAGTGCTCATCTTCCACGGTGGCGGGGATGTCCGTGACATCGCCGGGTACCACTTTTGGAGCGACCAGAACCATGATGGGGATAACCCTGATCAAACCTGGAGAAACCCCTATGAAGTTGACGCTTTCAGCAAAACCGTAACATTCGTATCCGAAACAGAAATCACTGAGTAAAATCATTCTGGGGGAGAGGTCTTCGGATCTCTCCCTTTTACATTTTATCTTAAAGAGGGTTATGACTATGAAACGACTGCTGATATTGTTGCTTATGCTAATTCCTTCCACATCGCTTCTTGCCTCTGATGCGCCCTACGATTTTTCGTTTGCCGAAATCGTGGACTATGAGAGGATAGAACTGGAAGAAGGACTGTACTATGAATATTTCGACTTCATCTCAAGCGGCAACGCCAATAAGGCGTTCCATGCCGTCATGGATCCAAAGTCGGACAAAGTGGAGATGGTGCTTCATGACGTCTACCCTTCCATGGGTGAGTTTCAAAGCGCGACCGTAAGCCAGATCGCCGCCGACTTCGAAGCGTCCACCGGCCGCAAAGTCTATGCGGCGGTGAACGGCGATTTTTTCTGGAATCATGCACCGATCGATTATTACATCAAGGAAGGTCAAGTCTGGCAGGAAGGCTGGCATGACGAGAAAGAGGCCTTCGGGTTCAACCGTCAAGGCGACTTCGCCATCGGAACCCCCGAACTTGACAGTGTGCTCCGTCTCGGGCTGACCGGTCAAATCACTTTTCAGATCGACCGGACGGAGAACCAAGCACCCTACCCGGGTGAAATTGCGATCTACAGACCCGGTGGCAACATGTTCTCGATCGAGAGCTCGAAATATCTAGTCAAAGCGACCCCTGAAACCATCGATAATGATTACACCTTCCCGCTTGAAGGGACCATCGTGTATGGACCCGACCAACCGGTATTGACCGATGAGGCCGTTGAAGTGCCACCAGGTTACTTCGGCATTGTCGTCAACGGCATGGCGGGCAACACAACGCAGGCCGAAGCGTTCCATGAAGCGGTCTATCATGGCATGCCAATCCGCGCCGTACGCGGACCGGTAGGCGAATTCGACGGCATTGATTACGTCATCGGCGGCAACAACATCCTCGTTGAGAACGGGGTTGTCATGCCTTATGAACTCAAGACTTCGAGCGCAGGGCAATATTGGCAACCACGCACATCCATCGGTGTGAACACCGACGGGACGTTCTTCATCTCGGTCTTCGACGGACGGGATGCAGGGTATGCGAGCGGACTTACCGTGCCCCAGCAAGCGCAATTCGCTTATGACCTCGGAGCCCATACCGCACTTGAACTCGATGGCGGTGGCTCAAGTACGTTCGTGCTGCGCATCGATGATGCCCTGCAGGTCGTAAACCGTCCTTCCGACGGCGTCGAACGTCGCGTCACCAACGCGGTGTTGATTGTGGAAGCCTTGGAAGAGCCCACCCCGCCTGATCATGATGATGACACCGATGATACCGATGACCAGGACAGTCCTGATGACACTGACAACGGTTCTGATGGTTCCGATGAAACCCCTCGTTCGGACGAGGATGAAGGTGGGTCTTCCAATATTGTAACCGCTGTCATATTGGGGTCGTTAGGATTGCTTTTTGGGGGAGCATTCTTTATAATTGCTAAGAAACCTTTCTAGGAGTTGAGTCCCATG
>PWHD01000068.1 GCA_003555335.1 Mollicutes bacterium | reverse complement strand
CAACAACTCTGAATAACGAAATAACTTATATGCCAGATGAACTGGATGGTATGATAGTTGGTACAAAAAGAAGAGAGATCGGGCGTTCGTATCACGAATATTACCTGCGTGAAGTATCACACGTCGATCCTGTAACCGGTGACACCCATTACTTCAAAGGTGGTGATATTGATGGTGGCGGCGACAGAGAAACAACCCCAGATCATACTGAAGCAGACAGGTATTATATAGGTGAAACAGCTGTACCAGACTTATTTGGTTCATTCACAAATAACCTTGCTTTTCATGATTTTGATTTGTCATTTATGTTTACCTATGGTATAGGCGGAAAAATGTATGACAACATTTATAGCTGGTTGAATCATGAAGGTCGCCTGGGATACCATATGCACGACGATATAAATAACAGGTGGAGAAGTCCTGCGGAAGACGTTTCCCGCGAGGATTATGAAACCTACTCAAATACACCAAAACTTCAACATGAGAATCGTTCTTTATACGCAGGCGTTTCAGATTACTACCTTAAGGATATGACGTATTTGTCACTGAGAAACCTAACACTGGGGTATACTTTACCACAGAACATTTCCCAGCAAATTGGAATTAACAATTTGAGAGTATATGTAGCTGGTGAAAACCTGGCTATCTGGAACGAAAATGAAGGTATGGATCCACAGCACAGTTTTACGGGTGTTACCGATCACACTTATGTTCCTATAAGAACGCTTACCTTCGGTGTTAATTTAACATTTTAAAAAACATAAAAACAGACTCTTATGAAAATTAGAAATATATTATTAAGTTTTGTAATGCTCAGCCTGATTCTGAGTAGTTGTGAGGAAGACTTCCTCGAAACTTCGCCTACAGATGCTTTGTCTGCTGATGTGATGTTTGACTCGTTCGATGGTGCAGAACTAGCACTAAATGGGATATACCGCACTATATATGCATTTGATGGTGATGGCTTAGGCCACCACGGTGCAGGTTATTTTGGTAATGTCCTTGACAATGACCTTTTAGGTGAAGATATGATCAGGATTGACCGTGGTTACGGCTGGTACACAGGCGTTTATAACTGGACAGACCATAGAGATGCTGATGCTGGTATTCCAACCGGACGTTGGGAATTTTTCTATAATATTGCCAACCAGGCGAATATCATCCTACTATATGCTGACGATATAGACGATGCAACCCAGGCTGAGATTGACCATGTTAAAGGCCAGGCAAGGGCTTTACGTGCCTTGTCTTATTACTGGCTTGTTCAGAGATATGCACATGCATATCGCCTTGGAGATGACAATCCCGGCATTCCGATCTACAGGGAGCCTACACAGGAAGGTAATCCAAGATCAAGTGTTGGTGAAGTTTACAATTTTATCGTTGAAGATCTGGAAGCAGCAGTTGAGTTATTTAATAATTCACCGGATCCATATCATAAACAACACATATCGCACATTAACCTCACTGTAGCTCATGGTTTATATGCAAGGACTGCTTTGGCAATGGAAAATTACGATGATGCGGCACACTATGCTGATGAAGCTATTAACGCCGGATCAGGAGAAAGTTTATTTACTCCTGGAGACTTTGCCGAAGACGCACACCTGCTTGTGAGTAGTGTAGCCGATGAGTGGATATGGGGCGTGATACTCACTGCTGAACATGCACCAGGTTTTGCATCATTTATGAGCCACATGGACGCACGTTTTATGACCTATGCTCAATTAGGTGGCCAGGTATTACTCAACGCAGAACTTTATGAGAACATGGCAGATTCTGATGGGAGAAAAAACTGGTGGATTGACCCGGCTGATGCAGTTGAGGACGATGATCATTTCATTCCCTACAATAACTCTAAGTTTTTGACTCCGGAGGAAGGTTCGTGGGCATCTGATTTACCACTTATGAGGCTTGCTGAAATGTACCTTATTAAAGCAGAAGCTTTAGCAAGAGGCGGCGATGAAGCAAATGCTGAACAAACGCTTACTGAATATATGCAGTCCAGAGACCCAAATTATGGCGGACCTGAAGGTGATCTTATTGACGAGATCATGTTCCACCGTCGTATTGAACTTTGGGGCGAAGGATTCCGCTTCTTCGACCTGCAACGTACCGGTACAGCCCTTAATAGAATCACGGGAGATGACTATGGTTATCACGATGGCGGTATGGCTAATATTGTTGAATTAGATGCCGGTGAAGATGATTGGCTGTTTAGAATACCACAAGATGAGATTGATGCAAACGAGGCAATTACAGGAGATGATCAGAATCCATAATAAAAGGATTATTATTCTATAAAAAAAAACAGGGTTTCAATTTTTTGAAACCCTGTTTTTTTACCTGCCACAATCCAAAAAAGCAAAAACAATTACTAAACTTGTACAACATATCATCATTGTTGTAGTTATATATATTATTAAATAAACCATTATTGTCCAAAGAAACATAAACATGATTACGAGGGACGTCAACCATGAAACCCTCATTAATTAAACATTCACAAAAGATAATGAACTTAGCGAAGCGATCTCGTGACCGAAGGGAACAATAAAACATGAGGGTTCCATTGGAATAGAATTAATGAAGTTCAAATATGCAAGGATGCAAATCATTGTTAATCAATTTAATAACTATAAAATATTCAGATGAAAAACCTTTTAAGGCTCGCACTTACCTACCTGTTTAAATTTTCTTATATTATATTTATAACAATAATATTGACAAATTGTAAAAAAGAAGATAATACTACAAAGCCTGCAATAAATACCAAAGAAGTTACAGAGATTACATCTACCTCAGCTATTAGCGGAGGAATAATTATAAACGATGGAGGCTCAAAAGTAACTAAAAAGGGTATTTGCTGGAGTAAAACAAAAAATCCAACAACAGAAGACCATTACATAAATAATACAACTAAAGATGATATTTTTGTTAGCATAATAACCGGCCTGGAAGAAAATAGCTCATACTATTTACGTGCTTATGCCGGCAACACAAAAGGTACTTCATATGGTAAGCAAGTGGAGTTTACCACCTTTCCTTCATCAGAACTACCATCTGTGCAAACATACGCTGTAAATAATATTACTTCAGCCTCAGCAGTGGTTGGCGGTAAAGTTACTTCACATGGTAGTACTGAAGTAACTGAGCGCGGAATATTTTGGGCAAATAACCCCAATCCTGAAGGTAATGGCAATCGGCTTACTATTGGTAAGGGATGGGGAGAATTTCATGCTGCCCTTGAAGGACTAGAAGCAGAAACTATTTATCATGTAAAGGCATATGCCAAAAACGATTCAGGAATATCATTTGGAGAGCAAGTAGAATTTGAAACAAAATCAGAAGATGCTTGCACAGGTATTAATAATCCAGCCGGTTATGGGATTGTTGTATATGATGGCAAATGCTGGCTGGATCGCAACCTGGGAGCCTCACGAGTGGCAACAGCCACCGATGACGAAAAAAGCTTAGGGCACTTGTTTCAATGGGGAAGAGCAGATGACGATCACCAATACTTAACTAGCCCAACCACTAAAACACTTGCACCACAACGCGAGCAACCAAATAACAACAAATTTATTGTTAATGACAGTAACCCTTTTGATTGGAATAGTGATAAAGATTGGACAACACGTTGGGTTACTTCAAATCAAAATACCACAAATGCTGACCCTTGCCCTGAAGGGTGGAGAGTACCAACAAAATCCGAGTGGGAGTCAGCAATGGAACATGAAAACTGGTCTAACGAAGATGATGCTTTTAATTCACCTCTTAAGCTTCCCTCCGCCGGCAAACGTGATGACAAAGGAGTTGTTTATGATCGCGGAAACAGGGGATATTACTGGTCAAGCTCACATGAAAATATATTTGGAATAGCATTGCTATTTTATGATGATGGTGCTTTTATAAGCAATTATTACCGCGTAGGCGGAATGTCAGTGAGATGTGTTAAGGACAAATGACCCAACCTCTCAACCTCTCAACCAATCAATCTACTCCACATCCCACCAAACCCTGGTATAAATATCAACATCTTCAGGCACATTTGAAGGATTACCAATTTCCTGGGATGCAGGATAAACATATCTGCGTGGTATCTGTGCATTCGCATTGTCGTCTGCATCATAGGGTTCCAATTCAGGGTATCCTGTCCTTCTAAAATCAGTCCATACTTCCTGCTGAAGAAATAAAGCAACATATTTTGCTTCAATTATCTGTTCAAGTGTTACGTCCTCTACAGAAGCATGTTCTTCTTCCCACTCCGGATCAGATACACCATAATACGATAGAGAAGACTTAACCGCCTCCTCATAAGCTAAATCAGCAGATGACTGCTGACCCAATCTATTATATACTTCAGCCTCTATAAATTTTTGCTCGGTATATGATATAAGCCGAACCGGCGTTTTCTCTGAGGCAATATCCGATCCAACTTTGGATGCCGAAGACAACCCTTCACCCGGAGCTGTACCTACATACTCATTATTAATATTCAATTTGGCATATACAGGTAACCTTGGGTCATCATTTTCTTTTAGTAAGTCAATAAGATGTTTGCCCATTCTCGTATTATCAAACTCTTTAGCAAAATAATAATGAGGATTGGCATTGCCTTCACCTTCAAAGTGATATAACATATCATCGTGATTACCCGTAAAAAGCTCTTTGGAATTTATATCAGAAAAGATACCATAATTTCCTGATTCATTGGCAATACGTAACTTATATCTTAATTTAATGACGTTTGCAGCCCTTTTCCATTTATCCAAATTGCCTTCATATATAGGGTCTTCCTCTGCACCTGGTCTATAACCCTCAGCTTCATCTGCCATGGAAAAGTCCTCAATCGCTTTGTCAAGCAAATCCAGCATTTCAAAAATTATTTCTTTTTGTTCATCGTAGGTAGGAGTAACTGAAAAAGCTCGCTCATAAGGAATTTCACCCCAAGAATCGGTCATCATGCCAAGGCTGTAGGCCATAAGTATATTGGCAATACCCCGGTAAGCCCTGGAATCTGATTCTTCGGCATATTGTTTAACTGTAAATAGGTTATTAAAAATATAGTCATAATATAAATCCCAAACAGTATCAAGATAATCCGGCTGTAAAATATATTCATCAACATTATTGTGAACGCCCCCTACACCACCAAGCTGTTGCATCCATTGCACAGCAAAACGTGCATTATCAGTACCTGTCCAATAAGAGATAAGGTACTGACTATAAGGCAACGTTCGTTCCAGCTCGCTTTCCATCGTGGGCGAATCTGCATCGTCAAAAACATCACACGCTGCAAAAAATATTGGAAAACATAATAAAATAATGGCTGTCTTTTTAATTAAACTTTTCATACATTTTTGTTTTAAAAATTATATAATTCTTCTATATTTAAGCGTAATCTTTTGTTCTACCACAAAATTACATGATTTAATCTGATTTGTAGCAATTTATTTTATAGAAACACTTCCTTCATGATATTTTAACTCAATTTCAGTCAATTATTCTTAACTTTGAGGCTAAAAATTAATTATATGAACTTTGAAATACAACTAACAGACAAAATACCCGGGAAAGAAACCATAATAAACCTTATAGAAGATAAGGCGTTGCTATCGGAGTGTCAAATATCTAAGGAAGAAGAGAATTTTATTTTAGAAAAAATTAATAATGAAAAAAAATATCATTTCTCTTTCAACCGCCTCACGCACTACCAGGTTATTATATTTTTAAAGCTTGAAAGCTCAATTTATAAAACACATGAATTTTTGAGAAAAGAAGGCGATAAAGTTGCCGGATTTTTAAATCGTAATAAGCAAAAATCCGTAACGTTATATGGCATAAAAACTGATTCAAGCACAATAACAGCTCTTGCTGAAGGCTTAATTTTGAGCAGATATAAATTTCAAGACTATAAAACAGATAAAAAACCCATTCTGCCAACAACTGTTAGGATACTATCCGGAAGTTTTACCAATAATGATCTGAATGAGCTTAAGGCGATCACAGAAGCTGTTTATCATTGCCGTGATATGGTAAACACACCTTTACCCGAACTAAATGCCACAGATTTTGCAAAAAAAGCAAGTGAACTTTGCAGTCCTCTTGGGGTAAAGACCACAATTTTAAGCAAGGAGCAAATTGCTTCATTTAATATGGCAGGCATTTTAGCTGTTAACAAGGGAAGTCAAAATGAGCCAACATTTACCCAACTTGAATGGCAGCCTGAAAATTGTAAAAATCAAAAACCTATAATACTTGTGGGTAAAGGCATAATGTATGATACCGGTGGGCTAAGCTTAAAACCTTCCACGGCTATGGAAGATATGAAATCGGATATGGCAGGTGGAGCCGCAGTTTTAGCTGCAATATATGCCATAGCAAAAACAAAGCTTCCGGTACATGTAATAGGCCTTATTCCTGCTACTGATAACCAGTTAAGTAATAATGCTTTATTGCCGGGGGACATTATAACTATGAGTAACGAGGTGACAGTAGAAGTGCTTAACACGGATGCAGAAGGACGCCTTATTATGGCTGATGCACTATGCTATGCTGCAAAGTTCAATCCTTCACTAGTAATAGATATAGCAACCCTTACAGGCTCTGCGCAAAGGGCAGTTGGAAAATACGGCCTTGTGGCTGTTGAAGATGGTGCTGAAATACAAATGAACGAGTTAAAAGAAGCCGGTATGGAAGTATATGAAAGAATAGCCGAGCTGCCTTTCTGGGATGAATACGATAAAGAAATCGAATCAGATATAGCAGATATCCGTAATATCGGCAAAAGCAATAATGCAGGAGCCATAACAGCCGGAAAATTCCTTAAACGTTTTGTCAATTACCCATGGATTCACCTTGATATTGCCGGTATTGCTCACCTGGATCAAAAAGAATCCTACCTGGGAAAAGGTGCAACCGGAGCCGGTGTCAGGCTTTTGTATAGATATGTGAAAAATAATAT
>PWHD01000045.1 GCA_003555335.1 Mollicutes bacterium | reverse complement strand
GCGCATCGGGCATTGAGAACGAACTCACCAAAGAAGACATCGAAAATGCCGATGTATTGATTCTGGCAGTTGAAGTCGGAATCAGCAAGAAAGAACGTTTCGACAACATCCCCAAAGTCAGCATCCCTCAGAAAACCATCATCAAGTCCCCGAAAAACGTCCTTAATCAAATCGAATCAAAGATCAAAAACACGTAACGTAGAAACAAAAAATAAATTGGAGGAATTATTATGAACATTCGCAAGTCTTTAATGACCGGAATCAGTTACATGCTTCCGTTCATCGTATTCGCCGGTATGACGATCGCCTTTACCGGGATCATCAGCGAATACGTCAATGCCGAAATTGAGTGGGTCACGACCCTCAATGGATTCGCCTGGACCGTGATGGGATTCATCGCCCCGTTCTTCGCCGCCTACGTGGCCTATGCCATGGCGGGGAAACCCGGAATCGCCCCTGGGTTTATCGGTGGATGGATCGCAGCCAACCCTGTCCTTGACGGTGCGGAAGAATCCGGATTCTTAGGTGCCGTGATCGCAGGGTTGTTAGCAGGGTATCTTGTCCATCAGCTAAAGAAGGTCAAACTCCCTGAAGTCATCGATTCCTTGCGCCCTACTTTGATCATTCCGATTGTTGCGGGTTGGATCATGTACGTTATCATGGTGTATCCGGTCGGCCTGGTCGTCGGACAGCTCTATGGTTTTATCATTGACGGCCTCATCAGCATGCAGGCCACCACATTGACCGCGATTATCCTTGGTGGTACGCTTTCCGCCATGTGTGCCTTTGACATGGGCGGCCCCATCAACAAAATCGCCATCGCCTTCGTGTTCGCCGTCTGGGCGGATCCGAGCGGATTCGGCTTTGAAGCGAACGCAGCGGTCTTCCCGGGCATCATGGCACCGGGCATCGCGCTTGCCCTGTCGACCAAAATCATGCCAAGAAAGTATACCGCTTCCGAAATCGAGCAACGCCCGACGGCACTGATCAGCGGCCTGGTCGGCATCACCGAAGCCGCCTTGCCATATGCATTCAGAGATCCGGTCCGTGTGGTTGGTGCCAATGTCATCGGCGCCTTTGTCGGAGGCGCGATGATGATGACCTTCGGCGTTTCCACACCGGGTGTCTCAGGCATCGTCGGCATTCCCCCGGCAAGCAACATCCCACTGTTCCTGCTTTCCATCGTGACCGCAATCGCTATCTCCACAGCACTGCTGATCCTCTTCAAGAAGCCGGTCGAGGAAGAATGGGACTCTGAAAGCCAAGAAGACCTCAAGATCGAACTCGAATAATCAAAACGTAAAGATGCAATCTTTAAAGATTGTATCTTTACTTATACGAAAGGATTTTTCATATGACAACGTTTAATATTATCGCCCATACGCACTGGGATCGCGAATGGCATAAGACCTTCCAGGAAAACCGTGTCCGCCTGATCCCTTTTATGGATCACCTCATCGATACAATCCTCAGCAAAGAGGATTTCGTCTTCACCCTGGACGGACAGACCAGTCTGATCGAGGACTATCTGGCGGTCAAACCTGAAAACCGGGATCGTCTCAAAAAAGCATTCGCGACCAACCGTCTTATTCCCGGTCCCTGGTATGTCCAACCCGATACCTTTTTACCTTCCTTTGAATCCCTGGTACGCAATCGTCTGATTTCAAAACGCATCGCCGTTCCGTTTGCTTCCGAGATGCAAACAGGCTATCTGCCCGATTCCTTCGGTCAGTCCGCCGTCATCCCCTCTCTGCTCAAAGGGTTCGACATGCCGTATGCCTTGATCTACCGGGGCATCGACGATGACGACACTCCGTATAACGCCTTCAACTGGAAAGGCATCGACGGACAGAAAATCGTTGCCGAATGGATGCCCAAAGGCTACGGCAACGCCATGTTCCTTTCTCCTGAAAAAGAAAAAAGCGAAGCCGTCATCAAGGAGAACATGGAGATGGACCTGTTCAACGGACGGCTGGTCAATGACCAGTTTCTTCTGATGAGCGGAAGCGACCAATGCTTCGCCAAGAGTCACCTCTGTGAAGCCGTCAAAGCCCTTAACGATTCGGAAATTTATAAAAACGACGTGTTCAGGCTGTGCGGCATCGACACACACATGGCCGCAGTCGCCAAAGCGTCATCCGAAATGCATACCTTGAGCGGCGAATTCAGAAAAGGGCACTACAGCCGTGTCCATGCCTCTATCGCAGGCACCCGTTTAGACATCAAGCGGGACAACTTCGACCTCGAGCGGCTATACGAGAGCATTCTTGAACCCCTGAACGCGCTACAGTTCATCGATACGAACGAAGACAACGTGGACATCATTCAAAAGGGATGGAAGTACATTGTGGAGAACCATGCCCATGATTCCATCTGTACAGTATGCACCGACGACGTCCATAAGGAAATGCGTATGCGCTACCTATATGCCAACCAGATTGCACATACGCTTATTGACACCCAGATGGAACACCTTCACGGACTGATACGTTATGACGCTCATGCCGGAAGACCGATCATTGTCTTCAACGGAACCCTAGCCCGTGGCACAAGCGTCGTCAAGACGACCGTCTTCACCAAGGAGAAGACATTCTCCATCCATGAAAAAGACGGAACGCCTGTCCCTTATGACATCGAAAACCAAAAGACCATGAACCTCAAAGACACCAAAGTGTCCCTGACGCCCATTCCGGATGATTACTACTACGAGACGGACATCACCATCCCCGTTAAGAGTGAGGGCATCGGATACCATACACTTTACATCAACGAACAAGGGGAACCATCCCACGAAACCACCGGGACAATAAAAGCCGATCACATCGAAAACGACCATATCGCAATCAAGGTTCAACCCGATGGCCGCCTGAGCATCACGGACAAGGTTAGTGGACATACTCATGAGAATCAGCTCGAGTTTGTCGATGGCGGAAACGCCGGCGATGAATACGACTATTCACCGCCCAAGAAAGATACGCTGGTTTCCAGTAAGGATCGCCTGATAAACCGAGAAATTGTCAAAGACGGCTGTGTCGAGAAAATCCTCAGACTCACGCACCGGATCGAGGTGCCTACGAACACTACGCTCGAGGAACGCAGTGAGGAAACGACTCCCGTTGACATCATGACCGACATCATCCTCGAACCGACATCGCCGTATGTGAAATTCAAGACCACCATCGAGAACTGTGTCACCAATCACCGTCTTCAGGTCCGTTTTCAGACCGACGCCCCCAAGCCTCATCATGTGGCCGATACGCAACTCGGTCAGATCAGACGGACCAACACACACAAGGAAACTGAGCAAAGCATGAACGACGGCTGGTCCGAACGGTACTACCCGACCTACAGCGCCCATCGTTACCAGGGCTTTACGGATGTCGACAAGCCGTTCCTCGTCCTGAACAAAGGTCTGCCTCACTACGAGATTCCGAACGAACAAACCATCGCGTTGACCGTTTTGAGCGGAGTGGGCTATATGGGCAATGAGAACCTTCCCTATCGTCCGGGTCGCAGAAGCGGTGCCGTATGTGCGACGCCCGACGCACAACTGAAGGGCACCTTCACCGCCGAATATGCGTTCTTGCCGTTAAGGGAGGATGTGGACCACGAATCCCTGATGACGCTTTATACCAATCCGCCACTGGTACGAAACTATGCGGAATATGACACGCAAGGCGCGTGGAGTGATGCGCTCAGTCTGTTCAAAGCTAACGATTTGAACAGCACCATTCTCAAAGTGTCCGAAGATAAAAAGCGTCTGGCACTGAGAACGTTGAATCCGTATCCGACCACATTGGATTCTACAGTACTAACGTTCAATCATCATCTGTTCAATCATGTGGATGCGGCGAACCTTGCGGAAGATCCAATCAAAGATTCTACCCTAAGCAAAGGAACCATCAACACACCGGATGAACAGGATGTTCCAAAACTAAGCGGAGAACTTACGTTCAAACCGATGACTCACAATGCGTACAAAACCTTGCTCTTTAGTGTAAAGTAATCATAACCGTCGCCTTTTGGCGGCGGTTTTTTTATCATGGGTGAGAACCGCACCTTTGACTTCAATACGATTAGGGGTATACTTAGTATGTAAAGGTAAAAGAATGTATTAAAATATAAATGAAAGCCATTTAGGTCGCTCATCGTAATTCTGAGTTGAGATCTAAAAAAATATTATTGGAATTCGGAAGGGGATTTATTAATGACAGTGAACAGTTGGATTATTGCAGTGGAGTCCTTGAACAGCATTGAGCATGCCGTATTGATTTCCATTGTGGCCATCAATTTTACGGTGCTGGGACTCACATCGTTGGCCGAGAGTAAACGTGTCCTGGGCATCGAATATGGAAAATTTCTTTTAAGGGAACATTATATGCTGGTGTTTAATAAGATACCATTTAAGATAAAATGGTTTTTGACACTTTTTGCTTTTATCAACGCTTTTGCGTTCATAGGAATATTCATGTTCGGCAATTTCCCTGTGATTCGAGCGGTGCTGATTGTGTTGCTGATGATTAGTTTTCTGATGCTAATCTATTACTTCTTTAGTTACATTCTCTATGTAAATAATAAAGTAAAATTAAACATCTACATTTCAGCCATGAGCTGTATGTACACAAGCCTGAATGAAAACAATAGAAAACATGCATATTATGATGAGTTGTTAAACATTCGTGATGGTCGTCCGACATCAAAAAGAATTTTTACAAGTGTGTTTACGTTTTTTGACAAAGACAATCAGGAAGTTCAATCGACGTTTCAAGATATCTTCGGTACAGACTCTTTCATTTACAAACCAGAAAAGTATCAAAAACGTATCAAATTATACGCCGAATTATATAACAAATCCACACACGGAAAAAATAGAATATTAGAAACCGAGATCAACAATCCGTATCGGTATCGTAATATATCCGAATCGCATGATATTCCACACGAGTTCTTTCAAGTATTCAGAAATACTGTCTTGCAGGAACGATGGGCAATAAAAATCTATAACATGATGCTTAACACCAAAGAAGGTGAACCAAGGCACAACATAATCACATATTCTAATCTGGTAAGAATCGTTGGCAATACGACATTGTTTGGTCGACATGCCAACGTCAGATCCTACAAGTTCATCGACATAGTGATTAAGGAATATCTGAAGCACATGGACAAAGAAAACGATCTGGAAGCACAAGCCATATCACATGGAATCGACCTTCAGGAAGCGGAACGGCTTTTCATTAACGACTGCGCACATTTGGTGTTTGCTGGCATCGCAGATGCTCTTGAGCAAAAGACGTACAATGTGTTGAATGAGTATGAGAAAAGCCTGAAGACACTCATTAACACGAAGACAATGATCAGTGCTCAAGAAAAAAGAGATGTTGTGGTATCGCTCCATGGCATGATCAGCGAGTTTGATAAAAATATCGCGAGAGATAAAATGATGGATGGACTATAAAAATCCGAACATTTCACACGTCCAGTCAATAAACTAAAGAATCAAGTTCTTTATAAAGTTTGCAAATGATTCCATTGTTTATAAAAAAACGTTTAAATTAAACCGGCTTTGTACTATAATAGGACATATATTAAATGGGGATTTAATGTAGGGGATAATCATATGGACATCATTGGTTGTACACAATCACACGGAGAGAATTATGCCTCAACATTACTGTGTTTAGTAATTTGAGGCATTTTTGTTTTGGAATAAATGACATCTTGGGTGAAAGAGTTGATTATGTTGAAAAAACTGACTGAACTATTTGTAAAACACCATATCGGAATCATTCGTTTCTTGATGGTTGCCATCAACCTTGTTCTGTTGTATTGGGCGTTAATGTTCACGCACATTCTTCAGTTCTATCTGGTCATTATTGGTGCGGTCGTGCTTAACGGGTATTATGTGCTGCATGAGGTGTTGACCTTTCGCAGGCAAAATCGTAACAAACGATATGATCAGGCGTTCCAGTTCGTTCTGGAAGCCATGCCGTATGCCAAGCCGCTCAACGAGGAAGTATTCAATGATGCGTTGAAAAAACCGTTTGAGCCGCTATCAAATGAGGAGATTACTGAAGAAGCGGATGCAGAAGAGCCATCGGAAGACTATGTGCAAGAAGAAGACGAAACCATCGTTGAAACGCTCGAGATTCTAAGACCGGAAGAAATCATCGAGAAAGAACCATCCTTTGAACAATCGATTGAAAGCGATCAGTATGCGCTTTCGCTCAAGGAGTACATGCAAGATAACGGCCTGTCCGTCGAAATCAACACCATGCGTGAGATGTTCGCCTCGCTGGCGTCATCAAAACTCATGGTGTTTCGTCATAAAAACCCTGAAATCACTGAGCGTTTTTTGGAGATATTCACCGATTTCATCGGTGCCAAACTCCATGCGGATGCGCTTGAGGACGAGGATGAATCGGTAGCGGACCTCTTAAGTGGTGGCCATGCGTTCAAAGAATGTCTCGAGCGCGCCCATGCGGACCGCAACAAACTGAACATTCTATCGTTGAGCGGTGTGGATCTTCACCGTTTCCAAGAAGACTTTGAAGAAATCATCGACTACGCCCTTAAGCCCAACGTGTCATCGGCTTTCGATGACCTCTTGAAAGAGTACCAGCTGACCATGCCAAGCAACATCTGGATTGCTTTGCTTGCAAACGATGTTGAAACGTCTTCACTCGATGAGACGTTCCTGAAAAGCACAGTCTTTATCGATTTGGAGGCCACGCCGATCAAACCGAAGGAAACCGTCTATCAAAACAGCGTCAAACTTTCGTATCAGACCATGAAGAATCTTTTTAACGAGGGCATGGAACAGTATTACCTCGATGAGGACGAATGGAAGAAGTTCGATCAGATCGAAGGATATCTCAATCAACGAGCCGACTTTAAAATGGACAATCAGCTGTTCATACGGCTTGAACGCTTCGCCTCGACGTTCCTATTGTTTGGCGGAGATAACCATGAAGCCATCGACCGGTTACTCTTTTCTAAGCTTCTACCTATCGCCTCGACCATTGATTTCAATGGAAACGAGCAAACGGAAGAGGCGATGCTCGACCTTTTTGAAAAGCTCTTCGGTCTTGAATATTTGAACAAATCTAAAGCGTTGCTTAAAGCGATGCACACCAATCATACCAGCGTATCCTGAATAGAGGTGTCTTATGATCACACAATCCGTATCCATACCCATACAGTCTATGTTTTCTTTCTTGGTGGAAAGCCTTTGGTTTGCACTGACAAGCCGAGTGGCGATCTATTTGTACGTCATCACGTTGTTGGTGCTCATCATCCTGATCGTGCTTTTTATCATCACCAACGAAGTCAGACGCCAAGCGTTGACTGAAAAGATGCCACAATCGGCTCCGGCGCCTGAGCCGACCCCGGAAGAGCCGGACGCATCAAGCGACGAAAGCCGCTTCTTCATGCTCAACCAGCTGGACCGCCGGGCCTCCAAACAAGCCCCGATCCGTTTCGAGGACGAGG